>JAZLEQ010000029.1:0-51254 GCA_045615365.1 Alphaproteobacteria bacterium
AGCGGTGCTTTTTGGTTCGCCAGTCCGAGACTGTTTGTTCGCACAAAAGTAACATAAGTAACTAACTCGAAGATGCCTTATTTCACTCATTTCATTCGTTCAAGGCATGACAATTAAGGGAGCAGGAATCAACGAAAATCGGGCCCAAATCGGTCATCAATTAAAAAATATATTGTATGCAACAATATCAAATCCAAACAAAACTGGCGATTGGTTAATATATGAAAAATATGATTGGGGAAATTATTATATATCATTAGCTCAACATGAAGAACGTGATATAGAGATATACGACAGAATAAAAAATTATATTGGTAAGTTTAATTCATAACAAATAATATTTATAAATACCTTTATATAAGCCAAAGGACTGAATATGAAGGTGTTGATTGAGACTATTACAAACCGTAAAGGATATAAGAATTTTAATAATATTGCTGGGTTTAACGATTTTTTGAATGAAAATCGTAAGAAAATCAAAAACTTCAAAATATTAAAAGAAGCATATGATGGCACTTTTGACGATTTGCTCCAAGATGTTATGAAGCGAGCTGATTTGCTTGGAAATATGATAGGTTATGCATTTTTTGAAATGACTGATAAAAGCGACAAATACAATAAATTGCTTCGTGCAATGGGACTTACCGCAGAAATCCAAGGCTTGGTTAGGGATTATATAAGGTAAAGTTATTCTAATCTTTCAACATCTGCAACTAAAAAAATATATTTTATTCATTTGCAACCCTTGATTTAAATATATGAGCTATCCTATATAACAATATGATAGCGCTATCATTATAGTTAATTTTTATATGAAAGGATAAAAAAATGTCTGGAGCAATACCTTTTTTGGCTAGGCAAGCTCAAAAACAAATTATTAAGAAAGGAATAACAACATCCACTGGTTTAGATGATTTTTTAGGAATAAAGCATTTAAATGAAAATGAGGATATTGTTATAAATGAGTTAAACAAGCCTAATTCTCCTGCAAGAAAAAATGTTTCTTTATGGACTGAACAAGATTATTATAACGCTATTAATTCTTATGGGTTTTCCCAAAACTATATGTTGCAAAATATGTGTCAACAGTATATAGATTTAAGAAACAGACGATAAGAATTAAAAAATAGGAACAAACGTTATGCAAAAAATTCTGTCACAAACAAAAAATATTGTTATTTTAATTCTGTTATTTGCAGTTATACCAGCGGTTTTCGTTAAAGGATTTTTTGCATATCTTTATTACTTTTCTGATGCTGAAATGCTTAAAATGTTTAATCAAACACAAGATGTTTATTATAAAATATGTATAAATTCAGCATATATCAGTTTCGGCATAACTTATATATTAATTAATGTTGTGAATAAAATAAAAAACTTAAGATTATGGGGTAAATTGATTTTTATTCCTATAATTTACTTTGTTTTATTTCAGCTTTTAATATTTGTAATTATCTTTATGTTAGGATTATTTGTTTAAGAGCAAATTGCTTCGTGCAATGGGACTTAACGAAAGAAATCCAAGGTTTGGTTAGAGGGTATATAAAAGTTTAACTGTTACACACCAACTCAAATCGTATTACAGCCTTTCCAAAACTAATATTGCGAGAAACTCTTTTATTTACACCGATTATAAATCCGTTAGGAACTTGTGTTGTCAGTTTATTGTTATAATCAAGCTCTGCTTTTGTAGGTACCACTTCAACGCCCATTTTCTTTAATGCAGATATGGCTATATTCCTTAAATTGTCTGCAGGGATAAATTTCCCTGAAATAACGGATTTAATAACTTTTGAGTATATACCTTTTCCTACTTTGATTATGAGGTTTTCTTTAATCAAAGTCCTTAACGCCCTTAATATTTGGTCTCTCCCTAATAAATCCATAAAATCACTTACAAGAAAAACTGTTTCCTTGCTTTTCTTGATGCGATATTGAATTTTATCTTTTAAGGTTGTTAGCCTAGCCATTATTCGCTACTTTGTTATAATTTGTTTATTTCTTTCTCTAACGAGCTTAAATATGTGATTATGTCGTTAAAGTCTGGATAATCACCAAAAATCATACCTTGCATTTTTTTGTAATCATCATACAAGCGTTTCAGATTTTCTTCTGTTGGCAACAAATGAAAAGTACCTATCTTTGCTTCATCATAATGAGCCCATGCTGTATAATAAAAGGTTTGTTTAAACTCTACTACAGCTTTTAATAAATCAATGTTTGCAAAAGCTTCTTCTTTTACAGGAGAGTGAGCCATTTTATATAAGTCATAGTAATGGCGAGAATATCTTTCAGGAACACCTTTTGTTCTAAAATGTTCACTATGAAGGATTGTTGCCTTTTCCCAAAATGTTCTTTCAGCCTTAATTGTTGGCACTTTAATTTCTTTGAATCTCAAGGTATCTGCGACACCATCAATATATGGCTTTATTGAATATGTGTCATTAGGAAGCCATGCCGCTAATGCTCCTATTTCTAATTTTATATATGGCAACAAATAACTACCGGAAATACCTTTAGGATATACGATTTGCAAACAATTTCCATCATCGGAATCAATTTTTACCTGACATATATCTCCGACAACTTTTTCTATTTTTTCTTTCAAAATATTAGCTATAAAGACTTTACTATCTTCTAAAAGCTGTTCATTCCTAATATTTTGCTGATTTCGTGAAGACTTAAATATCTCATTACCATTGCTAATAGTGTTCCAATCTAATATCAAATCAATATCTTCAGAGAAACGTTCTATCAGATGAAATGCTTTGGATAAAGATGTTCCTCCTTTGAAACACAATATTTTATTCAAATATTCATCCGAGAATATTCTATTTAATGTCCAACATACCCAAAAATCTTTTTCAACCATTTCAGCATTCATTTTTAATGCTGATGCAGTATCTAGAAAAATAGCTTTTCTTTCTTGTTCTTTGCTTTTAGCAATAAGTTCTATCATTTATTTGTCCTTTTTATCTGCTATTTCTGATATTATTTTATAAACCCATCCAGTAGCTTTTGTGCTATTTTTCTTTATTTTTAACCATTCTTCTGCATTAAACTTATTTTCAAGCTTATACAAAAATTCAGAAGTTATATTATTTTCTCCGATACTTTTTATCGCCTGAACAACTAACATTGTTTTTTTATCAGAAATAGCGGCTTCCCTATATATGTGATGCTTAAATTCTAATGTTTGCCCTAATATATCATAAGTTTTGCTAGGACCATCTGAAAGATAAATGTATTTTCCCATTATTTGAGTAGACAATTCAAGATAATTTAAGGCAGTTTCACCTGATGGTTGAATACGCCAAGAAAATTTACGAGCTAATGCAAATGCTACTTGTTCCATATCGGGAGCTACATTTTTATTCAAGATGTTACTAAAAATAGGATAGTCATAAAGACCTCTTGCAATTCTTCTGATTTTATCTAATTTTACTAAATCTTCTAAAGAATTGCCAATTTCCCATCGTTTAAAATCACCAGAGAAATCATTTGGCGTAAAACACCACCCCCTACCTCTGCCGTAAATCCGTGATAATATCCTGTTTTTAACACTTTCCATGATATTCCTCTTCGCTAATTTTACACAAAAAATGTGTATTCTTTGTGTAGTTTATTATGCACATTGAAAAAAATCAAGACAATTTATTAAATTGATAAAAGTCAAGAGTATTTTAGATTTTGCCTACTTGTCGGCAAAATCTAAAATGAATAAACTCTAGCAAGTTCGCTTTGTCCTTCTTTATTCAAGTGGACGGCATCCATATAAATCTTTGATAAATCCAGTGAGCAAAAGCCTGTATAAGCATCTAAATACTTGATTTGATGCTTTTCGCACAGTTCTGCCAGTTTTTGATTAAAAATCTCAATATCCGAATTTAAAGCCCATTTATCTTCATCAAGCCAAGCTTGGTTAGGGAATAACTCTTCTCTTGCCGGTAGCACTGATTGAACAACAACTTTTGAAGCTTTGTTTTGTGCAATCTCTAATATTTCTTTATATTTTCCGATAAGTTCAGGGATTGCAATTTGGTTGCTTTGAGGCGAAGTTGATAGCAAATCGTTAATTCCTACGGCAAAAAACAAAGTGTCATAATGATTGTTATCTTGCTTAATTTTACTTAAAACATCTTCAATCTTCTCACCGTTTTGAGCGAGTTTCAAAGCATTACTTCCCAAATAAAGCTCATCAAACCAGCTTTGATTATTGTTGCCATAACCAAATGCAATACTATCACCATATACCCCAAATTTATAATTCATTAGTTTTTTCTCTTATTTTAAGCCATTAATTTCATTTTGTAGGTTTTCTAAAAATTGACCTGCATGAGCTCCATCCATTTGAGTATGATGAAATTGAAAAGATATAGGAAGATAGTATCTAAATAGCTTTTTACGGTATTTCCCCCAAATGATAAACGGATTGTTGAAAACTCCGCTATTCATTCCAACAGCACCATCAATCTCGGTGTTAATAATGGCAGATGTTCCTATAACCATACTATTTTCTGATAAATCTCTATCTTGGCAGATTCCTGAAACTTCTTTTGTATATTTCATATATTCCTGATTAAATGTTTCCAAGTTATCTGTATATAATATGTCGCAAGAACTAACTTCATTTTCTTTGTTTTTAACAATAGTGTTAATAGCTATGCTATCATATTGTATGAGCTGATTGCCAACTGGAAGTATATAAAACTCCTTTATGCTAACAGCGGCTTTACCGATGCAATAATCTAGTAACATATTAAATTTTAGCTTTTTCTTCTTTGAAATTTTAACAAGATTGGAAACATCCAATGTCTTGAAGAATGTTACCATCGGATTTGGGGCTTTCATCCAAAGTTCAAAAGCTTTCGCTCGGCTTGTTTCCTTATAATTAACTTCTCTTTTCATTGTTATTATCCCACCATTGTCATACATTTCATGCCCAAAACCAATGCAATCAAACCAATAACGATTGAAAGCAACAAGTACGAAAATGCTTCGGTATAATTATTTTCGCTGATAAGTGTTGAGAAATTCAGCAAATAGGTTGAAAATGTTGTAAAACCACCTAATAAACCGGTCATTATAAACAATTTTAGGTTGGTATTATCTGCTAAATGCTTTTGAAAATAGGTATAGGCACAGCCAATCAAGAACGCACCAAGGATGTTTACAATCATTGTTCCCCAATGAGAGTTAATTTTGCAACAAATCAGCCATCTTAAAACCGAGCCAACACCACCACCTAAAAACACACCTAATATTGAATACATCAAATCCTCTCTTTCTTAAATAAAGGATAAAGCACAGTTTGTTAAAAAAGCTATAAATTATAGCATAAACTGAACTTTTTTCTTTGTTTTTTCGTTATATAGCTTGTAAGATGATGATGTTAGGAGATGTTTTTATGCGATATGTAATTGCTTTGATTTGTATGCTTTTTGCGAGCTTGGCTTGGGCTGATATGCGTTGTTCTACCAATTCCTTGGGTGTTACAACTTGTAAGGATAGTGATGGACGAGTTATCAAATCTCGCACAAACTCACTGGGAACAACAACTTATACCGATAATAAAGGAAATAAAGTAAAAGCAAGAACCAACTCTTTGGGTACAACTACTTATAGCAGTAGCGATGGTACAAGAGGCACAGCAAGGACAAATTCGCTCGGAGTTACCACTTATAAGGATAATAAAGGCAACACTATAAAAGCTCGCACAAATTCATTGGGCGTTACAACCTACACCGACCAAAACGGTAAGAAAACCAAATGCCGAACAAATTCACTAGGTGTTACAAGGTGTGATTAAAGAGAAAGAAATGAACAAAACAATTAAATGTCCTTATTGTAAGTCAGAAAATGTTGCCAGATATGCATATGGTATGCCTGCATTTAATGAAGAATTAGAAGAAAAACTTGCAAATGATGAAATTGTTTTAGGCGGTTGTTGTATAAAACCGAATAGTTCTGCTTATAAATGCAATGATTGTGGGAAAGATTTCGGAAATTATAATGATTTGAAAGGTTAGTATTAATTATGATGAAATATACTAAGGTTTGTTTAGCTCTTTTTTTAGGTTATTTTTTTATATTAACTTCTGTTCCTGCTTATAGTGTAGAAACTAAAAGAGAATATTATTCAACTAAAAAAGAATATTCTAAACCATATAAGAAAAAGTATAATCGTGACAAGAAATGTTATCCTTATGACAAATATTATCATTTACGAAAATCTCTTCCGTTTCAAATTCCATTGATTCTTATAATTTCTGTTGGTGTTTTTTTCTATATCCAAGAAAAAAGGTCTAAAGGAAAACATTACGATGAAAGAATTTCTAAATTAAGTAAAATCATTGATAGTTATGAGGAACAATTAGATGTTAAGTGCTTGAATCAAAAAGAACGTCAAAAAGCTGGGCAAGAATATGAAAAATATGTTGCACGTCATTTCAGACGTAAAGGATATAAAGTAGAGATGGTAGGCATTGAAAAAGGTTTAGAAGATGAGGGAATTGACTTAATTTGCACTAAAAAAGGTAATTCTATAATTTTAATTCAATGCAAAAATTGGTCGTCAGATAAGATAATACATGAAAAACATATTTTTGAATTGTATGGTGCTAAAAAATATTATGAAGAAACAAATAATACAAAAACTGAAGCAATTTTATATTCAACTTGTGATGTTTCACAAAAAGCTAAAAAAATAGCAAAACAGTTTAATATCAAAATTGTTGATGGGTTTAGAATGTTAAACAAGTGAGAACTATAAAAATATAACAAGATTAATATATTAGTTTCGTTCTTTTGATGAATTTATTAATAATTGAGTTTTTTTACTATCAGAAATATGCAATATCTTAAATATCCCTTCTCTAATGGAGCGGTCAATATTATTATAATTTATTGAAATATGTCTTAATGTAAACAATGTTATAATTAACTTAAACAAATGTTCCTTGTTTCCTATTTTTTTTAGTAGAGGCTGTAATTTATTCGTATATGGGAATTGAGTATTATATTGTATATGATTATATAGATCTATAATAGCCATAAATTTTGATTGTAATTTTTCATCATCGCATAATGCTGTATTAACAGGTAATAAATCGCAGTTTGCTAAATGTGAAGTTAGGTGTATAGCTGTTCCTAAATACATTAGGCTTGTTATGTAGAATATAATTTTATTACTTTCATTTTTTATGTTTTCATTATTTAATTCTTTTAAGTTTTCTGAAATTTGTGTTTCTATATAGGAAAGTAATGCGCTTTTATCTTTTTTTAACATATTTATATAAGATGATAAAATAGCCTTATGTAATAAATATCCATAGCGACATAAATCTTTTTTAGGATCTGCATCTAATTCAAAAGCATGATTTTTAAGTAAGCATCCAATAATTTCACTTAATTTAAGAGCCTCCATAGCCTTATTTTCTCGTTCATCACTTTCTATGGCTTTTAATCTTTCATCTTCCTCATCTAATATTTTAGCTTCTTTCTTTTTTAATTCAATTCCATTAGAAGATGGTTCAATTAACTTAGGTAGTTCTTCTATTAATTCATTGATAAAATCAATATGATCCCATGAAATATTATCTTCTATTTTGTTATTAAAAAAATCTATAATTTCTTGTGCTTTCTGTTGAACTGCATTAATTATAAAAGAATCTTTTGAATGGTATGAAACAAAAATAGCTATATTGGCATTTTCTCTAGTATATAAATGATCTAAAATATCTTTTAATTTTTGCTTTATGTTATCTTTACTCATATTATTAGTAATGTATGAAGCTGCAAAAAAGTAGTATATATAATCAAAAGCAAAATAATATCCATCAGCTTGTTTGATTAAAATATTTGCTTCTATTAATTTATCTACATCAATAGGTAATTGTCGTAGCATTTTAGTGTGAATATATTGCTTAGCAAGTTCTGTTATTGCCTCTTCAGAAATGTATTTTGTATCTGAAAGAAGAAGTTCTTTTGCTATATTTTCTATAAAATTTAAGCATGCTGATAATTTATTATTTTCAATTCCTATTTTTAATAATGATAAATTTATAATTGTTTTATAAAATTCAGCACACCCTGTTTCAGGAGAAGCTCCTGAAAGATTAACACCGTTTTTAGCTAAATGAAGTGATGATAACAAATAAAAAGGTATTGATGGCAGCATTCCTTTGCGAAAAGGTATACTCAAGTCTTTTTCTAATTCTTCAATATCATGAGCATCAACCGTACTATGTGATATTCCTAGCCATTTTTGAAAGAGATCAATTTTTTTTGTTCTGTTCCATTCTATCAACTCACAGACTTTAAATGTTTCAAAAAAATCAGAGGCTTTTTTATTATTAAATAAGAGAGCTTCATTAAATTCTGAAGATGATGTCACTATGACTTCGTTTGCAATTTTCTTTAAATTTAATAACGTTTGAGGAATATCTTTTATTTTATTATTATAATCTAGGTTATCTATTAAGATAACTTTCTGGTCTTTACTAATAGTATTATATAATCCTTTAGATGTATTTTCATACTGTTCTTCAAAACATGATGATGTTAAATTTTCTAAATTACATAATTTTGAAGTACTACAGCTTATAACGTCTATATATATTGGATAAAAATTTTGATTAAATCGACTTTTGTAAATCATCTTTAATAACGAGGTTTTACCATATCTGCTTTCCCCTTTTATTATTAAGAATTTATTTTTTAATTCATTATTTAAAATACTTTCAGTGTCTATTTTAGTTAAAGTTTTTCCGCCATCATCTTCATCTTTTATATGTGTAGTAATATAAGGTGTTACAAAAATATCCGACAGCTTAATTTTTTCATCGATATTAGGAAGTAACATTACATTGTTTAAGAAATCAGACATTTGTTCTGAAGGATGTTTCCCATTTTGTGATATTGTTATAATTCTATTGTTTTCTGTTTCTTCAAAGTTACATCCGTTCCATATTATTTTTTTTGAAAATTGCTTGTTTTCTTCGATTTTATATATATTATACTGTTTTAAAATATTGTCATTTGATAACTCTGCACCTTCAAAGAAATGTATATGCCTTTTATTATTTGCATGTTTTGAATAATCATTTTGAGTATGCTCATGACCTGTAAAAACAAAATTCATTTTTGTTTCTATAAATTCTATAATATTATGAAAATCCACGTTATCAAACCAATGTGATGGGTGGTGCATAATAGCAATATTTATATCATTTGAATTTACTTTAATAGTCTTTTCAATATCGTTTATAACATTTTGAGGAAATTGCAATTCTCCATATTTTTCATTTTTCTGAGAAAATAATGAAGTATTAAATAAAAAGAAATTATATTTTTTATTGCTTATTTCAGATGATTGTATGTTTACTAATGGATGTGAAAATATTTTATTTTTAGTTGAAAACATAGATATAAAGTCTTCGAAATGTTGTTGAACATTTTTAAGTTGATTTAATACCCCTAATTCAGTACTTTTACTTTTTAATAAAGCTTCTCTAACTTCATTGTTACTATTTAAAAAATCACAATCGTGATTACCAGGAACAAATAAAAATTCATGTTTTATTTGTTCTGTTGTTAATTTTTCTTGTAAAGATGTATAAAAATCAATAAGATGATAGTATTCATCTTCTTTTCCAGAAAAAGCCAAATCACCGCTAGTTATAATAAAAGAGTATTCACTCATGCAAATATTATTATAAATATTATTTATAATATGTTCTTTTTCGCTTAGTAATACATTGTTTTTATTCGAAAAATGTATATCTGAAAGGTGCACAAAAGTAATCATTTTAGAAACGGCCTGTTACTAGAGTTAAACAATTAATATTCTTTTAAATGATATTGCGTTGAAAATCAAATAAAATTTAATGTCTTAAATTTTATTTGAAATAAACTCTTTCCATTCTTTGAACTTTTCTTCTAGCTTTTTGTGAGCGTTAGCAGAGCTTGTTGATGGTAAAACATTATTTCCATTGTTTGTTAAATTTTGAAGCCACTCTTTTAATTTTTCATCTTTTTCTTGTTTTAGGTATCTATCAAACAATTTTTTTGCGTTTTTGCTATTAAATACAATACAACGAAGATTAGGACACATCTTTTGAAGTAGCTTAAAATCATTATATATGATTGAATCCTTGATTATTTTACTATCTAAACTTGATTTTTGTTCAAACTTACAAGTTCCTATTACATCCCATAATCCAATACCATTATTAAGCAAACAATTATATCTTGTTGTTTTATCACTATTTATAACTATTTCGTTATTAAAAATATTGGCAATTATTTTCCAAAATTGATTTTGCGGATTATTATAATAGCAAGTGTTTCTAGATTTTTCACTTGGAAAAGTACCTAATATAATTAGTTTTGTATGTTGGGTAAAAATATAATCAAGACCTTTTTCCATAATATTTCAATATAGTTTCAATTTACTTTATATACATACTAATTAAAATTAGTATTCCTGAAATCCACCAAAACCATGCAGGTGTTTTTTTTCTCTCATTTTCTTTTTTTTCATTTTTACTAAGTAATTTATATGCTGTGTAGCCCAAAGCTCCTGTAACAATTAAATCTCTTATTGGGTCTTTTTTCTTTCTTTTAGAGGGTTTAACATCAAATTTCATAGGAAAATTCTTTCAATAAAATATTTTTTATTAAAATATGCTAATGTTAAAAATTTTATTTGGCAATACTAAAAAATGAAAAACCACCACTTCATAAAAGTAGCGGTTTTATAAGATTATTTACTGTTCTACTAGTGCCATAAAGTATGTAGTATATTATTTGTACGTTTTGATGTATTAAATGATGTTTCATCATAATACGCATTTTCAACTTCTTCTATAATTAATTTTTTTTCTTTTTTATTAAAAGTAGCATTTAAATTTGTTGCTTTAAGCAATTTGGCAACAACATTATCAAAAGTACCTCTATACGGTGTCTCTTCTTCTATCATTATATAAGGCATATTTTTGGGATATTCTATTGTCCAACCTATTCTTTTTGCCCATCTATTTAATGTATTTTTTATAGTTTCACTATACAAAGCATTCCAATTAGCAACTTCTTTTATATCTTTTACAGGAACATCCTCTAATGATTCCAAAAGATCAAGTCCTTCATACTTTACTTCATTTTTTCTTCCAACACTAAATAATTTTACTTCTAAATCACTGTAGAGAAAATATCCATCACTAATGTTATTTCCAATATTTTTTACAGATATATCCGAAAGCAGCGGGAAAATATCATCCAAACTTTCCGATAATTCTGCTCTAGACGATGCTGTGGTATTATAGTACTTAGCCGCAACTGTATGCCATACTTCCATATCATTTTTATCTCTAACTTCAAGTCTTAGATATTTAAATGATGTATGACTTGTAACAGGTCGATATCCTGTAACTCCGTAACTAGGGGTATAATTTGTTGATATGCCACCTAGAGCATTTACTGTTGTTACAGCACTTTGGATTCCTGTTTGTCCATAAACTGCTTCTGATGTAACATAACTACCTTTTTTATCACCATAATCTAAATATAGGTAACAATTAGCTGATGTTTTATTTTTAGTAATTTTAATACCTTTTGTTTTAAGGTCTGGCTCTAAAACAGCCATTTTTCTTCGAGTATCTATGCTTTTTAAGTCTTTTTCTGTTATTAGATAGCAATTATTATATTTAGAAAAATTCATTGATGGGTCTGATAACGCAGAAAACTCTACTTTATGCACATTATTGTTATACATATTATCTGCATAATATCCTGTAACACACCCTGTTATTAATAAGACAATTGCAAAAATAGATAGTTTCTTTAACATGTTTTTTCCTATATTAAGAATGTTAGTTTACTAATCGGCATAATTGTAAATTATAATTTTTCATCATTCAACTTAAAAATACCTTTTTTATATAAACCTTTGATTAGTAAAGAACTTTGGGATTTATGCCAAGAACAAAAGGCTTTGAGAGCTGGGGATGTAGGTAAATATTCGCAGAAGCCAGTGGTTTTTAAAGGAATGGTACGTTGCGGCATAACAGGAAGAACATGTCCTTGTGAATTTAAAAAAGGAAAATTTTCTTATATAGTATGCTGGATGAACAATAAAACAAGGAGTTACATAAGAGAAGAATATCTTATTAAACAAATTAGTTCCATTCTAAACCGAATAAAGCTCCCCAACAATGTGATAATCGAACTCCAAAAGGAATTAAAATCATCAAAAGCATCGGAGAAAAAGTTTTACGCTCAAGAAATCAAGAAACTCCGTGCTGAACAGGATAAACTCAAAGAAAAGCTCAATAATCTGTTTGATTTAAGACTTGATGGGGAACTGGATAGAGAATCATTTGATACAAAACGTAATGAAATACAAGTTAAGATGAATCGTTTGAAAAATAAGGTATCAGCACATGAAAAAGCAGATAAAAACTTTGATGAAACTATTTTAGGGTTATTAGATATTGCCACACAAGCAGGGTATGTATTTGAGAAATCCAACAATCTTGAACTAAAGAGATTATTGCTGAAATTTGTATTTGAAAGCCTTACTTTAACTGAAGGTGAATTAACATATAAATTAAGATTTCCGTTCAATGAGTTTATTAATAGTAAGATTTTGGTGACACAAGCAACCAAATCATACGAACCGATGCAACCCCTTGCAGAACAAAGGATACAAGGAAATGATAACGAAAATCTACAAATTGGGGATATAAAATCGTACGAACTCGCTGAAAGCCTTAAAAACAAAAGGCTAGCAAAGAATTTTGCCAGCCTTCTCCAAATTGGTGAGCGCGTTTGAATTACGAACCTCAAAGCATGACAATTTAAATTATTCTTCCCTTAATTTTAATTAACCTGTCATGCACTATCTTAAAGCGCTGTATGTATAGTAATTTTAAGTGATTGTAAAAAAAATCCGAAGATAAAACTCTTCGGATTTTTTTTGATTGGCATTAAAGATTATTTTTCTAAATCTTCGCCTGTTTCTTGGTTTACTCTCTTGGCAGAAAGTTTGATTTTGCCGCGATTGTCGGCTCCCAAACATTTAACCCAAATTTGATCGCCTTCTTTGTAAAACTCAGAAACAGTGGCAATGCGTTCGTTTTTAACTTCGGAAATGTGAACCAAACCTTCGGTTGTTCCAAGGAAACGAACAAATGCACCAAAGTCCATAATTTTGGTGATTGTGCCGTGATAAATTTTGCCGAATTCCGGTTCTGCAACAATGCCCATAATCCATTCTAAAGCTGCGTCGCCGTCTTCTTTTTTCAATGAGGCAATTTTTACAACACCATCATCCGTAATATCAATCTTGGTATGGGTGGTTTCTACGATTTCTCTGATTACCTTACCGCCTGTTCCGATTACTTCACGAATTTTGTCTGTGGGTATCTTGATGGCGACAATGCGAGGTGCTTTGTCAGATACATTTGGACGAGGTTCGGAAATTGCTTTGGCCATTTCGCCAAGAATATGAATGCGGCCTTCGTGAGCTTGATGAAGTGCTTTTTCCATGATTTCTTTGGTGATTGATGTGATTTTGATATCCATTTGCAAAGCGGTTACACCTTCTTTTGTTCCGGCTACTTTGAAGTCCATGTCGCCAAGGTGATCTTCATCACCCAAGATGTCGGTCAGGACTGCAACACGGCCGTCGTCTTCTTTGATGAGGCCCATAGCTATACCGGCAACCGGTTTTTCCATTGGGACACCTGCTGCCATTAATGACATTGTTGTGCCGCAAACGGTGGCCATTGATGATGAGCCGTTTGATTCCATAATCTCAGATACTACACGGATAGTATAGGGGAAGGCATCTTTGTCTTTGGGCATCATCGGGTGGATGGCGCGCCATGCAAGTTTGCCGTGGCCGATTTCACGACGTCCGGGAGAGCCTAAGCGACCGCATTCGCCAACAGAATAGGGCGGGAAGTTGTAGTTTAACATGAAATCTTGTTTGCTTTCATCAAACAAACCGTCAATGATTTGAGCGTCTTCGCCGGTTCCTAAAGTGGTCACAACCAGAGCTTGAGTTTCGCCACGGGTGAACAATGCAGAGCCGTGAGTTGTGGGCAAAACATCTACCTGACATTGAATCGGGCGAACTGTTTTAGTGTCGCGTCCGTCAATGCGGCGGCCGGTTGAAAGAACTTTTTCACGCACAACTTTGTGCATCAATTTTTCAATTACATCGCCAACATAGCGAACTTCAAGTTCATTTTCGGGGTCAATAGTGGCTTTAACTTCTTCGGATACTTGGCCGACTAATGTGCCGCGAGTTAATTTGTCGGTTTCTTCAAAAGCTTTGGCATATTTTGCTTCAAATTCCTTTTCAATGCGAGCATATAATTCGTCAAACTCAGCCGGAAAAACAGGAGCTTCCCATGCTTCTTTGCCGGCTTCTTTTTTGAGCTCGTTAATCATGTTGATTACTGGTTGGAAGCTTTCAAAGCCGAACATTACGGCGCCGAGCATTGTTTCTTCGGAAAGTTCGTTGGCTTCGGATTCAACCATTAAAACACCTTCGTTAGTTCCGGCAACTGCAAGCTCAAGCTCGGAAGAAAGTTGTTCTTCCATGGTGGGGTTTAAGATGTATTGACCGTTTTTGTAGCCGATTTTGGCAGCGCCAATAGGTCCTAAGAACGGTATGCCGGAAACAGCCAAAGCTGCAGAAGCGGCAATCATGGCTACAACATCGGAATCGGTTTGTTTGTCATGTGCTAAAACTGTGCAAACAACTTGAACTTCGTTTTTGAATGCATCGGGGAAAAGCGGGCGAATCGGACGGTCAATCAAACGAGAAATAAGAACTTCGCGTTCGGACGGTTTGCCCTCTCTTTTCATGAAACCGCCGGGGACTTTACCGGTGGCATAATATTTTTCCTGATAGTTTACTGTTAAAGGAAAGAAATCCTGATCGGCCTTTACCTCTTTTGCTGCGCATACTGTTCCATGCACAATTGTTTCACCATATGTTACTATTACTGAACCGGCTGCTTGACGCGAAATTTTGCCGGTTTCGAGAATGAGTTTTCTTCCGCCCCATTCCATCTCTTTGCGGATTTCATTAAATTCGATCATATTTCTTTACCTTTCATTTCCATATAACCTCTACCTGCCCCATGCAGGATTTTTGTTGTTTTTTAATACAGGTTGCGGAGCTTTTTTTAAGCCCCGCAACTTTTGAATCATAAATTATCGTCTGATGTTTAATTTTGCGATAATGTTTTGATATCTGTTTTCGTCTTTTGACTTTAAGTAGTCAAGCAAGTGACGACGACGAGCAACTTTCTTCATTAAACCCAAGCGAGAATGGTTGTCTTTAGCATGTGTTTTGAAGTGCTCAATAAGATTGTTGATTTCAGCTGTCCAAATGGCAATTTGAACTTCCGGAGAACCGGTATCGTTCGGGTTTAAGCCATAGGTTTTAACTAATTCTTGTTTTTTTTCATTTGATATCGACATCAGTTTTTCCTTATTTTATTAAAATTAAAGATTAAACACGCGAATGGGAGAAATGCGTTTTTCTTCTATTCGCACCAAGGCTATCGGTTGGGACTTGAAAGAACATATTGCTTCCTTGCCAATTAGGTGTGATACCTCATATGAGCGAGGTGAAACTCTTTGTCCTTGACGCAACTTGACAGCATCCTCTTCCCCTACGGCAATCACCGTGATGTCGCACAGTGATGTCAACAAAGGAAGTAAGTGTTTTTGGCGGTCTTCAACATACTCTATTTTTTTTAAAGATTCCAGTAAAATCGTATCGGAAAGCGAAAATTTGCCGCATTTTGTTCGTCTTAGTGTGCTGAGATGCCCAAAAGTGCCTAGTTTTTCGGCAATATCTGCTCCAAGAGTGCGAACATAGGTGCCTTTGGAACAACAGACAGAGAATCGGGCCGAAGTGGCTGACGGAATCGAGAGTAAATGAAGTTCGCGGATTTGAATTTGGCGCGATGGAATTTCTATATCTTGGCCTTTGCGCGCTAAATCATAGGCTCGTTGCCCATTGATTTTGATTGCAGAGTAGGCTGGAGGTGTTTGAGAAATTTCGCCAATAAAAGAAGGGATAATTTGTAAGATTTCTTCTTTTGATGGAATGCGGCCGCCGGAAGAGACTATTTCGCCGGTGCAATCCAAAGTGGTGGTGGAAGTTCCGAATTCAAGTGTGAATTCATATTCTTTTTCGCCTTCGGTAACATATGGAATGAGTTTGGTGGCCTCGCCGAAAGCTATCGGCAAAACGCCGGTGGCAAAAGGATCAAGAGTTCCGGTATGACCGTTTTTTTGAGCATTGAAAAGTCGGCGCGTTTGGTTTACAACATCGGTTGAGCCAATACCTGCTGATTTATCAATGATTATCCAACCTGAGATGTGTTGTCCTTTTTTGTTTGCCATTTTTCTTCCTCCATAATGATTGTTTGATATGATAATTTGTAAAATATGTCAACCAAAGATAAAATGCTTGCAAAAACTCAAGTTTAAATTTACAATTTGGCTATGTATGTATAAGGAGAAATAAAATGGCGGATAAGGAACCATCGCAAAGACAACTTCGCGTGGCACAGGAAATTAAAAAGATTATTGCTCAATTTATTGATAGAGGCGAAGTGAGAAATTTGGAAGGAATTGATACTTTGGTTACAATTACCAAGGTAACGGTTTCTCCTGATTTGAAATATTGCACGGTATGGTTTATTACTTCTAACGGCGATTTTGTTCAAGAAGTTTTGGGCGGCTTGCAATTGGCGGCAAATTATTTCAGAAAACAAGTGGCTTTGAAAACAGCTCTGCGTTATGTGCCGGAAATTAATTTCAGAGTTGATAAAAGTTTTGAAGAAGTTGATAAAATTGAACAGCTTTTACATAATCCGCATGTGGCGCAAGATTTGAAAAAGTAATTAGCTGTAGAAAACTTTTTTATCGTTTGATTTTAAGCAAACATATGCATAATCTCTAGAACGAAAGTTTATAGATATGTGTATTAGTTTGCTTATATAATTATATGTTATGAAAAAATCAGAATTTGAAAAACTCAGCAATTTCAAGTATAAAGATTTTGCTGTTGTGAATGAGCGGCTATTTTATAAAAATAAAAAAATAGCATGTGAAGCGAAAATCATTTTTTCGTCAAGTGAAGAAGTTTTCTTTTTGTTTGTTGTTGAAGATGAAGAGCTGAAAAAAGAATTTAAAAAGGTCATTTTTCTTAACTTCTATCAACCGCAATTTTTTGTTTTGGATGGTGATGAGAGTGTGAGTTCTAATCATTTGCAATTTAAAACAAAAGACGGAAGAAAAAACGCTTTTCGCAAAATTTCTTATCTGAGCCAAGCGGATACAAAAGTTATCGGAGATAAATTTTTATCGCTTGAGTAGTTGAAAAAAAAAGGTTTTGCCACCATTGCGCAAAACCTTTTACTTTTTTATGTGTGATTTTAAGAAAATTAGATCATTGCCATTCCGCCGTTGATGTTGATTGTTTGGCCGGTAATGTATTGTGATTCATCGGAGGCCAAAAAGGCAACAACATTAGCAATGTCTTGTGCTTCGCCGAGTTTGCCTTCAGGAATTTTGGCAAGAAGAGCAGATTTGACATCTTCAGGCAAAACATCGGTCATTGGGGTGCGGATGAACCCCGGAGCAATAGAATTTACAGTGATACCGCGAGAAGCAACTTCTTGAGCAAGGCATTTGTTCATGGCAATCATTCCACCTTTAGAAGCAGCATAGTTGGCTTGACCGGGGTTGCCCATTACGCCTACAACGGAAGCAATACCGATGATGCGTCCATGACGGCGTTTCATCATGCCGCGAATTACACCGCGGGCAAGTTTGAAACCGGCAGAAAGGTTTACATCCAAAACAAGTTGCCATTCATCATCACTCATGCGCATAAATAAATTGTCGCGGGTGAGGCCTGCATTATTAACCAAAATATCTATTTGTCCGAATTTTGCTTCAACATCGGAAACAAGTTGTTTGATTGCTTCGGAATCAGAAAGATTGGCAACAAAGCATTCAACATTATCACCAAGTTCGGATTTTAATTTTTCCATTGGTTCTGCTCGCATATCAGTCAGAGCAAGTTTGGCTCCTTGTGCATGAAGTGTGCGGGCTATTTTATCGCCTAATCCTCCGGCAGCTCCGGTTATCAAGGCTACTTTTCCATCAAGTCTAAACATGGTATTTTTCCTTTTTTTATTTTATATCGAGAAAAATTTTGGGCGAATAATCTATAAAAGTCAAGTTTTTTAGAATTTTCATTAAGGGATTATTGATAATTGATGTTGTATTATCGGAAAAAGATTTAATTTTTTAGATGAAGAGAATGTTATGGCAAAACGCAAAAAAGAAAAATCGGTGATGGCTAAATTGGCAACAATGGGATTGGGGATAGTTGTTGTTGTTTTTGCGATGATTTTGATAATAAGTTGTGTGGCTTATAATCAGGCTGATACCGGTTATGGTGTGGCTAATTCAAAAGAAATTAAAAATTGGTTTGGGGCTTTCGGGGCTTATAATGCAGGTTGGATTTTGAGTTGGTTCGGTCTTTCGTTGCCGATATTTTTGGTAGCTCCGATAGTTTGGGGATATGAAATTGTTCGTTATCGTGTTTTTTTGCGGTCGTATGGCAGAATCTTCGGTTTTTTGGTAGGCACGCTCAGTTTGGCTATTTTTCTTAATTTAAGCTTTTTGCCTGTAAAAAATTTTGATTTTGGGGGAAGTTTCGGAGTGTTCTTTTCTCGTCAATTTTTAACACTTGGAAACAGATTGTATCCGACTGCGTTTAATGAAAAAATATTGTGGGTTTTGAGCTGTTTAATGACATTGATTTCCTTTAATTATGCTTGTGGCATTACTTTTGGAGGTTGGTATAGAACTATCAGAAAGTTGGTGTTGTCGTTTGTAGGTTTTGTTCTTGCAGTTGGTAATGTATTGAAGGTTGTAATTGCTAAATCAGGTCTCTTGAAGGTGAAGAATAAGACTGTTCGCAAGAAAAAACAGATAAAAAACAGTGCCGATGAAAAAGAAGATAAGAAAGTTAAAGAAACTAAACAAGAAAAAATAAAAATAGCAAAACCGATGATTAGGTCGGACGATGATTATAAATTTCCGGATATTAATATTCTTTCTTCGGTTAAGGATAAAAATGCTCAGCATATGAGCCAAAAAGAATTAGAAATGATTGCGACAAAATTGGAAGAAGTTTTGCAGGAATTCAGCATTTCGGGGAAAATTGTGCAAATTCGTCCGGGGCCGGTGGTTACTTTATATGAATTAGAACCTGCTCCGGGGACAAAAATTGCCAGAGTTATTGGCCTTTCCGATGATATTGCACGGTCAATGAGTGCTGTTTCGGTTCGTATTGCTGTGGTTCCGGGATCTAATACGATAGGTATTGAGTTGCCGAATTCAACAAGAGAAATTGTATATTTGCGTGATTTGTTGGAAAGTGATGATTTCAGGGGGGCAAAATCTCCGTTGACGATTAGTTTGGGCAAGGATATCGGCGGAAAAAATACCTATGCTGACTTAGCTAAAATGCCTCACTTGTTGGTTGCAGGAACTACAGGTTCGGGTAAGTCTGTTGGTGTTAACTCGATGATAATATCATTGCTTTATAGGGTTAGACCTGAAGAATGCAGGCTTATAATGATTGATCCGAAAATGTTGGAATTTTCAATGTATAACGGAATTCCGCATTTGCTTACGCCGGTTATTACAGATCCGTCAAAGGCGGTTGTGGGATTAAAATGGGCGGTGAAGGAAATGGAAGACAGATATCGTTCCATGGCGCAACTTAATGTTAAAAATATAGTGGGATATAATCAGAAATTAGATGATTTGAGGGCTAGCGGCGAAAAAATTATAAGAAAGGTTCAGACTGGTTTTGAAAAAGAAACCGGTAAGCCTGTTTATGAAGAGCAAGAGTTGGATTTGTCGCCGATGCCGTATATTGTTATTGTGGTGGATGAAATGGCTGATTTGATGTTGGTGGCCGGAAAAGATGTTGAAGCTGCAATTCAAAGACTTGCGCAAATGGCTCGTGCCGCAGGTATTCACCTTATTATGTCTACTCAAAGACCTTCGGTTGATGTGATTACAGGAACTATTAAAGCTAACTTCCCGACAAGAATAAGTTATCAGGTTACATCCAAAATTGACAGTAGAACTATTTTGGGAGAACAAGGGGCGGAACAATTGCTTGGTATGGGTGATATGCTTTATATGCCGGCCGGACAAAGACCAAGACGTGTGCATGCACCATTTGTGAAAGAAACCGAAATTGAGAAAATAGTTGAATTTTTGAAAACTCAGCGTCAACCGGAGTATGTGGAATCGGTTACTGAAGGCGAATTATCAGATTCAAAATCGTCGGGAGGAGCTGTTTTTGATAGTGGAGATTTTGGTGCCGGTAGCGATGATGATTTGTATAAGCAAGCGGTGCAAATTGTGCAAAATGATAAAAAAGCTTCAATCAGTTATATTCAAAGAAGACTTAGAATAGGTTATAACAGGGCCGCTTCTATTGTAGACAGGATGGAAGAAGAAGGGGTTGTCTCTGCTCCTGATCATGTGGGAAGACGTGAAGTTTTATAGTCTTTTGAATTCATCCAAGCTTGATGCTTCAAGGTAGGGATTGCATAGTTTTTCTTCACCTAATGTTACGGGTGCTACCGGAAGATTTTGGGCAAGGCGTTTTTGAGCTTTAGTTAAATAAGATTTGATGTCTTGGTTTCCGTGGTTGTAGTTATAAGCAAATTGGGCGCAGCCGAGAGTATATTCATGACCGGGGTAGAAAGACGTTTCATCAGGAAGAGATTTTATTTTTGATAAGACCTCAAACATTTGTTCGGGTGTTCCTTCAAAAAGTCCTCCGATGCATAGGTTGAAAAGAGTGTCGCCGGTGAATAGAACTTTGTCGTCAGGAAAGTAAATTAATATATGCCCTTGAGTGTGCGCTGATGCATCAATAATCAGAGCTTTTGATTCACCAAGTTCGAAAAAATTGTTGGGGGTGAGGAAAATCTCGGCATTATCAATACGGTGAGAATCGGCTTGATTGCAAACTATTTTGGCATTGAATTTTGCGGCTACGGCTTCATTACCGTCGGTATGATCAAAGTGGTGATGTGTGTTAATTACAAATTTAGGTGAAATATTTAATTCCTGACATTTGTTTATTACAGGTGTAGCTTCAGATGGGTCTATTACTGCTGAAATTTGAGTTGCTTTGTCTGTTATGATGTAAGCGTAGTTGTCCATTGTTTGCGGGCGACAAAGCACCGGAATTATATTTAGCATTATAAGAATTCCTCAGGATTAAATTCGTCTAATTGGTTCGGTTCCATGTATTCTTTGGCATATTCCATATAAACACCGCTTTTTATGAAAACTTCGTAGACATCAGGGTCTAAGTGGCCGGTATTTTTCATTTCTTGCATGATACGTAGAACTTGTGACATTTTTTTGGGTTCTTTATAAGGACGATCTCGGGCTGTGAGCGCTTCAAAAATATCGGCTACCGCCAAAATTTTTGCCGGAATACTCATTTGATCGCCGGTGATGCCGTTAGGGTATCCTTTGCCGTCAATTCTTTCATGGTGAGAACCTGCGTATTCAACAATGTTGCCGTATTCTTGTGGAAACGGAATATTTTTTAATATTTTGACAGTGTTTACCACATGTTCTTTAATTTTATCGCGCTCTTTATTGTTTATGGTGCCTTGAGGCGTTTTAAGATTGAGAATTTCTCTTTGGTCGTAAAAAGCAACTTCTTCTTCGGGAAGATCTTGTAACAGATATTCGGTATTCGGATTGGAATATTTTTCAATATCGAGTATTTGTTGACGTTCGTTGTATGAGAGACCGACTATCCGACTGAAATAACGGGTGAATGATTGAGATGATATTTTATCTATTCGGCGTATATCTTCTTCCGTCAGACGTTGTTCTCCGATGTTGCATTGACCGATGAATTCAAAATCGGATGTAAGTTGAGCTATTTTTGATAAGAATTCCGCTTGTAAATTTTCTTTAGTGTCGGTGTTTTGCAGACGTTTTTGTAAGTATTCAATATGAGCGTCGCGACGCAAAATTTCAAAACGATTGCGAATCTCGTGAATGCGGTTGTGCATAGTTTGCAATTTGGTGGATTTTTCCAAAATGCATTCGGGAGTGGTGATTTTGCCACAGTCGTGAAGCCATGAGGCAATATGAAGAGAATACCACTCATCTTCAGTCATATCAAAATCTTTAAGAGGTCCGTCGGTTTCGTTTATTATGGCTGTAGCGAGCATCTTGACGATAATCGGAACTTTTTGGCAGTGTAGTCCCATGGCTGCAGATTTGTCGTCAATTGATTTGGCGATGATGTTGATGAATGCCTCCAAAAGTTGAGAATATGATTCCGAAAGATGTTTCTTTTCTGTCGGCAGAGAAAGAAGTTGGCATATCAAGGACATCTTTTCGATGTGTTCCGAGCTGAAATTTATGATCTTTCCGCTATTGTCGCGAGCGTTTACAAATTGGGCTACTCCGAAGATTTTTTGTTCGTTGAAATATATGGGAAACGCAAGAACGGAAATAGTAGAATAGTTGAATCTTTCATCAAATGATTTAATGTTTGTCGTATCTATGTTTTTTTCTATGAAAATGTTTGGAGTATTGATTATTTCTTCGTTGATACAGCATGTTTCGGCAATACTCTTTAATGCTTTATTGCGAGAATCAGGTATAAAAACAGAAGGAAAAATTTGTTGATTCTCTATTCCGAAAAATTTCGAGTTAAGACTTTTTATGTTACAATATTTCATATTGAGATATTTATCAGGTGTTAACTCGTAGAAAAAACATCCGTCGGCATTGGCTATTTCCGATGCGGTATCCATTGTTTGAATGATATTGTTATCAGGGTCATCAACAAAAACAAACGTTTTTATGAGAACAGATATGTCGTCTAATATTTTGTTTGCTTCAGTGCTCAAGGTTTGAATTCCTTTCTTGGAGGAAATTAGTTGATTTTTGACAGCAGGTAATTGATGTCGTCGTTGTTGAGTTCATCATTGTTACGAATGAAGCTTAAAATGCGTTCTATGACTTTGTGTCCAAACTCCTTTCTGTTGGGGTTTTCGCAATCAAAGCGTATTTCGTTGATTATTTGAAGTGCGCTGAATATGGCCGGAAATACTGATTTCGGAAGTAAGGCTTTTCGTAAAAGATTTCTGACCATGAAGTCTGCTTGCGGATTGAAGAGAATTTTGCGAACTTCGGTGATGGGGGTTTCGGAAAGATAGACAAGTGCATATTCAAAAAATTTGATATCACCCAAGCAAATAGCTCGGACAACCATTCCTGAAGAAAGGCGGTTTGCTTTGTATAGTTGGCGCACCAGTTCTTCTATTTGCATGTCTGTTGAATATTCCTCGGAAATACTTAAGGTGATTCGTTCTTTCACGTCTTCAACGAGGTTTGACACTATATCTTTGGGAAGATTGTGATGTAAGAGCAAATAGGTTTTTAATTTGTCGGAAAGTTTGTCTACAATTTTTTCAGCAACCTTGGGTGGAATTTCGGAACGATAGACAATGCGTTGTTTGATTTCTTCGTCATTGGAGTATTTGTTGATGATAATGTTGAAAATATTTTCGTTTATGACTGAATTTTCATTAGATGCCAACTCGCCTACAACTTCTTTTATGCATTCTTCGGCTATGTGTTGAGATACGTTGGAAGGGAGTTCCTTGCGTTTAGCTATTGCTTTTTGGCGGTTGGGGGTTGATATTTTTAAAATTTTTATGAGATCGTCCGATGATAGTGAAGAATAGTATTGCAAAAACGGAATGGCAACGCTGTCTTTGTCTGCAATTATGGCATTTACAATGTCTTTTGGCAGGTTAATGCAGTTTTTTAAGCTTTCGGAAAGGGCTTCACGAACCCTTATTTCTGCATCTTTTATCATTAAGCGGAAAATATCTTCGGCTAAGCTTTTTTCCAGAGCGCTTAACTTTTCGTTTTCATAGCTGACACCTAATTTATTGGCAATTATTGTTTTGTTTTGAACTGAAGGTTCTTTTGCCAAATTTATTACATCTTGTTTGCTTAATGTTGTGTTATTCATTTTAATTTCCAACCAAAATTGTTAATTCGGGGTTATATATTCGGAATAGCCTTTTGATATTTTTTCCGAAATTATTTTATCATCAAGCTTTGATTTGTCAATCTCTAGCAGTTCATAATACATTAATGTATAGTCAAATATACCTGCGTAGTTTTGTAAGTTTGATATTAAGAATACATATGGCGACAACATTGTGCCGGTGAGTATCGGATTTATTTTACGATGAGACAAACGAAAATCGCGAAAACTACGGAAATCTACATTGGAGTTGAGGTTTAGAGCGAATTCCTGAATAGACCGGTATATGTCGGGATAGGTTTTTATGCGATAGCTGTTATCTTCTTTTTCGCCAATAGGTTTAAGTCCTTCTTCGGAATACCAGTTCAAGGTTTTGTAAAGGGAGTTTGCTTCTTCTACAATTCTTGATGTTCCCCAGTTGGTTTGTAATGCAGCTGCCGTTATCAGAATCGATGCGGGAATTATATCTATTTTGGTAAAGAGTTCTTCTGTCAGATATTGTGTGCGTTCATCATCTTTCAGGCGGGTGAAAACATCGTATTTTTCGGCTAAAGCTTCAAGAGTTTGAATATCTTTTTGGTTTAGTTTGCTGTTTTGGGCGAATTTATTTCGGATGTTTATCAGAGTTTGTCTTTCCGCAAAAATGTCTTCATTTGTTTTCAGAACCATAGGAGCTAAAATCTTTATGAATAGGGATGCTTTTTCTTTTTCATCGGTGATAGAATTGAAATCGGGAGGAAAATTTTTTAAGAATATGCGAGGATAGGTGCGAGTTTTTAAGAGAAGGTAGCCTCTGGGACCGTCGTATCCGGCGGATATGTATAATTTTTGCAGTTTATTTACGGGAATATCTTTAAGCCATAAGTCTGAGGCTTTTGTTTCAAAACAAAATAACAAAAAAGCTATGTTCAGGAGGATGATGCTAGCTGTTTTCTTCAACGTTTTTTACTTCCTTTACTTCGGGTATATAGGTTTTCAGTATGCGTTCAACACCATCTTTAAGAGTGCGAACGGCATATGGACATCCTTTGCATGCTCCTTGCATTTCAACAGTTACCACTCCATTTTTGAAATCGATGAATTTTATGTCGCCTCCGTCTTTTTGAACAGCAGGACGGATGCGTGCATTGAGCAGTGAGGTTATTTGTCCGACAACGTTTGTATCGTCGATTTCTGAGATTACGGTTTCTTCTCCGGTGGATATGTAGTCCATGATTTCCGACATGATGAGCGGTTTTATTTCGTCCCATGATGTTTCTGTTTTTTTGGTTACGGAAATCATTTCGGAAGTTATGAAAAGTGAAACTATTCCGCCTAAATCAAATAAGCGTTCGGCAAAAGGTGAACGTCTGATGGATTTGGCATCAACAAATTCTGCACGGCCTTCTTTCAACAAAGGATATGGCGGAAAAAAATTTATTACGTTTTCATCAGGAGTAGTTTGAATTTCAATAATCATGCGAAGAACCTCGAATATGGTCAAGTTTGTTTATTATATGATTGAGTGTGTATAATGATCTTAGGGCAAGATAGTTTATGGAAACTAAGTGGTTTGGGGCAACAGAAGAATCAATGGATGCGTTACGAACGATTGACGGAGAAAGTTCTGATGCTTTTTCCATAGATTTTATCATAATTGTCCATGGTTGGTATAAATCATTTTTAATCAGAATATTTTTAAAATCAGTGCCTAAACCGTTCAGAATTATGGAATAGGCGTAGAGTTTGCCTTGTTCGTAAAAAAAGATGTTGTCTTTTTGGAAGTCAATGAATGAACCGGCATTTTCTCTGATGTGTTCATCGGTTTTGCGTGTTGTTTTTTCAAGGTCTTTTTTGATTATGTGCAAAATCAGAGATAAGTTTTCGTGGCTGCGTTCTATTTCGGTTAAACCACCGGAAATTTCTGCGTTGAAATTGTTGATTTTTTTGCGTCCTTTTTTGTATTGAGTGCCCGATGATGGAGCAGGAGAAAGTTTGTTGTGGGGCGAAAACATCCAAATTTGTTCCGGATATTGCAAAAGGTTTATTCCTTCAAGCAGGTTGTGTCTTGCAGAATCGGTCGCTTTGCTGAATGTTACCCCTTCAAATGCTAAAACTGTTTGAGCACAAGCATTGATTATTCCCGTTTGAAATGACGGCATATTGTCAAGAAAATAGCTTGGAAACATGAAGGGGAGATTCGGTGTCCAAATTTTGTGGTGAACCTCTCTGTTTATGAGATAGCTGACTACATCAAAAGAAGCAAGCCGTCCGTCAGTGTTTTGGCTTTTGTAGGGTTTTTTTTCAATGTTGTGAACCAAATAACCGCCAAGAGGATAGTATAAAAAAATGAGAATAAATATAAATATGAAGAAAACTTGCCACCAAGAAGTTATTTTGTTTTTGAAAAAAACTATGATATTTGAGAATCTGTGTGACAGTTGAGCCATAACTTTGCGGATGAAGGAAAGCGCTATACTGCATATTTGGGAAATTTGTTGTTTTATTTCTGGGGTCAGCATTATTGTTTCCTTTTTAGAATTTGTTTAATCAATTCGTTGAAGTTTATGACATTGAATACTCTAGCACAAAAAATAAAAGTTATAAAGCCCAAAAAGCAAATTAGTGTGAAAAATACTGTTTTGGGCAGCAAGTGAAGGTGAAGCCAGTTTTCAAAATGAAGGTTCAGCAAAAATTGTTGCAGTATTAATATAGTGCTCATTATGAAAGAGCATAGGCATATTTTTAAAATTTTTATTATTAATTCTTTTGAACAATTCCAATAAGAACGATGGCTTAGCCCTCTTAAGTATTGCCATAAGGATACAAAAGCTGCAATAGTAGTGGCGCAAGCTATTCCGACATGTCCGTACGGTTTCATTAAAACTATTGCAAATATGAGGTTGGTTATTAAAATAATAAGACTGTATTTTACCGGCGTTTTGGTGTCGCCTCGCGCAAAAAAGTTTGGGGCTACGGCTTTAACCAAAACATATGCGGGCAGGCCGATTGCGTAAGCAATTACTGCGCGTGAGGTCATGATTGTTTGTTCTAAGCCAAACTTTCCGTGTTGAAACAAAATGTTTATTATGGGTTCCGCTAAGGTGATGAGAGCAAATGCTGCCGGAATTGACAGGAGGGCGCCATATTCAAAGGCTTTTGTTTGAACTTCGCGGGCTTGGATTGTTTCATTTTGTTTGATGTGGCGTGACAAAACAGGAAGAACAGCTACACTTATCGCTGCTCCTACAACACCTAGTGGAAGTTGTTGAATTCGATTGGCATAATATAGCCATGAAATTGCGCCGGTGCCGACCAAAGAAACCAAAATAGTATCAACAACCATGTTTATTTGATATATTCCGGCACCTAATATTCCGGGAGCTATGCGTTTGAATAAAGTTTGTATCTCGCAGTCTTTTAAAATTGAGAAGATTTTAAATTGGGGTTTTATGTGAACCTGTTGAATATGAAGAAAAAACATCAGCCATAATATTTCTATGAAGCCGGCAACGGTTACGCCTATGGCGATCCCGTGTGCCGTGCTCGGGCTGAAAGGAACAAAAATGAATATTGATAATATCATCATCAGGTTTAGGATGACCGGTGCCGCAGCAGGAGCTGCAAATTTGTTTAAGGCGTTCAGAATGCCTGATTGAAATGAAACAATGGAAATGAAAAGTAAAAAAGGAAAGGTTATGCGAGAAAGTGAAACTGCAAGTTCAATTTTACCGGAATCGCCGGTAAATCCAGGAGCGAGAATCGGAATTATAACAGGCATTAAAATTTCAACTAAAACGACAAATAAACCTACAAAACACGCCAAAACAGAAATAGCTTTTGCGGCAAAAAGCATTGCCTGTTTGCGGTCTTCGCAGGCAAGTTTTTGCGAAAGCATCGGAACAAATGCGGTGGTGAATGCCCCTTCGGCAAAAAGTGAACGAAATAAATTCGGGAGTTTGAATGCTACAAAAAAAGCATCGGATGCAATACCCGCACCAAGAAAATTTGCTAATATCATGTCGCGGAAAAAACCGGTTATGCGTGATAAAAGCGTGAAACCGCCAAATGTGGCAATAGACTTAAATAAATTCATTTTATATTCCGAAATACAGCATTATTAATCTGATGTTAAGAGATTATATAGTATAGTTTCTGATATTGAAACAACAAAAGTTAGGTTTTGTTGATTATTTTGGCGTTTTGAGAGAGTTTTTTGTTGACTTTTGTTGAAAATGGTTGAAATAATGGACAAAATTTTACAAAGAGAAAATTGCGGAGTTAGGTATGCATTCTGATGAAGACAAAAAACAGGAGACCTCAAAGAAAAAGACCTCGATAAAAGAGGCTGGCGGTGTTCATGGTTGGCTTTTAAAAAAGGCTAAAACATTTATGTGGGATGCGGCTTCAAATACGCTTGTTTTACCTAAGGGTGTGGTTTTGACCAAAGAGGAAAAAGAAGCTTTGGAAAGTGTTTTGGGAGCTATTAAAGACGAAGCTAAGGAAATTGACGAACGTCGTCAGTTGCAGATGATGGCTATGCAAAATACGGGAATTAAGTTTAAGAATGAAATAACCAAAGGATATACTATTTTACTTAGTGGTTCTTATAGGGAACTTACCGGAATTTTGGCCAGTAAAATACATGATAACTTGATGGGAATGTTATCAGTTAATAATCGTTTTATGACCGGTGCTTGGAAAGTTATCAGCGGAATGTTAAAGCCGGAATCGGAAAAGAAAAAGAAACTTGTTAGCCTGAAGGGGCGTGAAAGCAGATAGGTGAAATAATTGTAAAAATGTTTTGCTGAATTTTATTTGTTTCGTTATTTTTCAGTAATAAAAAAATTTCCTTTCGGGAGTTTTTTTATTATGCAATTTCCGGCTTGGCACGACGGCGAGCAATCGGGTCTAAAATACGTTTGCGTAAACGCAAGGTTTTGGGGGTTACTTCCAAGAGTTCATCTTCTTGAATGTAGGACAACCCTTGTTCCAAAGACAATTTGCGTGGCGGAACCAAATCAATGGCTTCATCCTTGCCTGCTGCTCGAATGTTGGTAAGCTGTTTGGCTTTGCAGGGGTTAACCTCTAAATCATTGGGTTTGGTATGTTCGCCGATTATCATGCCGGTATATACCGGAACAGAAGGATCAATAAACATTGGCCCGCGGTCTTGCAATTTCCATAATGAGTAGGCGATGGCTGTGCCGGTTTCAGACGAAATAAGAACTCCGTTGCGGCGGCTTTCTATTTCTCCCTTATATGGTTCATAACACTTAAATAAACGGTTCATTACACCTGTTCCGCGTGTGTCGGTTAAAAATTCAGAGTGGTAGCCGATTAGTCCGCGAGATGGTGCGTTGAAAATTAAACGACATTTGTTTCCGACTTGCGACGGTATCATGTCGGTCATTTCGGCACGTCTTTGGCCAAGCTTTTCAACAACCGCTCCGGAATATTCTTCGTCAACATCAACAACAACTTCTTCAATCGGTTCTAAAAGTTGACCGTTTTCGTCTTTTTTCATCAGAACTCGCGGACGCGAAATTGAAAGTTCAAAGCCTTCACGGCGCATTGTTTCAATCAAAACACCCAGCTGTAATTCTCCACGACCGGCAACTTCAAAAGCATCGCTGGTTGAAGTGCGCGAAATCTTTAAGGCTATGTTGCCTTCAGCTTCTTTGCATAAGCGATCCCAAATCATGCGAGATGTTACTTTGGTGCCTTCGCGGCCGGCTAAAGGAGAATCGTTGATTGAAAATGTCATGGACAATGTTGGCGGGTCAATCGGTTGTGCATGGATGGCATCATTTACGTCAAAAGCGCAAATGGTGTCAGCTACGGTGCCTTTTACAACACCCGCAACGGCAATAATGTCGCCGGCATGTGCAACTTCCAAACTTTCGCGATTTAGTCCGCGATAAGCCAAAATCTTGCTGATGCGAACTCTTTCTATTTCCTTGCTTTCGCCGTTTAGAACTTTTACCATGTCGTTAACGTGTAGTGTCCCCGATTGAACCTTGCCGGTTAGAAGACGCCCGATAAATTTATCAGCTTCCAAGGTGGTGGCAAGCATTGAAAAAGGAGCATCGGGTTGGCAATTAGGACGAGGAACGTATGAGCAAATCATCTCAAATAAGGGGGTTAAGTCTTTCTTTTCGTCGCTTAGTTCTTTTACTGCCCAACCATTGCGGCCGGAAGCATATAGAACAGGAAAATCAAGTTGCTTGTCGTTGGCGTCTAAGCTTACGAAAAGATCAAAAATTTCGTTTAATACTTCATCGCAGCGAGCATCGGCTTTGTCTGCCTTATTGATAACAACAATAGGGCAGAGGCCGAGTTTTAGTGCTTTGCCTAAAACAAATTTGGTTTGCGGCATGGGGCCTTCAGATGAATCAACAAGCAAAATAACTCCATCAACCATTGATAAAATGCGTTCAACTTCTCCACCAAAGTCTGCGTGGCCGGGGGTGTCGACAATATTGATATGGGTGCCGTTCCAATTAACGGAAGTGCATTTTGAAAGAATCGTGATTCCTCTTTCTCTTTCAAGTTCATTGCTGTCCATAACGCAGGTTTCAACCTGTTGGTTTTCTCTGAAAGTTCCGCTTTGTTTTAATAAACCGTCGACCATTGTTGTTTTACCGTGATCAACATGGGCGATTATGGCAATGTTTCTCATACTCATAAAAGTTTCTTTCCTAAAAGCAAATCATGTCATTATTTTAATTTTTTATGTACTTATTTTTGTACACTGCAAAATTAAAATAATTTCCAGCATTTACTTTTATAAAAGAAACGCAAAAGTGACATGATATTATTTATAAAATTTTCTACAAAATACACTTATGAATTTAAATTTCAATAAAAAACAACAATGTTTTTTCTATTTTTTAAATAAGCGCTGAGTTTAAATAAATTTGAAGATGCCTAATCTCGCTCGTATCCTCGCTCAAGGCATGACAGTTTATTTTACATAGCGCCGAGCGAGGAATGACATTTTTTTATTTTTTTGTCTAAAAATATATTTACTTAATCTTAAAAATATGGTAGTATAAGTTATACATTAACGAAACCAAGGGTTTTAAGATATGTGTGAAATAATGCGTAATATCCAAGCAAAAGAAAGTGTGAAAGTGGCGGAAATCTACACACACACACACACACACACACACACACATTTAAACTCTGCTAAGCACAATATAAACGAGATTAACCAACACCCAAAGGGATAATACCCCTTTGGGTGTTTTTGTGAATAAAAGGAAAGGTCAGTGTTATGGATGAGTTATTAGAAAGATATAAACAAGGAAAAGTAGATAATTATGCTGATTTTGTTAGCGAGATTAAAAGTAAGCTGTATGAAAAAGCTAATAATAGCAATTTATATTGGATGCTATCCCAAATAGTAAGAAAAAGACCTGAGTTAGCAATTGATGTGCTTTATGCAGTAAGGGTAGGCGTGAATAATGGACAGTATTATGCATGTTCTGTATTATCAGATGTGGTGAGAGTAAAACCGGAATTGCTTAAGAATGCTTTAGATGTTGCAAATATTGCTTTAAGTAATAGTAAAATGACATCTTATCATAGAATGGAAGAATGTTGTGATGTTTATGGTAGTATAGTAAAAATAGTAGGAGAAAGACCGGAATTGGCTCAAGATATTTTTGATTTTGTTAATGATGATTTATCAAACAGTAAGAAGCATGATGAATATTCGTTAAATGGTGTCAATGAAATATTATTGAGCATAATAAGAGTAAATAAAGAATTAGCAGGTAGTGTATTAAAAGCTGTAAGTGATGGTTTTTCTAATAAATTGAAAGAGGGAGATGTTTATCATTTAGACTATGCTTACTATGCATTATCAGAAGTGTTAAAGGCAAAACCGGAGTTGGCTGAGGAAGTGCTGTATGTTATTCAGAAAGGAAAAGGCGTATATAAAGGTTGGGGAAAAGCACGATGTAAAGCTTTTGATATATTATGCGATATTATGCGAATAAATCCGAAATTAGAAAGAAATGTATTAAATTATGCTAAATTAGGCTTTGATAAAGATAAAGGTGCATATGATGATTGGTCACTCAGTATGTTATCATATATGGTAAAGAATAATTCGGAATTAACTGATGAAGTGATTGACTTTTTAAAGAATACGGTTGCTAACGGAATTGAAAAAGGTAAATCTCTAGTGCACATGTACAGTACATTATTAGAAATAGTCAAGGCCAGACCAGAATTGGCTGAAAAAGTGTTTGACGTGTGTAAAGTTGGTTTTGTTAATGCGAAGAATGCTACCAGTAAAGTCTATTATAGCAGCCATGGTTGGCGTACTTATGAAGGTTATGCACTTTGTGAAGTATATAAAGATTTTTCAGATCTAGTAAGAAGCAGGCCGAAATTGGCTAAGAATGTGTTAGATGCATTAAAAGGTGGGTTAAGTCACAAAGGTAAAGGGTACTATCATTGTGAAGAATCATATGAAATGCTATCGCATATAATAAAAGCAAATCCGGATTTATCTAAAGATGTTTTTAAAATTGTTAATGGTAATATAGATTATTGTAATAATACTGATGATTTGGTAAGAAACTACATAATCTTATCGGATATAATAATTGCGAAACCCGAATTAGCTGAAGAGGTAATGAAAGCATATAAATTTTGTTTATCTCATAAGAAGAATATTAAAACAACAAGGCCAACTGAAAATGCATATGGTGCTGGATACAGAAGATTATCACGTATAGTGAGAGAAAGGCCCGAATTAGCTCAAGATGTGTTAGATGCTTTGAATGTCGGATTGGCTAATAGTAATGATTTTTCTTTATCTAATGTTTGTGAAACTTTATCATATATAGTAAAAGCAAAACCGGAATTGGCTGAGGATGCGTTGTCAGTATGTAAAACTTGCTTGGCTAGGGGTAATGGTAAAGATTTATTTGAGGAAACTTACCTATTGTTGTCAAACATAGCAAAAGCAAAACCCGAACTGGCTAAAGATGTATTGGAGGTATATAAAATTAGTTTGCTTAATAAGGATTATAAAATTTCATTTAATGAAGATTGCAAACTGTTATCATGTATATTAAACGCAGAACCAGAGTTGGTCAGAGATGTACTTAAAGTGTATAAAACCTGTTCGGCTAATAAAAAAAATGATAATTCATTTAATGGGTTTTACGATATGTTATCAGATGTTGTCAAAGAAAAAAATGAAGTTGCTGTAACTTTTTATGATTTTATTGTTAATGAAGAACTCATTGCAGACCGTGTAACTATGGTATCAGCTGAAAAACGATTGGCTGAAATTAAAGAAAGATTGTCAAAAGTACAGCATGATACGAAACAACAGCAAGAAGATAAGGACAAGAGTGAAAAAATGTTTTTAGATGGTGCAGGAATTTCTGATATGTTGCCTGATGAACGTCAAAAGCTTTTTGAAAAAAGTCAAACACTTATGGTAAAGCACTCGGTTATGCAGGAAGTTTCTTTAGCAACAATGTGTAGATGTTATATGGCAGAAACTGATAAGAAAGCAAAACTTGAGTTCTTAAAAACACTGTATCAAATCAGAAAAGGTTGTAAGACTAATAAAGAAAAAAATGAGATGGCAGATACTTTTGCTCGCGTTATAGATAAAGCACCTGACCTTAAAAAAGATGAAAATCTAGTTGCATTGAGTAAACGAGATACTGTTGTTTCTCAACCGACTAAACAGGTCAGAAGGCAAGTTGAATCAAAAGGAAAAAAAAGATAGGTTATACAATAAAAGGTGCCGTAATTTGGGAGACGAGAGATGTTGAAAAAAACAAAAGAAATTTCAAATGTTTTGGAAGAAAATAGAAGTGAAGAATTTATGGATGCATATATAAATTCGTTATTTGATGCAAAAGATGGTAATGGATTATTAGTTGAAGATTCAGTATATAATAAAAGAGTTCTTCGAGACTTTATATATGATAGAATTTCTGAAAATAAATTTCTTATGATGTGTCATAGCAGACGCATGAAACAAGAAGAATATGATGATCCGGAGGATAAGAAAGAACTTAAGGATCTTGAGACTAAATATGAAGAAGAGAAGAAATATATACAAAAAATTTTAGATAAAATGCAAGAAGCTGCTGATAAGCACGGCGTAAAATGGGTTAGAGAGTTTATTGAGGCTGAAAAAAACAGTCCGTTTTATCAAATGAATTTGGCATTATCTGATAACAATATTACTTGCGATAGTTGGCATAATAGTTCTAAGGTGGTATTTTTAGAAGGAAAAAGCTTAAGAAAAGACTTGTATGCTATAAAAATGTATCAAGAGTGGCCTCATTTTGGTGGTACTACAGATAAAAAAGGATACTTGTCTCATGTTGGTGAATGTGATGAAATGCGAGCAAAATTGTTTGATATGATTGCCGATGGCAAAGTAAAATATCCTTTAGAAGAATTGAAGGAATTTTATTTTGGTACAGTAGATGAAAGACGATTATCATTTGATTTTGGAGATGAAGACGGTGATCTATCGTGCTATGGATGGGGAGATAAAACTAATATTATTGGAAATGAAGCCAAGTATCCGGGATATTTGCGCGGGATGAATGCTATAAAAGAAAGAATAATTAATGAAGTTGGTCTTGAAAATTTAACAGATGGCCAAATAAGTATACTGTTAGATCAATCAAATAATGAGGGAGAGTTGATTGAGAAATTGAAAAAGGCGCAGAACTCTGGAGATAAAACAGTTGAGGGCAATATGTCTGATAAATTCCTTGAAGCATCTCTAGAGGCTGTGTCGGCTGGGAGAAAGTTAGCAGATGTTAAGCAAAAATTAGCAAAAACAATGGATGATCTAACAAAAGCGCAGCAAGATATGGTGAACCAACAAATGAACAGGAAAGAACAAGAAGAGGCATTTTTAGTTGGTTCTGGTTTTGTTCATTTGTCAACGGATAAAAGACGAGAGCTCTTTGAAAGAGGCAAAACACTTATGACAGAGTATCCGGTTATGCAAGAAGTTTCTTTAACCACAATGTGCAGATGTTATGTGGAAGAAAAAGATAAGAAAGCAAAACTTGAGTTCTTGAAAACATTGTATCAAATCAGAAAAGGCGGTGAAACAAGACAAGAGAAAAATGAGATGGCTGATACGTTTGCTCGTGTTTTGGATAAGACACCGGAGCTTAAAAAGGATGAAAATTTGGTTGCATTGAGTAAACGAGATACTGTTGTTTCGCAACCGACCAGACAAGTCAGAAGACAAGTCGAATCTGCCGGTAAATAAAAACGTTTATTGATAACAAAACCCCCGATTTGAAAAAAGTCGGGGGTTTGTTTTTTTAAGCTCGTTTGCCGTAGGATAATAACTTGTTTCTGACAAAACCTCTTAATGATATTTCCGGTCTGGCACCATAGTGCGAGATTACTTCGGCAGCTGCAATAGAGCCAATCATGGCGCAAGTTCCCAATGAACGGCCTTGTGTCATGTCATAAAACGGCTCGCTTATGTTCTACCAAAAAAACACACAAACAAACTGTTTCATTTTCAATACAAACATGAAACTCTTACAAAATTAGGCATACAATACACTTTTGAATTTAAATTTCAATAGAATAGTAAAAATTTTTTCTTAACGCAAAACTTGACTCTGTTTGTGATAACTGTTAGACCTTAATTTAAAATTTGATTACTAAAAAATTATTATGATATGGAATGTTTTAATATTATTGTCTTGGTAGCAATTTACTTGCTGTTTCAAGGAGTTCTCCTGTTAATTTATTCGGTCCCTAAAAAGATTAAAAAAGAAGCGAGGATAGTATTACTTAAAGTAAATATTTTACTGAATGTTGTTTATAGCGCTTTTTTTATTTTGGAATATAGGGGAATTGTTTGGGAAAAGCTCCTTGTACTCGGTTTGGCAGCGGCTATTTTTGCTGTTTTTGAAAACTGTTTTTGGTATGCTTTAGGAAAATATATCAAAAATAAAAGGCAGTCTGAATAAAGACTGCCTTTTGGCTTTTAAATATGCTTATTTTTAAGCGCGTTTGCCATAAGAAAGCAATTTGTTTCTAACTAAGCCGCGGAGGGAAACTTCCGGACGAGCTCCGTAGTGTGAAATTATTTCGGCAGCGGCGATTGAGCCGATGATTGCGCAAGTGCCCAGAGAACGACCTTGAGTCATACCGTATAAGAAACCGGCTGCATAGAGATCGCCGGCACCGGTCGTGTCAACCACGTTTTCAATCTTTTCTGCTTCAACGAAGGTTTTGGTGCGTCCGTTGACGATAACCGAACCTTTAGAACCACGAGTTATGGCTGCTATTTCTACATGAGGCTTGATTAAGTCTAAACAATCGTAAAAATCTTTTCCTTTGAATAAGGCTTGAATTTCAGCGTCGTTGGCAAATAATATGTCGATATTGTTTTTGATAAATTCCAAAATATCGTCTTCTTTGTCTTTTACACAACTGATGTCTGATACGGAAAAAGCTACTTGGCGACCGTATTGGTGAGCAATGGATGCTGCTTTTTCGGCAATCTTGATACCTTGATCGTAGTCTAAAATATAGCCTTCAATATAAGTTATTCGGCTCGATTTGATGATGTTTTCATCAATATCATCAACTGTTAGGTATGTGTTGGCTCCAAGGTATGTAAACATTGAACGCATGGCATCAGGGGTTACCAAAACAATTGAACGGCCGGTCATGGGACCTTCTGATAAGGGTTTGGTGAAAAAGTCAACACCGGCAGCGCCGATATCGCGTGTGAATTCTTGCCCCATTGCGTCGTCATGAACCTTGCCGATAAATGCGGGAGCTCCTCCAAGAGAAGCAAGACCTGCAACTGTGTTGGCGGCAGAACCTCCGGAAACTTCACGTTCGGGGATTATATCTGAATATATTTTGCCGGCATCTTTTGCATCAAGCAAAGTCATGCAATTCTTGGTCAAATCGCGCTCTTCTAAAAATTTTTCGCCAACTTTGGCTAAAACATCAACAATGGCATTGCCAATGCCGACAACATCGTAGTATGTAGTTATTTCTGTTCTTTGTATCATTTTTTTATTTCTCAGCTTAAAAAACTCCCCTTTTGAAATGCAAAAGAGGAGTTGAAATTTGCTTATAATCTTAAAAATTACTCATTTGCATTCGGCAAATTTTTAGCATTTTCCTGAGCGTATTTTATCCATTTTTCATCGGCTTCGTCTTCAGGAGTAATTGCTTCTTGCGGGCATTCAGAAATGCAAACACCGCAATCGATGCATACATCAGGATCAATTACCAACATGTTTTCGTCTTCGCGGAAAGCATCAACAGGGCATACGTCAGCACAAGTTTTGCATTTTACGCAAGCATCATTTACTACAGATACCATTATTTCAACTCCAAATTTAAGTTAACAAAATCATGACTAATCTACAAGCTTTAGAAAATAAATCAAGTATTATCTTGCATTGATTGAAAAAAGTTACTAATTATTGTTTATGTTATTGTTCTTTGGGAGATGATGAAAATGGCGGATAAGATTGAATTTCAGGCCGATGTGAGCAAAATGCTCGATATTGTGATTAATTCCTTATATTCGGAAAAACAAATATTTTTAAGAGAACTTATATCTAATGCTTCGGATGCTTGTGATAAGTTGAAATATATGGCTTTGATTAATCCGGAGATTGCAAAACAGGCTGTCGGATTTAAAATTGTTTTAACTCCGGATGAAGAAAACCGAACATTGACGATATCCGACAATGGAATCGGGATGAATAAGGATGATTTGATTGCTCATTTGGGAACAATTGCAAAGTCCGGAACTGCTGATTTTGTGCGCAATGCTTCGGATAACGGTTCGGTTTGTGAACTTATCGGACAATTCGGTGTTGGCTTTTATTCGGCTTTTATGGTTGCTGAAAAAGTTGAGATCTTAACTAAAAGAGCTGGCGAAGACAAGGCTTGGAAGTGGGTTTCGAACGGAATCGATGGCTTTGAAATAAGCGAATCGAAAAAAGAAACAAACGGAACAGAAATTAAGCTGTTTTTGAAAGAAAATGAAAAAAATTATGTCGATACCATTTATTTGCGCCAAATAATAAGGACATATTCGGATCATATTGCTTATCCGATTGTGCTTGATTTGGGCAAAGCAGGTGAAGAAAACGTTAATAAAGGGTCGGCCTTGTGGACGAAAAGTAAGGCCGATATAACTAAAGAACAGTATAAGGATTTTTATCAGCATATTTCGCATAATTTTGATGAACCTTGGTTAACAATGCATTTTAAGGCTGAAGGAAATATTGAATATACGGGCTTGTTGTTTGTGCCGGATAAGGCACCGTATGATTTGTTTCAGCCGGATAAGAAAAATTCGCTTAAATTATATATAAATAAGGTGTTTATTTCTGACCAAATAGAACAATTAATTCCCCATTATCTCAGATTTGTAAAAGGGGTGATTGATAGCGCTGATTTACCGTTGAATATTTCACGCGAAATGTTGCAAAATTCTCCGTTGATGGAAAAAATCAAGACAGGAACAGTTAATCGCTTGTTGAAGGAATTGAAAAAACGCACCAAAGATTATGATGACTATATGAAATTTTGGCAAAACTTCGGAATTGTTTTGAAAGAAGGTATTTATGAAGACTTTAAAAATCGAGAAGAAATTGCCGCACTTTCATATTTTTATTCAACAAATGACGAGAATAGGTTAACCTCGTTGGACGAGTATATTGCACGTTGTAATGATGAACAAAAAGCAATCTATTATATTACAGGTGATGATATTAATATAATGCGCAACAGTCCGCAGTTAGAAGCTTTTAAGCAAAAAGGAATTGAAGTTTTGCTTATGAATGATCCTATTGATGAATTTTGGCCTCAAGTCTTGCCAAACTATAAAGGATATGCAGTTAAAAATGTGGCTCAGGCCGAAGAGGATATGAGCTGGAAACGTGATGAAAAAAAGGCTGATGAAGGAAGTTTAGCAAAGTTGTGTGAATTTTTAAGTGAAAAACTTAAAGATGAAGTTGGTAAGGTTACCACAACCGAAAAATTGGCAAGTTCACCGGCCGGTTTGGTGGTAGAAAACGGGCAAATGAGTCTGCACTTGGAAAGATTGATGAAAAATCATCAGCAGCAAACAGCTTTTGCATCAACAAGAATATTGGAGCTCAATCCGTATCATCCGTTGATTATTAAATTGGCAGATATGGTTATGGATGAGACTAAGAAAGAAAAGGTTGAAGAAGTTGGGAGAATATTGCTTGATCAGGCTAAAGTTGCGGAAGGTGAAGCAGTTTCTAATCCGGCTTTTTATGCGCAGAAAATTAGTGAATATGTGTTGAAATCCTTAAATTAGGTGTTGAGTTTTTTTAACAAAAATTTATTGTATTATTAGATGGTTGATGTTATAATCGGAAGATATGGCAGAGCTTTGTTTTGAGGTTTTTAATGAAAAATAGCCGATTGATTTTTTGTTTGTTTTTGATTGTTGCGTCGTTGTGCGCTAATAGCGTTCGGGCAAAAACTTTTGAGGTTACGGAATATAGACGAAAGTCGGTTGACGAAGTTTTTAATTATGATCCTAAGCTCACTTGTGAGCAGATGTCTGATAATGTTTTGCTTTCACGAACTCCGAGTAATGCCAGATGTGAAAAATTGATTGTCGGGGAAAAAGTTTGTTTCGGTGATTGCAAGTGTTTGTATTCTTATGTTTTGATTGACGGAAAATGCATTAAATACGATTGCGATAATTATCCTTATACGGAATGTCCGGATGAAGGATTGCTGGAAAACAGTTGTCAGGCCTGTCCGCATGATGCGGAACGTTTTACTTTCAGCTGTGATGAAGCACGCGGATGGATACAAGACGGAACAACTTGCAAGTGTGATACTTCAAAAGGGCTTATTCAGGTGGGGGCAAGTTGTGTTTGTGATGAAGATGTGCGCGGATATAGCGGAATAGCACCGAATTGTTCATGTAAACCTTGTCCTAACGGATATGCAACTACAACATTAACTTGCGATCTTAACTACAATTTGGTTACAAGCGGGATTTCCTGTGGAGAAAACTGCAATAAATGCATAGTGAATACTTGCGGAGAAGGTAATGTTTCAAGCACTTCACAATGTGGAGGAACTCCTTCCGCATGGAGGTTGAAGCCTTATGCAATCCTTCCTGACGGAACAATTTGCAGAAAATGTCATTGTGAAAATCTGATCGGTTGTAATATATGCACTCCCACAGGTTATACTTTGATAACGGATGATATGTCGGAAGGTGCAATTCAGAATCTGTTTGTGGCCAATGCAAAATTGATACTCGGCAGTAATATTACAGTTACATCAGGTATTAAAATCACCGCAGCAGGAATCGTTTTTGACGGCAACGGTTATACTTTGTCGTCTTCGGGAACTGATGTGGCTGCAATTACGGTTGAAGGTAAAAATGCTTCGGCAACGGTTACTAATTTGAATATATCGGTTGCAGGAACTCGCGCAGCCGGTGTTAAGGTTATCGGCGGTGGAACTTTGACGATCGATAATTTGGACGGAATAGAAGTTTCCGGTGCAGAGTCAGTGAAATATCATTATAGAGATGAAGGTTTGTTTAAGGGGAAGGAATATACAAGACTTTTGTATAATGAAAATTCGAGTGTAAATGCTGCTCAGTATGCTAACAGTTATGTTCCCGATGCTATAAGATTGCATAAAAACAGCTCGGCAATATTCGGAGCCGGAAACTGGTATGTGGGGACAATCGGTGAGTGGTTTGATTTGATGGGATATGATTATTCTGCGGTTACGACAGATTTGGGAACGGAAGGTTATGTGTCTGCAAATAATTTTAATACGATAAATAATGCTTTGAATGTTGTTAAACAAAAGATGAATGTAAATTTGTTGTATGAATGGGCTGCTTCATCAAATAATTATTATTGGACTACAACCGAAAATTCAACAACATCCGCTTGGATGTTTCAGTTAAAAACGGGGCAGAGAACATATGATTATAAGCGTGAAAGTGATACCAAACATTTGCGTTTGTTCAGCCATGTTGAACGTGCTTTTGATCCTGCCGTTGCAGAAAAGCCCGAGGTGGGTGATATTATGTATGCTGACGGAACTTGGAGTGATCCTACTGCTACGGCGATGACCAATAAAATAGAAAAAAGCGGAATTTATCCGGTAGGGATTGTTTTTAATGTTAATACTGTTGACGCATCGGTTAAGGTTTTGGCTTTGTTGCATAAGGCAAATGCGGCTTTCGGTTCTTCGGAGGTTAACTATTCATCATTGCCGAACTACACATCTACGAAGAAGTTGTATAATAGCGGAAAGCTAATTGTTTTGCATAGAGAATCGTTAGGAAATATTGACTATTGTTCTCGTTCTTGTACGACAAATTATTTTACAACTTGTCCTAACGGAGCAAATTGTTCAGTCGACGGAGATTGTTATAAGTTTGGAAATTGTAAAAGCAAGTATTCAAAATCCGGTTACAATTGTAATTACTGCGGTGATGAATATGCATATACACAAGCAAATTGTCCGGTGGGTTATAAGTGTACATCAAGTTGTGGCGGTTATTATAAAACAGATGGTTGTGCCGATGGCTATGTGAAAAGTGACGGAGTGTGCGCAAAACAAGCTGCGTGTAATTGCAGCGGATACAAGGAAATCAGCAGTTATGAAATACCTCCTCAAGCTTATGAAACAGTAGAGCGTTGTAGTTGCAGTAATGAATATGCAAATGTTGTAGGGTGTGATACATCTAAAGTGGGAGCTGCGTCCAAATTTGTCGATGGAAGGTGTTTGTTGATGTGTGATAATAATTTGAGCGATGCAGTAAAAGGGTGTGTTAAGTATTGTGATTATGAATGTTGGAAGCCTAATGCACCGAATGATTGCGGGTCGGGTGCGGTGAGCAGATGTCCTTATGATGAGTGGATGACTGAAACTGCGTGCAGAAGTTATAACAATGGTTGTATATAAAAATTTCTGAAACTTTATGAAAAAATGCCTGAAGATGTTCGGGCATTTTTTGTGAAACAAAAATTGTTTGAAATATTTTAAAAGTAATGCATTTTTTTGCTTGCAAGATTGAGAAAGTTGAGTCATTATGCCAACGAATTTTGGTCACGAATCGTGACGATTGCATGCAATTATTTTAGTTTTTCGCCAAGGGGATAAGCTTTTAGTCCTATGGTTTGGCGAGTTTCACGATGTTTAAATATATAAAATTTTCAACCTCCTGCAGGCGGAGTGCAGTGTGTGCTGTCGGTATTGTCGCAGGATTTAGCCATAAGGATTAAGATAACATGACAGAATCTTATACGAGCAAAAGACGTGTAAGAAGAAACTTTGGCCGAATCGATGCTGTTGCAGAGATGCCAAGTTTAATCGAAGTGCAAACCGGTTCTTATAACAACTTTATTCAAAATGAAGAAGGTAAAATCAGTGAGTTCGGTTTGGAAGAAGTTTTCAGAGATATTTTCCCAATCAGGGATTTTTCGGGTAACGGTGAATTGGAGTTTGTTAAATATGAGCTCGAGGCTCCAAAATATGATGTTGACGAATGTATTAAACGCGATATGACTTTTGCCGCTCCGGTAAAAGCAACTTTGCGTCTGATCGTTTGGGATACGGATGAAGCCACCGGTGCAAAATCCATTCACGATATTAAGGAACAAGATGTTTATATGGGTGATATTCCGCTCATGACCGAAAAAGGAACATTTATCTTTAACGGAACTGAACGTGTGGTCGTTTCGCAAATGCATCGTTCTCCGGGTGTGTTCTTTGATCATGATAAAGGCAAAACAGTTGCTTCCGGTAAATATTTGTTTGCTGCAAGAATTATTCCTTATCGCGGTTCTTGGTTGGATTTTGAGTTTGATGCCAAAGATTTAGTTTATGCTCGTATCGACCGCCGCCGTAAGTTGCCGGTTACTTCTGTTTTGTATTCTTTGTATTCAAAAGATACTATTGCTAAAATTGAGGCTCTTAAAAAAGAAGGTAAGGAAATTGATCCTTCCGAAATTAAGGGTATGGATAAAGAAGAAATTTTGCAATATTTCTATGATGTTGAAACTTTTGAAGCTTCTAAAAAAGAATGGAAAGTTAAGTTTGATGCCAAACGCATGAAAGGTGTTAAATTTGATTTTGATCTGGTTAATGCGGAAACCGGTAAGACCGTTTGGGAAGCTGGCAAAAAACTAACAGCAAGAACAGCCCAAAAATTGGTTGATGACGGTTTGGAATACTATAAATTGGCCAAAGAAAAAATCTTGGGTAAATTCTTGGCAAATAATATTGTTATTGCAAAAACCGGTGAGGTTTTGGCTGAAGCCGGTGATGAAATTACCGAAGAGTTGTTGGAAAAATTAACATCTGCAAAAATTAACACTGTTAATACATTGTTTATTGACGGGGTTAATGTCGGTCCGTATATTCGCAATACTTTGGCTATTGATAAAAACTCTTGCAGAGAAGAAGCTATTTTGGATATCTATCGTGTTATGCGTCCGGGTGATCCTCCGACATATGAAGCTGCTGATGCTTTGTTTAAGGCTTTGTTCTTTGATAAAGACAGATATGATTTGTCATCAGTGGGTCGTGTTAAAATTAATACGGCATTGGATATTTCTTTTGAAGATGCTCCGGACACATATGGTATTTTGCGTAAAGATGATATTTTGCGTATAGTTAAACATATGGTTGAATTGCGCGACGGAAAAGGTGAAGTTGATGATATTGACCATTTGGGCAACCGTCGTGTTCGTTCAGTTGGTGAATTAATGGAAAACCAATATCGTATGGGCCTTTTGCGTATGGAAAGAGCTATTCGTGAAAGAATGTCATCTGAGAATCTTAATAATGTGAAGCCGCAAGATTTGATTAATGCAAAACCGATTGCTTCGGTTATCAGAGAATTTTTCGGTTCATCACAATTGTCACAATTTATGGATCAAAACAACCCGTTGTCAGAGATTACTCACAAACGTCGTTTGTCTGCATTGGGCCCCGGTGGTTTGAGCCGTGACCGTGCAGGCTTTGAAGTTCGTGACGTGCATCCTACACACTATGGTCGTATTTGTCCGATTGAAACACCTGAAGGACCAAACATCGGTTTGATTAACTCTCTTTCGACATATGCACGCATCAATAAATATGGTTTTATTGAGTGCCCGTATAGAAAAGTTGTTGATGGGGTGGTTACTTCGGAAGTTGTTTATTTGTCAGCAAATGAAGAAGGTAAATTTATTATCGCTGAAGCAAATGCAAAAGTTGATGATAAAGGTCATTTTGAAAACGAATTGGTGGCTTGTCGTAAGGCTGGTGAATTTGAGTTTGCAAAACCTGAAGAAATTAACTTTATTGACGTTTCTCCAAAACAATTAGTATCTGTTGCTACAGCGCTTATTCCTTTCTTGGAAAACGATGACGCGAACCGTGCATTGATGGGATCAAACATGCAACGCCAAGGTGTGCCTTTGTTGCGTTCGGAAGCTCCTTTGGTCGGAACCGGTGTTGAAGCGGTTGTGGCTAAGGATTCCGGTGCTACGGTAGTTTGTAAGGCTGATGGTATTGTAGATGCGGTTGACGCTAATCGTATTGTGGTTCGTTCCGATGACGAACATGCGGTTAACGCCGGTGTGGAGATTTATCGTTTGGCTAAATTCCGTCGTTCTAACCAAAATACTTGCATTAACCAAGTTCCTTTGGTTAAGGTTGGTGATAAGGTTAAGAAAGGCGATATTTTGGCTGACGGTCATTGCACGGATATGGGTGAATTGGCATTGGGTAAGAACGTTTTGGTTGCGTTTATGCCTTGGAACGGTTTGAACTACGAAGATGCTATTTTGCTCTCGGAAAGAATTTCGCGTGATGATGTGTTTACATCGCTTCATATTGAAGAATTTGAGGTTATGGCTCGCGATACTAAGCTCGGTCAGGAAGAAATTACCCGCGATATTCCAAACGTTGGTGAAGATGCTCTTCGCAACCTTGACGAAGCCGGTATTGTTTATATCGGTGCTGAAGTTAAGGCCGGCGATATCTTGGTCGGAAAGGTTACTCCTAAAGGTGAGTCTCCGGTTACTCCGGAAGAAAAATTGCTTAGAGCAATCTTTGGTGAAAAAGCTTCTGATGTTCGCGATACTTCACTTCGTGTTCAACCGGGTATTGAAGGTATTGTGGTTGATGTTCATGTGTTCTCTCGCAGAGGCGTTGAAAAAGACGAACGTGCTTTGTCTATTGAACAACAAGAAATTTCTCAACTTGCAAAAGACCGCGATGATGAAATTGCTATTATTCGTCGTAACGTTGAATCTCGTTTGAAGACAATGCTTTTGGGACAAAAAGTTGTTGATGCTCCTAAGGGCGCTATCGCAAAGAATGCAACAATTGCTGAAAAAGATTTGGAAGCAATGCCTTCTTCTCAATGGCGTAAGATTGTTGTTAAAGATGAAACCGTTATGGCAAATATTGAAGAATTGTTGGCTGCTTTTGATCAACGAGTTGAAAAAGTTCAACAACATTTCGATAGCAAGGTTGAAAAAGTTCAACGCGGTGATGACTTATTGCCAGGCGTTTTGAAAATGGTTAAGGTATTTATTGCCACAAAACGTAAGATTCAATCAGGTGATAAGATTGCCGGACGTCACGGAAATAAAGGAACTATTTCACGCGTGTTGCCATTGCAGGATATGCCTTATATGGAAGACGGAACTCCGGTTGATATCGTTTTGAACCCATTGGGTGTGCCGTCTCGTATGAACGTGGGACAAATTCTTGAAACTCACTTAGGTTGGGCAGCCAAAAAACTTGGTGAACAAGTTAATGAACTTTGGGAACAAGTTAAGACCGGAAACAAAAAGGAAAGCGAATTGCGCGATAAACTTAAAGAAGTTTATGGTGAAAAGCAATATAACCGCGAAATTAAGTCTATGACCTCAGAAGAATTGGACTTGATGGTTCCGAATTTGAAAAACGGTATCCCGATGGCAACTCCGGTTTTTGATGGTGCTACAGGTGACGATATCAACAATATGTTGTCTATGGCTGGCTTGCCGACTTCAGGTCAGATTGATCTATATGACGGTAGAACCGGTGATAAGTTTGACCGTAAGGTTACCGTAGGTATCATTTATATGATTAAACTGCACCACATCGTTGATGAAAAAATGCACGCTCGTTCGGTTGGTCCATACTCTTTGGTTACTCAACAACCTTTGGGTGGTAAGGCTCAATTCGGCGGTCAAAGATTTGGTGAAATGGAAGTTTGGGCTTTGCAAGCTTATGGTGCTGCTTATACTTTGCAAGAAATGCTAACTGTTAAGTCTGATGATGTTAACGGTAGAACCAAAGTATATGAAGCTATTGTAAGAGGCGAAGACACATTTGAATCGGGAATTCCTGAGTCATTTAATGTGTTGACTAAGGAAATTAAATCCTTGTGTTTGAATGTTGAACTTTTGAACGAAGAAATTTAAGGTAAAGGAGTTAGTTTAAAATGAATGATATTGCAAAATATTTTGGTCAACAAGTTTCTGCTGAAGTTTTTGACCAGATTAAAATTTCAATTGCTTCTCCTGACCAAATTCGTTCATGGTCTTATGGTGAAGTGAAAAAGCCCGAGACAATCAACTATCGCACTTTCAAACCTGAAAGAGACGGTTTGTTCTGCGCTCGCATTTTTGGTCCTGTGAAAGACTATGAATGTTTGTGCGGAAAATATAAAAGAATGAAATATCGCGGTATTGTCTGCGAAAAATGCGGTGTTGAAGTTACATTGTCTAAGGTTAGACGCGAAAGAATGGGCCATATTGAATTGGCAGCTCCGGTTGCTCATATTTGGTTCTTGAAATCGTTGCCAAGCCGTATCTCTATGTTGACGGATATTCCGATGAAGGCTTTGGAAAGAGTTCTTTATTTCGAAAACTACATTGTGATTGAGCCCGGTCTTACTCCTTTGGCAGTTAATGAACTTTTGACCGAAGAACAATACCAAGAAGCCATTGATGAATATGGCGAAGATGCTTTCCGTGCAGGTATTGGTGCTGAAGCTTTGAAAGAAATTTTGGCTGCTATTGATTTGGAATCCGAAAAAGAAACAATCAGAGCCGAATTGAAAGACAATGCTTCGGAAGCAAAACGCAAAAAGTTGGTTAAACGTTTGAAAATAATTGAATCTTTCATTGAATCAAACACCAAACCGGAATGGATGATTTTGGACGTTTTGCCGGTTATTCCGCCAGAGTTGCGTCCGTTGGTTCCGCTCGATGGTGGCAGATTTGCAACTTCTGATTTGAATGATTTGTATCGTCGTGTGATTAACAGAAACAATCGTTTGAAGAGATTGATTGAATTACATGCTCCGGATATTATCATTCGTAATGAGAAGAGAATGTTGCAAGAATCTGTTGATGCATTGTTTGATAATGGTCGTAGAGCTCGTGCAATTACCGGAACAAACAAACGTCCGCTAAAATCTTTGTCTGATATGCTTAAAGGTAAGCAAGGTCGTTTCCGTCAAAATCTTTTAGGTAAACGTGTTGACTATTCCGGCCGTTCGGTTATTACCGTTGGTCCGGAATTGAAATTGCAACAATGCGGTTTGCCAAAGAAAATGGCTTTGGAATTGTTTAAACCTTTTGTGTATGCAAAATTGGAGCTTTATGGGCATGCAACAACTATTAAAGCTGCAAAGAGAATGGTTGAAAAGGAAAGACCGGAAGTTTGGGATATCTTGGAAGAAGTTATCAGAGAGCATCCTGTTCTTTTGAACCGTGCTCCGACACTGCACAGACTTGGTATTCAAGCATTTGAACCTGTTTTGGTTGAAGGTAAGGCAATACACTTGCATCCGCTTGTATGTACTGCGTTTAACGCCGACTTCGACGGTGACCAAATGGCTGTTCACGTTCCATTATCAATTGAAGCTCAGTTGGAAGCTCGTGTGTTGATGATGTCTACTAACAACATTTTGTCTCCGGCATCAGGAAAACCGATTATTGTTCCTACACAAGACATGGTTTTGGGTATTTACTACCTGACATATGAAGCTGAAGGAATGATTGGTGAAGGTATGGCATTTGCCGATTTCAACGAAGTTCAGTTGGCTTTGAATGAAAAGGTTGTTGATCTGCACGCTAAGATTAAATGCCGTATGGAATATGTTGATGATGAAGGCAACACAAAATATGGTTTGGTTGAAACAACACCAGGTCGTATTTTGGTTTCGGAAGTTTTGCCAAAGGCTAAGAATGTTCCGTTCTCTCTCGTTAACAGATTGCTTCGTAAGAAAGAAATCGGTGAGATCATTGATACAATTTATCGTCATTGCGGACAAAAAGAGACATGTATGTTTGTTGACAAAATTATGGCTCTCGGTTTCCAAAATGCTTGTAAGGCCGGAATTTCTTTCGGTAAGGACGATTTGATTGTTCCTGATGCGAAGAAGACTTTGATCGCCGAAACTGAGGCTCAGGTTAAAGAGTTTGAAGAACAATATCAAAACGGTCTTATCACTAAGGGTGAAAAATACAACAAAGTGGTTGATATTTGGGCTGCTTGCACAGATAAGATTGCTGATGAAATGATGAAAAACATTTCAAAAACCGAAAACGGCTATATTAACTCCGTATACATGATGGCTCACTCAGGTGCGCGCGGTTCTGCAGCTCAAATGCGTCAGTTGGCAGGTATGCGCGGTTTGATGGCTAAACCGTCGGGTGAAATTATTGAACAACCGATTATTTCAAACTTTAAAGAAGGTTTGACCGTGTCGGAATACTTTAACTCAACCCACGGTGCTCGTAAAGGTTTGGCCGATACTGCTTTGAAAACTGCTAACTCAGGTTATTTGACTCGTCGTTTGGTTGATGTTGCTCAAGATGTTGTGATTACAGAAACAAACTGCGGAACCGAAAGAGGAATTATCGTTCGTCCGGTTGTTGATGGCGGTAATGTTATTGTTTCAATCGGTGAACGTATTTTGGGCCGCACAATTCAGGAAGACATCGTGCATCCGGAATCCGGCGAAGTTTTGGTCAAGAGAGGAAAACTTATTGACGAAAACGATGTTGAAATTGTTGAAGCTGCCGGTGTTGAACAAGTTAAAATTCGTTCAGTTTTGACTTGTGAAGCCGAACATGGTGTTTGCGCTGCTTGTTATGGTCGCGACTTGGCCAGAGGAACTCCGGTTAACGTTGGTGAAGCTGTTGGTGTTATTGCTGCTCAGTCAATCGGTGAACCTGGTACACAGCTTACCATGAGAACCTTCCACATCGGTGGTGCTGCGCAAAAAGGTGCTGAACAAGCTTCTGTTGAAGTTCCGTTTGCGGGTGTTATGAAGTTGGATAATGCTCATGTGGTTATCAATTCTGAAGGAAACGGTTTGGTATTATCGCGTAACTGTGAAATTGTTATTGTTGACAATCAAGGTCGTGAAAAATCACGTCATAACGTTCCATACGGAACCAAATTGTTGGTAGCAGAAGGCGATAAGGTTAAGAAGGGACAAAAGGTTGCCGAATGGGATCCGTTTACTGTTCCGGTTATTACTGAAAAAGCCGGTAAAGTCGAATTGGTAGACCTTATCAATAATATTTCGGTTAAGGAAATTACCGACGAAACAACCGGTATTGTTTCTAAGACCGTTATTGATTGGCGCTCAAATTCTTCAAGCGCAGGTTTGAAACCGAGTATTATCTTGAAAGATGCAAAAGGTAAACAGGTTACTTTTGATAATGGTAAAGAAGTTCGTTATTATATGTCGGCAGATGCTATTTTGTCGGTTGATAACGGAATGGAAGTTAATGTGGGTGATGTTATTGCAAGAATCCCGCGTGAATCTTCAAAAACCAAAGATATTACCGGTGGTTTGCCACGCGTTGCCGAGTTGTTTGAAGCCAGACGTCCTAAAGATCCGGCAATTATTTCGGATATTGACGGACAAGTTGAATTCGGTAAGGACTACAAAGCAAAACAACGTATTACAGTTGTTCCTGCAAAAGGTAATCCGGTTGAATACTTGATCCCGAAAGGTCGTCATTTGGTTGTTCAAGACGGTGATATCGTTAAGAAAGGCGATGCATTGGTTGACGGAACTCCTGCTCCACACGATATTTTGCGCGTGTTGGGTGTTGAAAAATTGGCCGAATACTTGGTTAAGGAAGTTCAAGATGTATACCGCTTGCAAGGTGTTAAAATCAACGATAAACACATTGAGGTTATTGTTTCTCAAATGTTGCGTAAAGTTGAGATTGTTAACCCCGGTGATACAACTTATCTGGTCGGCGAACAGGTTGATGCTGATGAGTTTGAACAAAAGAATGCTAAGGTTATTGAAGCAGGTGAAACACCAGCGGTTGCCGAACCTGTTCTTTTGGGTATTACCAAGGCAAGTTTGCAAACAAGATCATTTATTTCTGCAGCATCATTCCAAGAGACAACACGCGTCTTGACCGAAGCTGCTGTTGAAGGTAAAGTTGATGATCTTCGCGGATTGAAAGAAAATGTGATTGTGGGTCGTTTGATACCTGCAGGAACAGGAACTGTTTTGAGAGCATTGAAGAAAGTTGCCGCTCAAAACGACAAAGAAATTCAATCAATGCGTGAAGAGCAGCAGGCTCAGATTGAAAATTCTTCTAACGAATAATTAGAGGGCGATACGCAAAACGGGTGTCATATCGCAAAATTTGAAAACTTATGTAGGCTATTTCTACACTGCGTTTCCAAATTCTGACGATAGCACGCCCGTTTATCGTATCGGTAGCATTGTTGTTTTTTTGGAGGCGATACGCAAAACGCTTCGTATCATGAAATTTGAAAATTTATGTAGGCTATTTCTACACTGCGTTTCCAAATTTTGACGATAGCACGCCCGTTTATTGTATCGATTGCATTGTTGTTTTTTCTCGTTAACCTTAAATTAAGAAATTATGTTTTAATATGTTACAAGAAGGATAGGAGTTTATCCGTTTTATGTATTGAAAGTATGAGGAAACACAGGAGTGTTGCAAGGATTGAGACATAGGCTTTGTAAGCATTTAGGCTCTTTGCGTGAGAGAATCGCAAAGGGTTTTTGTGTTTCCGCTTT
>JAZLEQ010000030.1:0-6799 GCA_045615365.1 Alphaproteobacteria bacterium
GTAACTTAAACTATATATTCCATGTGAACTTTCTACGAATCTCATATTCTCATTATATCGCCGACTTTTTATTCATCCACCACTAAAGTGGTGGTTTTCTACAAGGAATTCATAAAACAACACTTCCGCGAAAGCGGAAGTGTTGTTTTTTTGGAGTTATGTTTTGCTATTCTTCATCAATAGCGATGCTGCCTCCAATCATTTCTGCGCTTAAGTGACCGGCTTCGGCTTTGATTTTGTTTTCAATTTCCAAAGCAATTTCAGGGTGATCACGCAAAAAGATTTTGGCATTTTCTCGGCCTTGACCAATTTTATCTCCGTTGTATGAGAACCAAGCACCGGCTTTTTCAACAACACCGGCTTTGACACCGAGGTCTACGATTTCACCGGTCTTAGAGATTCCTTCGCCATACATAATGTCAAAGTCAACAACCTTAAACGGAGGTGCAACTTTGTTTTTAACAATTTTGACACGAGTTTGTGAGCCGATAATGTCTTCTTTATCTTTAATTTTGCCGATTGAGCGGATGTCAATGCGGACAGAAGCATAAAACTTCAAGGCATTACCACCGGTAGTTGTTTCGGGGTTGCCAAACATGACACCGATTTTCATACGAATTTGGTTTATGAAAATTACAAGAGTGTTTGAGCGCGCAATGGTTGATGTGAGTTTGCGGAGAGCTTGCGACATTAAGCGTGCTTGCAACCCCATATGAGAATCGCCCATTTCGCCTTCAAGTTCTGCTTTGGGAACAAGAGCAGCAACAGAGTCAACAACCAAAACATCAATAGCACCTGAGCGCACAAGAGTGTCTGTGATTTCTAAAGCTTGTTCGCCGGCATCGGGTTGAGAGATTAAGAGGTTTTCCAAGTCTACGCCGATTTTTTTGGCATATGAAGGGTCTAGCGCGTGTTCAGCATCTATAAAAGCACAAGTTCCGCCATTTTTTTGGGCTTGCGCAATAACGCTTAAAGCTAAAGTGGTTTTACCTGAGCTTTCCGGACCATATATTTCAACAATACGTCCGCGAGGCATTCCGCCAATTCCCAAGGCCATATCAAGACCGAGCGAGCCGGTGGGTATTCCTTCAATATCAACATGAGCATTGTCTTGTCCCATTCTCATAATTGAGCCTTTACCGAAAGCTTTTTCAATTTGGCTTAAGGCGGCGTCCAGTGCTTTATCTTTATCCATTAGTCAACTCCGTAATATATTTATAAAATTTGCATAAATCGAATCGTTATATGTATATAATGTTCTATTTATGTTCTATTTGCAAGAACTTTTTTTGATAATTTTTATTTTTTTGACGGTAATAAGGTTTGCGGTTTGATTTTTCTATATTTTTTTGAGAATTTTCTTGACCTTCCTTATATTCGCCGAGGGCTGCGGTTATGGTTGCTCCCAAAATTACTACGGCCCAGTTCAGATACAGCCAAACCAAAAGCAAAGGAATGGCTGCCAATGCACCATAAAGTGTGGTGTAGGCAACGGATGAGGCTATGAATGCGCCAAAGAATTTGCGCATTATAAAAAAGCCGATAACGGTTATAACCGAACCGCAAAACGCATGAGTTATTCTTATTTTTTTGTTGGGCACAAGGGCGTAGACCAACATAAGGGCTAAAATTGTGAAAAGGGTAGGGATTAGGCTTTGCAAAACAGAAGTGCCGGCAATGCTTTCGGGCATGAATTTTTGCAAAGCGTAAAAATATCCGCGCATTGAGAAACCGACACCATATAAAAGCGGGCCTAAAGTGATTACTGTCCAATAAAGTGTTATTTTGGTTTTGATACTGCGTGGTTTGTAAACCTTAAAAATATAGTTGAATGAATTTTCAATGGTTGACAACAATAAAATTGCGGTGATGGCAATACCTATTACACCGACGGTGGTAAGTTTGGCCGTGGCGGAAATGAAGTCGTTGAAGTATAAAGTTACCTCATGGCTTATGGACGGAACCAAGTTTTGAACCAAAGTATGTTGCAGTTGTTCTCTTACTTCGCCAAACACGGGAAATGCTGAGAAAATTGCCAATCCGATAGCTATCAAAGGAACCAAAGCGATTAATGATGTGTAGCTTAAAGAGGCTGCAACCCGCAAAATGTTGTCGGTTTGGGTGCGCGATGTTACAAAACGACACAGTTTTACAAATGAATTTATGTGGTTTTTGATAATCGGAAAATTAAAATTCATGACAGACCTTTTGGTAAAGTTAAAAAATGTGTTTACAAATTGAGTCAAATTTTATAAAAGTTTATAGCTAAATGCAAGATAGTAAAACTTAATTGTGTATTGTGTGTGTAAAAAAATATAGGGAATGAGACTATGACTAAATTGTTAATGGAAGGAAAAAAAGGTCTTATTATGGGCCTTGCCAATGATAAATCTATTGCATGGGGAATTGCTCAAGCATTAAATGAACATGGAGCCCAAATTGCAATTTCGTATCAAAATGAAGCTTTGGAAAAAAGAGTTGTTCCGCTAGCTGTTCAGTTGGATAAAGAACCGTTGTTGATTAAGTGTGATGTTTCTGATACAGAATCTGTTAAAGCATGTTTTGAAGAATTGGGACAAAAATGGGGTAAGATAGACTTCTTGGTGCACGCAATTGGTTTTTCGGACAAAAATCAGCTGTGCGGTTATATGATTGACACAACCAGAGATAACTTCCGTATGACAATGGAAATTTCTTGTTTCTCATTTATTGAAGCTTGTAAATTTGCTGCCCCGATTATGAATGACGGCGGTTCAATCGTTACTTTGAGTTATTTAGGCTCGGAGCGAGTTTTGCCTAACTACAACATTATGGGAGTTGCAAAGGCTGCTTTGGAAGCATCGGTTCGTTATGCCGCAATGGATTTGGGGGAAAGAGGTATCAGGGTTAATGCAATTTCCGCCGGTCCGATTAAAACTTTGGCAGCTTCGGGAATTGGTGATTTCAGAAAGATATTGCATTGGAACGAATTACATGCTCCGATGGAACGCAATATAACACAAGAAGAAGTCGGAATGGCAACTTTAGGGTTGTTGTCGGCTTGCGGTTCGGGTATTACCGGTGAAGTTGTTCATGTAGACAACGGTTATCATGTTCAGGGAATGCTCAGAATTAAGAATATTGCCGGAACAGTTGAAATGTTTAAATAGTTTGAAATTAAAGGAATTTTTTGCAAATGACCGTGGATGTTGAAACCGTTAAAAAGATTGCCTTTTTGTCGCGTCTTAAAATTGAAGAAGAAAATGTTGAGACAACAAAGGATGAATTTAATAAAATTATGGCATGGGTTGATACTTTGAAAGAAGTTGATACGCAAAATGTTGAACCTTTGGTTTCGGTTAACGAAAACAATATTGCTTTGCGTAAGGATGAAGTTACTGCAGGAAATTGCGCAAAAGAAGTTTTGGCAAATGCTCCAATGCAAGAATATGGATATTTTGCCGTTCCTAAGGTTATTGAGTAAGAATTTCTGAAATTAGATTATAAATGGTTGGTTTTAAGGATATGACTGATTTAACGAATTTGACTATTGCAGAAGCCAGAGAAGGCTTGAAAAATAAAGAATTTACCGCGATTGAACTTACTAAAGCATATATTGAAAATATGGAAAGTAAGCGCAATCTTAATGCGTTTGTTTGCGAAACTCCAGAAAAGGCTTTAGAACAAGCAAAAATTAGCCAAGAAAAAATAAATTCCGGAAATCAAGGTGATTTGGAAGGTATTCCTTTGGGAATAAAAGATTTATTTTGCACTAAAGGAATTGAAACAACTGCTTGTTCAAATTTGTTAAAAGGATTTATTCCTCCTTATGAATCAACAGTTACGGCAAATTTGCTTAAAGCCGGAGCAAATTTTTTGGGCAAACTTAATTTGGATGAGTTTGCTATGGGCGGTAGTAATGAAACATCGGCCTTCGGTCCGGCAATTAACCCGTATAGTAAGGATGTTCCTTTGGTGGCCGGCGGTTCATCGGGAGGTTCGGCAGCCGCTGTAGCAGCAAATATGTGTGCAGCAGCAACAGGAACAGATACAGGCGGGTCAATTCGTCAGCCTTCGGCATTTTGCGGCGTTACAGGTATTAAGCCGACTTATGGTCGTTGTTCGCGTTATGGGGTGATTGCATTTGCATCGTCATTGGATCAGGCCGGACCTATTGCAAAAAATGTGCAAGATTGTGCTATTATGCTTAAAAATATGGCCGGATATGATGAAAAAGATGCTACCTCAGTAAATGTTGAAGTGCCGGATTTTGAAAAGTTTTTAGGCGGTAATGTAAAAGGAATGAAAATAGGAATTCCTGAAGAATATCGTGTGGATGGTCTAAACGAAGAAGTCAGAGCTTATTGGGATAAAGCCTGTGATATGCTCAAAGACAAAGGGGCTGAAATTGTTAATATTTCTTTGCCGCACAGTAAATATGCTTTGGCCGCATATTATATCATCGCTCCGGCAGAAGCTTCTTCAAACTTAGCCAGATATGACGGACTTCGTTACGGTAATCGCGTCGATGGTAAAAATATTGATGAAATGTATATCAATTCACGAACCGAAGGTTTCGGCAAAGAAGTTAAAAGACGCATTATGGTTGGAACATACGTTCTTTCGGCCGGATATTATGATGCATACTTTGTCAAAGCTCAAAAAGTGCGTCGTTTAATCAGGGACGATTTTGTAAAAGCTTTTGAAAAATGTGATGTTATCTTAACTCCGACTGCACCGGTTGCTGCTTTTCCGGTTGGTGATAAATCAATGCAAAAGGATCCGATTACAATGTGGCTGAATGATATATTCACCGTTTCGGTTTCTTTGGCAGGGTTGCCCGCTTTGAGTTTGCCTATCGGTTTGAATAAATCTGGTTTGCCTTTGGGAATGCAGATAATAGGTAAGGCGTTTGACGAAGCCACGGTGTTTGAAGCTGCAAGTGCTTTGGAAAAACAAGCCGAATTTAAGGGAGGCAAATAAGATGACTGCAATGATATTAAAAGGAAAAACTTGCGATTGGGAAATTATTTGCGGGCTTGAAATTCACTGCCAAATTATCTCAAAGTCAAAAATATATTCGGGAGCATCAACTCACTATGGGTCTGATGTTAACGAAAATGTAGCTTTTGTTGATGCAGGAATGCCCGGAATGTTGCCTACACTTAATGAGGAATGTGTGCGTCAGGCAGTTAAAACGGGTTTAGGTCTTAATGCTAAGATTAATAAATATTCCGCTTTTGCTCGTAAGAACTATTTTTATGCCGATCTTCCGCAAGGTTATCAAATCACGCAAGATAAGTTTCCGATTGTAGGGGAAGGTGTGGTTAAAATTGAATTGGAAGACGGCAGCACTAAAGAAATAGGAATTGAACGCTTGCATATAGAACAAGATGCCGCAAAATCCATTCACGATATTTCTCCGACCAAAACCTTTGTCGATTTGAACAGAGCCGGTGTGGGGTTGATGGAAATTGTTACTAAAGCAGATTTTCGTTCACCCGAAGAAGCCGGTGCATTTTTAAGAAAAATGCGCTCGATAGTTCGCTATTTGGGAACTTGTGACGGTAATATGGATGAAGGTTCAATGCGTTGCGACGCGAGTGTTTCTATTCGTCCGGTAGGGGAAACTGCTTTGCGTCCCAGAGCCGAAGTTAAAAATGTAAACTCGGTTAAGTTTGTTATGCAAGCTATTGAAGCAGAAGCTTTGCGCCAACTTGAAATTTATGAAAGCGGTGGCGAGATGGAACAACAGTCTTGTCAGTTTGACCCGTCAACAGGTAAAACAAAGTTTATGCGCAAAAAAGAGTTTGCTCACGAATATCGTTATTTTCCGGAGCCAGATTTGTTGCCTTTGGTTTTGAGTGATGAATTTATTGAAGAAATAAAGCAAAATTTGGTGGAGCTTCCTGACGCTAAACGAGAACGCTTTGTTAAAGATTTGGGGTTGACGCCTTATGATGCAAGGGTTATTTGCGAATCAAAAGAAACTGCTGAGTTTTTTGAAAAAGCAGCCAAAGGGCATGATGCCAAAAAAGTGGCAAACTGGTTGATGGGAGACTTTTTTGCTATGTTAAATGAAAAAAAACTTTCTTTGGAGAATTCTCCAATTTCGGCAGAAAATCTTGGTGCATTGGTTGAACTTGTTTCTCAGAATGTTATTAACGGTAAAACAGCCAAAGATGTGTTTGCAATAATGGCAGAAACAGGGCAAAATCCTGAGAAAATAGTTGAAGAACGTGGCTTAAAACAAGTTACAGATACCGGAGCGATTGAAAAAATTGTTGATGATATTTTGGCAGCAAATCCTGATAATATTGCTGCCTACAAGGCGGGGAAGACCAATCTTATGGGATGGTTTGTCGGTCAAGTGATGAAAGCATCACAAGGAAAGGCTAATCCTGGGGTTGTTAATCAACTCCTCAGCAAAAAACTCGTCTAGCTGGCATCTAAAGCAATTTTACGGAGTAATCAAAAATTCACGTAGGTCTATCTACGCTAAAATTTTTGATTCTCCTAGAAATTACTTTATATGCGCGCACTATCCGAGTTTTTTGGGGAAAACTCGTCCGGTTGGTATCTAAAGTAATTTTACGATGAAAGCAAAACTACAAGTAGGTCTATCTACGCTAAAATTTTTGATTCTCTTAGAAATTACTTTATATGCGCGCACTATCCGAATTTTTTGAAAAAACTCGTCCGGTTGGTATCTAAAGTAATTTTACCATGAAAGCAAAACTACAAGTAGGTCTATCTACGCTAAAATTTTTGATTCTCTTAGAAATTACTTTATATGCGCGCACTATCCGAATTTTTTGAA
>JAZLEQ010000031.1:0-19038 GCA_045615365.1 Alphaproteobacteria bacterium
GTCGCCGGTCGGGTCCTCAATATTGGGATCTTTTTGAGTAACCAAAACAATATTTTGGTTACCTTCCGCAACCTTTTGCAATGCATTTATTGATTTTGCTCGCCCGACAAATAGCGGAACAATCATTTTAGGATATACAACTATATCTCGTAAAGGAAGTAAGGGATACTTTTCTTTCTTAGAAAACATTTCAAACACCTGTTAATTAATTCACATAAGTATTATATAGGTTGAAAAATCGCTTTTAGCAACCTTTTACAAATAATTATTTTTTTGCCACAGTTGTCTGCTTTCATCAATCAGGCAAAAATTTAATCCACAAAAAAAATCTGTGTAATAAATGTTTTTATGGTTTCGGTTATTTAATTTTGTTATATATTATATGCTTAGATTATAAGATTTAAAGGCCTTGGAGATTTGTTGAAATGAGTGTTAAAAGTAAACCGGCACGTTCAAGCGAAGAAATTGATGTTGAAGTTTCTGTCAGATTGGGAACTGCCGACTTGCGAGTTTACCAATTATTGCGATTAGGACGAGGAGCTGTGGTGGAGTTGGATCGTAATATTAATGATAATGTTGATATTTACGTTAATGACACTCTTATAGGACATGGTGAAGTGGTAGTTACGGAAAATGACACCATTGCAATCAGTGTTATTGATACAGATGCATAGAGATGTCTTTTATGATTGATAAGCAAACATTTAAAAGAGTATTTAAAAGAGTTACAAAATCGAAGATTTTTGTGAAAAGTTTTTCTTTTGTAATGTTTTTATATGCTTCTTTTGTTGGAAAAACTTCAAAATGGAAGTTTGAAGGAATTAAAAATTATACAGAAAATGATAAAAAACCGATTATTTGGGTCGGATGGCACTCAAGAGCTACCATGATGCCTTTTTTTTGGACTAAAGTGGTGGAAAATCGCAGAATGTCGGCATTGGTTTCTCCGCATCAGGACGGACAACTTATTGCTAATTTTTTGAAATGGTATGGAATTTCTCCGGTTAACGGCTCAACAAATGAAAGGGCTAAGGAAAGTGCTTTGGAACTTATGAGAGATTTACAAAGCGGTGTCGATTTGTTTATCTCGCCTGATGGTCCGAGAGGCCCGAGAATGAGAATGAAAAAGTCGCCGATCTATTTTGCTCAGAAAACAGGTGCTAAAATTATTTGTGTATGCTTCAGCACGGAAAAAGCATTTATCGCAGAAAAAGCTTGGGATAAAACAATGATTGCCCTTCCTTTCTCAAAAGGAATTTTTGCTATGAGCAAACCTTTGGAAGTGCCTGAAAATTTGACAGATGAAGAAATGGAAAATTATAGACTTAAACTGGAAAATACGGCAAATGAATTGTCTTTCATGTGTGATGAAAACGTCGGAAGAAAAGCCGTTTTACCGGCCGATGTAAATGACTTTAAAACTAAAAAAGTATAAAGGATTATAAAATATGTTTATTAAAATTTATAATGCTCTTATTGCTATATTATATCCTTTGATTATTCAGGGATATGTTAATAAACGTAAACAAAACGGTAAAGAAGATGTGGCGCGTTTTAATGAACGAATCGGAAAACCAAAAAAAGAAAGACCTGAAGGTAAACTTTTTTGGCTTCATGGAGCTTCGGTCGGTGAATCTGTTTCTATGTTACCCTTGATTAACAAAATTCTTGAAACTTATCCCGATGCTCATGTGATGGTTACCACCGGAACAGTTACTTCGGCCGATGTGATGCAAAAAAGACTGCCTGAAAGAGCTTTTCATCAGTTTATCCCGATTGATAACCCTATATTTACAGCAAGATTTATTAAATATTGGCAGCCTGATGTGGCTTTATGGTTTGAATCGGAGTTTTGGCCGGCGGTCTTGTCATCAATTAAAAGAAAAAATATTCCGCTTATTTTAATTAACGGCAGAATTTCAAACAAAACATTTAAAAGGTGGCAACAATTTGATTTTATATGTAAAGAGTTGTTGTCTTGTTTTACAATGTGTTTAGGACAATCCGAAGAAGATGCTTATCGTTTGAGAGTTTTGGGGGCTAAGAATACTTCTTGTCTCGGAAACCTTAAATATGCCGGCTTACCATTACCTGTTGATGAAAAAGCCAAAAAAGAGTTGATGAAAAAAATAGGAAAACGCAAATTTTGGTTGGCAAGTTCCACACATGATGATGAAGAAATCAGAATCGCAAAAGTGCATAAACGCTTGAAAGAAACTTTTCCTGATTTGTTGACTATTATTGTGCCGAGACATCCAAACCGAGGTGTTGAAATCACAGAAGAAATTAAAAAACTGGAACTTTCTACTGCATTGCGTTCAAAAAACGAAAATTTGACTGATAAAACTGATGTTTACATCGGTGATACAATCGGTGAAATGGGATTGTGGTATAACCTTGCTAAAATAGTTTTTATCGGTGGATCGTTAATCCCTCACGGAGGACAAAACTTCATTGAACCTTCGCGTGTGAGAGATGCCGTTATTGTGGGACCGCATATGCATAACTTTACCGATGCAATGAACAGAGCTAAAAAAGCTGATGCAATCATGCAAGTTAGCGATACTTTGGAGCTACAAGAGCTTTTAACACAGCTTCTTGAAAATGAAACTTTGTTGGATGCAAAATGTTCGCTTGCTTATAATTGGGCGGCAAGTGAAACTAAGGTACTTGACGGAATTATGGATAAGATTAAGGCTTATTTCTAAGATGAAAACACCAAAACATTGGCAAAATAAAAACTTTTTGGCAAAAATCTTATATCTGCCAAGCTGTCTGTATGCTTTGGCAACTTGGAGCAGAATTAAGTTTAATAAACCACAAAAAATCAGAATTCCGGTGGTTTGTATCGGAAACTTAACCGCAGGCGGAAGCGGAAAAACTCCGGTGGCGGTCAGTGTGGCAAAAATCTTGAAAGAAAAAAAGAAAAATCCGTTTTTTATTTCGCGTGGTTATGGCGGGAAATTAAAAAATGTGATGGTTGATGTTAACATTCATTCATCTTCTGAAGTGGGGGATGAGCCACTATTATTGGCGCGCGAAGCACCGGTTGTAATTAATCCCGAAAGATTTGAAGCAGCGCAAAAGGCTTTTGAAAATGGGGCTGATTTTATAATTATGGATGATGGTTTTCAAAATCCGCAACTGTATAAAGATAAGTCGTTGCTCGTTATTGACGGAGCCTTCGGTTTGGGCAATCAATACCCTATTCCTGCCGGTCCGATGAGAGAATTTTTATCTGAGGGTATCAAAAGAGCCAATGGAGTTGTTTTGCTTGGCGAAGATAAAACAAATATACTAAAAAAATTCCAAAATCTGCCGGTGTTTAGAGGAAATGTTGTGCCGATAAAGCCAAAATCGAATAAAGATAAAGCTGTTGCCTTTGCCGGTATCGGCAGACCGCAAAAATTTTATCAATCACTTGAAAAATGCGAGGTTAATGTGGTTAAAACAATTGATTTTCCTGACCACCATTTTTATAGCGAAAACGAATTAAATAATATTATTAACCTTGCGAAAAATCTTGAAGCAGATATTTTTACCACATCAAAAGATATGGTGAAAATTCCGCCAAAAATGCAACATCACTTTAAAGTATTGGAAATTGAAGTTAAGTGGCAAGATGAAAAACAATTAGCTGATTTCTTAATAAACTAAAAAAAGGCCTTTCATTTTCAGAAAGGCCTTTTTCTCAATTAAATTCTTCCAATATCGTAGGATCAAGAAGAGTTTCAAGTTCTTTTTGACGATATTCATTTAATACATTGTTGTCGTATAAATTTCCGGCATCTTGTTTGTCAATTTCGGGAATACCCGGATGAATTCCTATTTCTATCATATCATATCCTCCGGGGATACTTATATCCTTAAATTTATCACGAGATAATTTACATGTATGGATTATACTGTAGAAGTATGTATCTGTTCCAAAACCCCACATCATGCGATTGGCGAGTGCACAAACTGATAGGACGATGCTTTTTAATAGAGCTCCGTCGCTGAGCCATTCATAACTTTCGGCTGTTTTTATTGTGCGGAAAGGATTTTCATTAACAAAACGGATTCTCGGAATTGCATATTCCTTTTGAAGGCTTCTGAAAATTTTGAAAATTGACGGTATCATGTGAATATGATGATGAGAATCGATGTGAGATATATTTATTCCCAAATCTCTGGCTCTTTCAATTTGTGCCTTGATTTCTGTTCTTACCTGATATTTAAACATGTCAGGCTTTATTAATGACAACCACAAAAGCTTTATGAAACTGTTTTTAAAGTTGCCGTTTTTATCTACCAATAAAGAAACACGCGCCGGATTTGATAAAGATTTTCCGACTGTAATATTTCCATGAACTCCGACATTTAATCCGGGCATTTCTTTGGATAGTTCTACTGCTTCTGTAGTGTGTCTTAAGTTCATCATCATACTTGTTGAATTAAGCACACCCTCAGTATGTGCATTATAAATAGCTGCGTTTACACCTCTTGATAAACCGAAGTCGTCAGCATTAAATATTACATTTATCATTTTTTATCATTCCTCTCTTCAAAATCTGCAATATACAACGGACGTTTTTTTACTTCCATATGAATTTTACCAATATATTCACCAATAATCCCTAAAACAATAAGTTGAATTGAACCGATGAAAATTATGGTGGTCATGATTGTGGCATAGCCGGGAGTCGGATGCCTTAATATGAAATGCTCAATTATTACGTATAACCCTAAACATCCTGAAATAAATGCTGTTAGTAATCCTAAATATATTGAAAGGCGCAAAGGCTTAGTTGAAAATTGCACAATGCTGTTTAGCGCAAGAGCAAGGGATTTTCTGAAATTGTATTTGGATGTTCCGGCAAAACGATCCGGTGCGACGAAATCAATAACCTTTACTTTATCGTTTGGCATAGCCCAAGACAAAAGCCCGCGAAACAGGCGATCTTGTTCGTTAAATTTTTTCAAAACATCAATAAAATTGCGATCAATCAAGCGAAAATCAGGCGTTTTTGCGGGAATTTTGGTGTCGGACAAAAAGTTTAGGATTTTATAGAAAGCAAAGGCGCAAAAATCGTAAAACTTCGATGTAGCTTGATTTTCAACCCTTTTAGTTAAAACAATATCCGTTCCCTCTTGCCAATATTTGACCATTTCTTTGATATAGAACGGCGGGTGTTGCAGGTCGGCATCCATAAAAATTACGGCCTCCCCTTTGGCATGATCCATGCCGGCAGTCATGGCTATTTCATGACCGAAATTGCGCTTGAGATTGACTATTTTAAGGTGTTTGTCTTTTGCTTGCAACTTTTTGCACTTAGCGTAAGTATCGTCCTTTGAGCCATCGTTTACGATAATGATTTCGTATTCCTTTAAGGGTAATTCTTTCATTACCTTGCTTAATTCTTTGTGAAGTTCGTTGATGCTTTCGCCTTCGTTATAAGCCGAAACAACAACACTTACGTTATCTCTCATTTTGCTCTCCCGCAATTGTTCCGTAATATATTTTATATTCCTTTACTTTGCCCGATTGAGTTTTAACAGTCAAGTGATAAACTTCAGGATCGGGTAAATCAGGATACATTTGTTGATAATTTTGATACATTATGGGGTTTTCATCGATAACTAAAATACCTTTTGACTTAATATCGTTAATATCAATCCACGGATTTTCTTTTTCTTGCATTAAAAACATCACCTGAGGTTTGGCAGGTGAATATACCCCAACAGTTGATGCCAGCCAAACGCTTCCCCCGACATATTTTATATTTTGAGGTGCAATTTGTGATGTGAATTCCTCAGCATTGATTTTGAATTTGGCACTGGTGGTAAACAATACCTGCATTGTGAAAGCAAAGGCAAATAATATCAGCGCACCATAACAAGCTTTAAGCATGGGTTTGAAGGATTTTTTATCATCAAACGGAAGCCATGTAAAAAAGCATATGCCAAGCATGTATAAAACCGGAGAACCCCACATGCTTTTCAGTTTGATTCCCAAAATTAATGAAATCAAAGTCATTATTAAAAGCGGTAAAATGCCGGTAAAAAATATGAATTGTTTGTCTTTTTTAGAAACATTGCTTGCTACTTTAGGGCTAAAATGACGAGCTGTCAGCAAGACAATTAAGGCAAATAAAGAAGTTAAAATCTGAGCGGCAAGGAATTTAACCGGATAAACAATATGTGACAAGCCATAAGGCAAGGATTTACCACCTGATGAACGTCCCAAGAAATATTCCAGCACATAATAGTTGTGATTGTGTAGCCAATATATATGAGGAGCTATTATACAAAATGCAATGATTGCAGCCAAATATACCCCCAAAGACTTAAGGCTTGCCCTTCCCTGTTTGGTGAACAAGATGTAGGTGCCAAAACAAATAAGCAAAATTCCGGATACATATTTGTTTAGGATGTTTAGGCCGGCTAAAATACCAAACAAAAGCCAATCTGTAATTTTGTTTTTGTTTATGGCCTTGTAAAAATGATAGGTTGCGGCAGGCCATAGAAGCAAGGCAATTAAATTTACATTATATTCTGGTGTTACAATGCTGTAGTAGGCAACACCTTCTAAAATCAGGGTGGCAATCAGCGACTTGTTTTCAGGCAGAAACAAACGTGCAAGTTTATAAATATAGATGAAGCCGCCGACTATGAAAATCTGGCTTAAAACATACAAGCTTGAAGGATGAGAAAAAAGCGAATAGAAAATTTCGGCACAAAAACCGGACAACGGCGGATGTTTGTTGGTTCCCCATTCTCCGATGAAACCCCAAATGAGAGCTTCGGCAGTGTCCATGGGAAGATTGGGACGAAGTAAGATGGGTAGAATTGACCATATAATAAAATGGAAAATTAAAAAAATACTCAAATTTTTGTTTAGTTTCATGCGCTTTCTCCTTGCAATTTAATATTATTTTTATTGCTTTTTATTTGCAAGAAAAAAGGCACCCTTTTGCAATGAAAAAGAATGCCTTTTTTTAAGTTGAGAATTTTATTTGCGATTAGAACAATACTTTAGCATTTAAGCCAACTGTATAGTCGTAATTAACATCTTCGCGTTCATCACCGCCAATGTAGTATGATCCATAGGCGCCAACAGTGAAGTTGTCTTTTACAAAGTAGTGAAGTTCGCCTTTAGCATGCCATGCTTCGTTGTGGCCATCGCCCAAACCGGTTCCTGCAGCATTTTCTTCAGCATGTTTGCCGAAGGTATAAGCCACACCTAAATTTGCTGCAACTCTATCCCATTTTTTGTGGGCTCCGGCAAACCATTCATAAACTCTTTCGTTGTTGCCGGTATCAATTTGACCCAAAACACTGAATGTGGTGTATGTGGTGAGACCGCAATCAAATGCATAGCCCAATTTGGCTTCGGCTTTTAAGAATTTTGACCAACGGTCATTATAGCCGTTGTTGGCATCTTGGCCATACCAGCTTTGAACATCATATGTCATATAGCCTAAGCCTACTTGTGTTAAAACTTTATCAAAGTTGTGGTTATATCTCATGCCAACGCCATATTCAAAGTTGTGGTCGTTGTTGTATTCTTTGTCATAGTCAAAATGGTTACCAATATAGCCAACAACTGCAAAATTGTCTGTAACTCCATAAGTTAATTCTTCAGATGCATATAAACCTTTTTCTACATCTTCTTCAAATGCCGGTCCGAAATCCATTTTTCCACGGCTCATTTCTAATGAGGTGTTGGATAAGAATTTTCCTTTGTGGGAAGATAAAAAGCACCGGTAATATCATCAGCGGCCATTGCTGAGGTTGCAAATAAGGCGGCTGCAGAAGCAAGTAACATAGTTCTTAATTTCATATGAAAACTCCTTATTTTGTTAAATTTAACGAGTGATATTTTTCTTATCACAAAGTGTGCCTATATGACAAAAAATTAAAAAACAAATAACAAAGTATTTCAAAATGATAATATATGCGTATTTATAAGTGGTTATTTTTGCTTGAATTTTGGCTTCAATGTATTAGTATCCTTGAAGAAAAAAGGAGTTTTTGAACTAATGAAAATGCATGTGAAATATTTGAATAAAAATCTGCCTCTCCTTACTTCAAAAGACGGGGACAGCGGATATGATATCAGGGCGGCGATTGATGAAACTTTGGTTATTCCGGCGCAAGGAATTGCCACCATTCCTGCAGGTTTTTGCTTGGAAATTACAGATTATCCGCAAGAAAATAATATGTCGGTGGAAGTGCAAATTCGCCCTCGTTCGGGCATGACCAAAAACGGAATTGTGGCGCAACTCGGAACGGTTGATGTGTCTTATCGGGGAGAGTTTAAGGTTAATGTGTTTAATTTTAATAATCATCCGGTGGAAATTGCTCCATTTGACAGAATTGCGCAGATTGTGGTTTGTCCGGTTTATAAACCCGAAGTGGTGGAAGCTGATGACTTGAGCGAGACCGAACGCGGCGCAAACGGCTTCGGTTCAAGCGGAAAAAACTGAAAAAAAATCTAATCCAGACATTGGATTTAGCACTTAAAAAACAGCTCAGATGCAAAATCTGAACTGTTTTTTTAATTACGCAACTTTTAGGGCTAAAACAGGGCGATCGCGATAGCTAAAATACTTATAGCCCGTGCCACAAAACCCACTATAGAAGTCCAGTAAAAACGCATTTGCTGAATTATCCACGGTTCAATTTTTGCAATAAAAAAAACCTCGCATCTGCGAGGATGAAAAAAAATGGTGCCGCAAAGTTGACGAATTGTTGAACTCGGTTGAAAGATGAAACAAGAAAAATAAATGAATGGCAATAATTAAAATATATTGACTTTTGCGGAGAATAACAGTTATAATATCCGCATAATTTGCGGAGATTAATAATGTATATTCACGAACAAAAAAATTGGCCAAACTTTATTTGGAATAATGAAGAGCTTTTTGATATCATCACAAAAGTATCATTTAAGCAAGGAGAATTGCTTGGAAAAATGCAAAGTCTCGGATTTGATTTCAGACAAGAGGCTCTCTTAAACAACTTGACCGAAGAAATAACAAAATCAAGTGAAATTGAAGGAGAACTTTTAAATAAAGATGAAGTTCGCTCTTCTATTGCCAAAAGATTAAATATACATAATGCAAAACCCATTAACAGCAGCCATCATATTGATGGTGTGGTTGAAATTATGATTGATGCTACACACAATTTTGCTACAGATTTAACCTATGAAAGATTGTGTGGTTGGCACGCAGCTTTATTCCCAACAGGATATAGTGGAATGTATAAAATAAAAACAGCTTGTTATAGAGATGATAAAAACGGTCCTATGCAAGTTGTTTCCAATAACAAAGGCAGAGAAATTGTATATTATGAAGCACCGCAAGCCTCTTTAATTGAAAAATATATGAACAATTTTTTTGCGTGGGCAAATAAAAATTCTGATATTAATCCCTTGATTAAAGCTGCAATCAGCCATTTATGGTTTATTTCCATTCACCCATTTGAAGATGGTAATGGTCGTATAGCCAGAGCCATTACAGAGCTTATGTTGGCAAAAGCAGAAAAATCATCTTACAGATTTTATAGTATGTCTGCTCAAATCCAAAAGCAAAAAAATGAATATTATAAAATATTGGAAACCACTCAAAAGGGAACTCTTAATATTACTAATTGGATAAAATGGTTCTTAAAAACAATGTTGCAAGCATTAGAAACATCTGAAACAATGATTGCCAAGATTATAATTAAAGCTGAAAATTGGATGGAGTTTAATAAATTTCCACTAGATGAAAACCAGAAAAAAATGATTAATATGCTTTTTGATGGATTTGAAGGTAATTTAACATCAAGTAAATGGGCAAAAATATGTAAATGCTCACAAGATACAGCTACTCGTTCTATTAAACAGCTTATAGAATATGGCATATTAAAACAACAAGGCAGTGGTCGCAGCACTCATTATATATTAACTTGCGGAGATTAATTGCCATATTATCCGCAAGTTTTGCGGAGATTATAACAAAAAAAACAGCTCAGACACAATATCTGAACTGTTTTTTTATTACTCAACTTTTAGGGCTAAAACCGGACGAACATAAAACATACTTGCCGTATTTGAGCTACTCTGACAACCATCTCTGATATAGAAGACTACACCAAATTTGCTATTAAGAGTAGATGACCAGTACCATTTCGTTCTATATGGTTTGTGCAATTTATCAAATGCATTTTTCACTGCATCATAATTATCATAAACTCGTTGAAACTGATCAATACTATACCAAATAATCTTTTCCTTTTTTCCGCACGGATAGGATAATTCCTTTAAAAATCTTTCAACACAATCCCAATGCGTATCTTTTTCAGGAATATCAAACAGCTCCGAAGCCGTTAAGTCTCCATAAATAACGCCATCCTCAACCAGCTCAACGACCGCTTTGATTTTCTTGCCTGCTGTCCTTTCAAACGAAAAGGTATCATCATCATACCAAAACATTCCGGGTTTAATTTTTAATCCGATAAAATAGTAAATTACTTCATCTCGGGTTAATCCAAGATTTACAACTAACTCATCTACTAGAGCCAGTTTTTGTTCTTTTGTTTTCATAATTATAAGATTTTAAATTATACATACTAATTAATTTTGTAGTTCATTACTTATCATATTTTCTCTATTTGGCAACAAAAAAATCCCCGCATTTGCGAGGATGAAAAAAAAATGGTGCACCAAAGTTGACGAATTGTTGAACTCGGTTGAAAGATGAAACAAATGCTATAAATGAAAAATATTGACTTTTTGAGTGTTAAAATTATTATTAATATTAATGTTATGAGGTAAAATATGAAAAAAATAAATCTATTGTTTATTGCATTACTTTATGTTTGTCAGCCAGTAATGGCATATGATTATACAACAGCAATTCTAAAATTTAAAAATGCCATAAAAAGCAATAATCCCGAAATTATTGCAGATTACATAGTTTATCCTCTAGCAAGAAAGAACCCTGTACCTGATATTCATAATAAACAAGAATTTATAAACAGATATGACAGCTTATTTGATAAAAACATGAGAGATGTTATAATAAACTCAAAATCGAATGACTGGGAAGAGGTGGGTTCCAAAGGCATTATGTTATATAATGGTTTATTATGGATTGATAATAATGGAAAACTTATAGCTATTAATGTATTTTCAGAAAAAGAAAGTAAGTACGCCAATGATTGGGAAGCTTCAGATAAATCTTCTATAAATCCTCGTTTAAAAAAATATTATAAAAACATCAATATTTTTGAAACTCAAAAATATTTGGGGCGCATTGATGAAATTAAAGGCAATAAAGAATATCAATATACTTACAGATTAGCCTTATGGAATAAAAATGAAAAAATGTCCGAAGAGCCCATAATTATAGTTGATAATGGTACTGTAGAATTTTTAGGTAGTTCTAATAATCATATTTATTTGTTTAAATCTGATAAATATACTTATATTTTTGAAGTAACATATGTAGGACCTATAAATCTAGTACCATATCAACTAATTATTTCTAAAGATAATAATGAAATATCTAGAGAAACAGCTACTCTTATAAAATAATTATTACCAATTCGTAATAGAATGAATTTGTTTTGTCGCCCAATTATTTCTATTGTCTCCAATATCTTTACGAAGAACATTGTTAGCAATTCCATTAATATCACGATTATTTATGGCTTCGTATAGATTCGGCCAGTTTTGCCTATTTAAACCTCCTGTATTATATTGTATATCCAATAACACCTCTTTTAATGGATTAGGAAAAATATCAAAATCACTAAATTGATTACGAACATGAGTTAAATCATTTTCACACAACAGACATCTTTATTCCATCATTCTTAATTCCAACCATGTTTTTTCGCACCAATCTTTCATTTTTCCTGTTGATAAACAGTTTTCAATATATTCATGTTTTAAATAACTCTCAAAAAGAAGTAATAATATTAAATATACTACAATTAATATTGTTATGGCGCCAACGCTTTTCAAAAAATATTTTTTCATTTTTACTCTCAAATATTATGATATCATGAGCATTATATAAAATAATTGCTCATGATATCAATATAAGTTTTTATTTAATGCCTAATTTACGCATATTCAGCGTTCTTCGGTCATCCAACAAATCCTCACAACTTGTACTCGGATTATAATAACCTAAATTACTTCCGTAAAGATTATTTTGCAAATCTTTTATGCCATCTTCCATAATTTCATTATGATTATGGTGTTGAGGTTATGCCTTGAGCATTATATTGCATTAAATTATGAAAAAAACCTCGCCTTTTGCGAGGATTTTTAATTGGTGCACCAAAGTTGACGAATTGTTGAACTCGGTTGAAAGATGAAACAAATGCTATAAATGAAAAATATTGACTTTTTGAGTGTTAAAATTATTATTAATACTATAACTACGAGGTAAGATATGAAAAAAATATTTTTGACTGTTGTTCTTTCTTTAACTGCATGCAGTTTTGTGCAAACCTATGATACAGAATTTAAGAATCCTGTTTTTTATCAACCTCTAGAACCGCAACATAAAACCGAAGGTTATGTTTATTTAACGCCAACATCTGTTGATTTTAGAGGGGTTTTAGATAAAAGTATAACCATTTACACAGGCAAATGCGATCTTATTGAAAATAAACAAGACCGCATTACCTTAAAATGTAAAGGCAAATGGGATGATGGTTCTGACTTCAACAGCTATTTTACCTATGTAATTAAGGATATCCCTTTATTTACACCAAATTGCCTGCGTATTTTGGAATTTAGCTATGATAAGCCAAAAGAATTTCCAAAAGATGAATTCTATTCATCAAAATACTGCGTTACACCTCCTAAAGAAATGATATCAGAATCTGATTGATCCAATCATTCTTTTAGCCCAATCATTACGACTTTGTTGAACATCTTTTCTGTTAACATTGTTATAAATTCCATTTTTTCCCCAAATATCCCGATTGTTTATTGCATTGTATAGGTTAGGCCAATTTTGCTGATTTAATCCTCCTCTTACATTGTATTGTATATCCAACAACACCTCTTTTAATGGATTTGGAAAAGTATCAAAATCACTAAATTGATTACGAACATGAGTTAAATCATTTATCATATGATTTTGTGCCATATTGTAAGCATCTTGTTCCGATAGTTGCAAATTTGTTTTGTCCTTAAAGAAATTTGCAGTTTTATTAGCATATAAATAATTTCCGTTACTATCCATCTCTTTGCTCATGTTATTTAAAATATTATATCCTGTTAATTTTTGAGCATCCGTTGCGGGATTGCCATTAACCGTAAAATTAACTTTCATAAAATCATTGAGATTATTTATATTAGCTCCGCCTCCTACAGTAATATAGCCTTTAGTATCAAGATATGGATGATATTTTACACCTTCATGCTCTTTAATATTACTCCACATTTTTTTATACAAATCATCATCAGATATATAATTTGGATTTTGATTTACAGTATTATTCATATTCTCAATATTTTGAGAAATATTCGTCATACCAAAACCATAGTTATTGTCTGATTTACCCCAGAAGTTAGTTCCATATTGTGGAAAATTTTCAGTTATTCCTTGCTTTTTCATCTGTTCTAAAAGTGAATTTTCTTTTTCTTCCCGAGCAAATTGATAAGCTGCCTCATCTTGAGTTGTAAAACCACTATGGTCAACTCCATAACTATCTATTTGATTGTTGCCGTTTTGATAACCGAATTTTGATTTATATCTCGGATACATATCCATTGTTTTTCTCCTATTAATTGTGAATGTAAAATTTTGCATTTTCACTTTAATAAAGAGTAAAACAGCTGTCTATCCCGCATAGTTTGTAAAAATCCCCCGTTGCTTTCTATGGGTGATTTTTTCTGAATTCACGATTGTTTTCTTCTGCCAGTTTTATCAATTTATGATACTGATTACTTTCTTTGTAGGGAATAATAATTTCACTAGGTATATTTTCTATAAACCAAGCAACAAAACTATTGGCTGTCATTTTCTTTCCCTTTTTTGTATATTCTGAAAAATGTTTTTGTTGCAAATCTTTAAAATAAGCCCTAAAAGGTGCATATTTTTTATCTCGAGCCAATCCTCTTTTTAAGGCTTCGTTTTTGCGCTCACATGTAATTATTGCGTCTATTGCTGAATTATGTATGTCACTCCATTCGATTCGAGCTTCTTCTAGCATATCTTCAGCCCAATCAATAATTTCTTGTTGTAATTTTTTATTTCTTGCGAGAACTTCATTATGCATAAAAAGTATATCTAATTTTCGTGCTGAGCTTAACGGAATTATTTCTTTATCTGTCATTATCTTTACCTATTCTAAAGTTTATATTATATAGATAGGTTGTGAAAATTTCAAAAACAAGACAATATGCAACAAAAAATCCTCGCATTTGCGAGGATGAAAAAAAATGGTGCACCAAACTTGACGAATTGTTGAACTCTATTGTTGATGAAACAAGAAAAATAAATGAGTGGAGATAATTAAAATTACAACTTTTTCTCATACCAAGCACCCTTGGTAGAACCATTTTTAATCAAGAATCCACCATCAACTAATTCTGCTAATGCTTTTTTCACTGTTGCTATATTGATATTAGTTGTTTTGGCAATTCCTGAACTTGTCCACTGATTAGATTCATCAAATAATTCAAGAATCCTTGTTTGATTTAAGGTTAATCCTTGTTGTTTTGTTAATCCGATTTTCTTTTCTAATCTTATTTTTTGTTTCAATACTGTTTGTAAAAAGAACATCAACCATATACTATAATCAATATTGTCAGTTTTAAATGTCTGCTGACAATTTCTTAATGCTTTGTAATAGGTATTTTTATTCTCTTCTATTATTGTTTCCATTGAACTATATGGAACATAAGAATACCCACTTTTTAGTAATAGCAATGTGGTTAATGCTCTTGATAATCTGCCATTGCCATCTTGGAAGGGATGAATTGCCAAAAAATGAACAACAAATAAGGCTATTAGAATCAATGGATGTAAAGCATTGTCTTCTAATAACTCTCTTGTCTGTGATATTAGTTTTCTCATTAACTCAGGGGTTTCAAATGGAGTGGCTGTCTCAAATACTATACCAATTTGCTTACCATCAGTATCAAATGCTGCTACACTATTAGATAAAGTTTTATAATTTCCTCTATGTGCTTCATCTTTGCTTGAATATGATAAAAGTATCTTATGAAGTTGCTTTATATAGTTTTCAGTAAAAGGAATTAGCTCATAATTATCAAATATATTTTCCATCAGGTCAGCATATCCTATTACCTCTTGCTCATCTCTGGTAGAAAAAGATTGTTTTTTTATATTTGATAAGATGGTTTCAACTTGTCTGTCAGATAAAATATTACCCTCAATTCTATTTGAAGAACCTATGCTTTCAATAGTTGCTACTTTTTTTAATGATTGTAGTTTTTCTGGGGTTCTGCTAATGGCATTCCAACTTCCCTTAAACTCATCAATTTGGGAAATAATACCAAGCATTTCAGTAGTAATATTGATATCCTTTAAACTAATCACTTAAATTCTCCAAATATATTTAATTATCTCTAAATATATTTTATTGTATCTAATTATATTTAATTTTCAACTAAAAAAGGTGAAGGATATTAAATTTGCAGAGATTATAACAAAAAAACAGCTCAGACACAATATCTGAACTGTTTTTTTAATAATTAAAAGCTAAAAAACTTCCAAAGCTAGAATCGGACGAACATAAAAGCAGTTATACTTACCGAGGGCAAGCCCATAGCCAGAATCAAACATCTGTTTCCAAGCAACAAAACTATTATACTCGGTAGAGGACCAATAACTCTTTTTTCTATACTGTTTATGTATGATATCAAACGTTTTTCTCACCCATTCATAAGTTTTGTAAACATTTTCAAACTGTTTAATACTATACCAAACAATCTTTTCATTATCCTTACAAGGATAAGAAAATTTATCAAAAAACTGTTTGGCACTAAACCAACTCATAGGTCTTTCAGGAATACCAAACAACTCTGAAGCTGTTAAATCGCCATAGATAATACCACCCTTAACTAATTCGACAACTGCTTTAATTTTTTTAGGCAATATATCAAACGAAAAGGTATCATCTTCATACCAAATCATGCCAACTTTAACTTGTGTAATGTCGATTTTAGGTCGAGATTTTTTGGGCTCTTTAACCGGTGGCAATTTAGAAAAAAAGTCAATTACTTCATCTCGGGTTAATCCAATCTTTAAAACTAACTCATCAACTTGAGCTAATTTTTTCTTTTTTGTGTCCATAATTATAAAATTTTAAATTATACATACTAATTAATTTTGTGGTTCATTACTTATCATATTTTCTCTATTTTGCAACAAAAAAATCCCCGCTTTTTGCGAGGAAATAAAAACTTGGTGCACCAAAGTTGACGAATTGTTGAACTCTATTGTTGATGAAACAAGAAAAATAAATGAGTGGCAATAATGAAAATCTATTGACTTTTACGGAGAATAATTATCATATTCTCCGCAAAGTTTATGTAATTTTTGTTTACCATCAACATTAGTCTTTAGATACTTCTTTTCCTTGTGCTTCAAGAGCCTCTCTTAAATCAGTAGCTTCCCTTAAATATTCCATATACTCATCACAAACATAGCTTAATGTTTCAAAAAATGACATCGGATTATATACAAAATTATCCCTCAATTCCAAAAACAGATAATATTCTGATTTTATCTTCACCGTCATTTCAGAAAATTCATTATCTCGTGAACGGACTAAAATATCTGTATAAAAAGGACCATAATCATCATCAACAAAAAAACGAGCCATTCTATTACAATCATCCCATAATTCCAATAATTCATCACCTATTAAAGAGCTTGGTGCATTATTAATTTTATCAACCAAATCATTTATTTTTGCTTCAAATTCTTCTTGTGTTTTAATTTCAGACATTTCGTTTCTCCCAATAAATAGTGTTATTTTATGTTTTGTATATTACATTATTTTAAAAGTATTTGCAAAAATAAAATCAAAAAAAAATGATGTTTTTTATAAAAATTTGTAATTTTTTTACGGATTTTAAATAAAAGTGTTGATTTTTGTGCTTTTTATTTCTATATTTTGATTATAAACAACAGTTGTCGGAGCAAAAAAATGACTAAAGTAAATTTATTGAGAGTTAGATTTGCAAATATTTTGTCATTTAAGGATGAACAGGAAATATTTTTTACTGCAGAATCTAAATATAGCAACACTTCCACATCTTATATCAGAAGAGTTAATGCTATTGGAGATGATTTAATTGCTCCGGTTACAGCATTTTATGGAGCTAATGCTTCAGGAAAGAGCAATATTGTTAAAGTATTTACAGATATTGTTTTACCATTATTAGGAAAAACAGATAGCAAACCATCATTGGATTTTTATAAACCATTTTTATTAGATGATGAATCTGCATCAAGACCATCATCTATAGAAATAGACTTCTGTCTTGATGATATTAGATATATTTTATCATTTAGCTTTGATAAAACAGGAATACTGACAGAAAACTTAACAGAATATCAGAACAAAAATAAAAAAGTCATTTATGACAGAGTTGAAAGCAATATTTACAAGCCACATAAAGAAATTATATCAAAATTTGATATTAAATATGTGGAAGATTCTTTAGGCAAAAGACAGGATTTGCTTGTTCTTGATATTTTGGATACAAGAGGAATTTCTTATATTCATAATATTTTTGAAGCATTAAAAGATATTTGTAAGGTTACTTTTATAAATATACTGGAAACAATGTTTAATATGGATAGCTTGGCAGAAAAGATTTATCAGGACAAATCCTTGCATAAGAAAGTTGTTGAGTTAATTAAATATGCAGATTTGGGAATTACAGATATTAAAGTTGAAGAAGAACAAGATTCATCTGCACTACCTTTTACTACCTCTCCAACCGGAAAACATTATAAAATTAACTTTGAACATATTGGGGTAAACAATAAAAAGTATGAATTACCTATTTCTTCAGAAAGCTGGGGAACTGGGCAGTTTGCAAAATACTTGGTTATGTTTGTTCCAATTTTAGTTGGTGGTGGAATTTATATTATTGATGAGCTTGAAGAAAAGTTGCATCCGATGATGCTGGCTAAAATTGTTGAGATGTTTAATAACCCCAATATTAATATTGGTGGGGCACAGCTTATTTTTACCACTCATAATACTTCTATCCTTAAATCAAATATTCTCAAGAGAGATGAAATTTGGTTTGTTGAAAAGAATGAAGAAGGATGTTCTGAGGTTTATCCTCTAACTGAATTTAAGGCTATCAGAGAAGGCTTTAATTATGAAAAAGGCTATTTAGAAGGCAGATTCGGAGCAATTCCATATTTGGGAGATATTAATGAATTAGCTAATATTTTGGAAGCAAAGGAATAGCTAATGGTTAGTTTAGATAGAAAAAATAGGCACAATAGAAAAGAAAGAAGTGCTGCCAAAATGGTTATTTTTACCGAAGGTGATGTAACTGAACCTCAATATTTAACTGATTGGATTAGAAATTTTGCTGCTAAAAATGGTATAAATCATATTAAAGCTATGACTAAATTTGAAATTGTGGCTTCAAGATATGAATCGGAACCTCTAAAAATTGTTGAAAATTTAATTGAAGCAAAGAATCCAGCAAAAAATTATTTAGATACTTTTTATGCTGTGTTTGATGAAGATGATAGAAGCATAGGAGGTAAAGATAAAGAGAATTTTGACAAGGCTTTTGAGGAAGCAAAAGACAATAATATTAAAGTCATTTGTTCTAATAGGTCTGTTGAATTGTGGGCTTTGATGCATTTTTCAGATAAAACTCCAACCACCAAAAATGATTTGGAGAAAGAATTAAAAACATATCTCCCTCAATACAATGCAAAAACTAACAAAAAGTTTGATGTAGCTTTGATGCTGGTTGATGGTAATGAGGATAAAGCCATAGTAAGAGCTAAAAGGTTGAGAAAAAACAACTCC
>JAZLEQ010000032.1:0-16560 GCA_045615365.1 Alphaproteobacteria bacterium
CTTATCCTGAAGGAACATATGATTGTGTTCTTTCAAAAACAGCTGCAGGCTACAATTTCCGTTACAGAAAAGTTGGCGCGACCAGCTGGACTGCTTTGGGTTTGGCTACAGCTGATGGCGAGAGACTTCTCGCCATGAACAAAGCACTTGCAGTATTCAAGGGGTCGCCTTGGGATGCCGGTTGTGTTGAGGTGGCAGCAGATAATAATAAATCTATTATCTACTATCGATATGACTATACCGGTGCCACCGATTCAAAGGGATTCCCTATCGGTCGCTATGCGATTGATGTGATGAACTCTACTTTTGACGGTGAGAAAGTAGACCCTATTAAAGGGCACGTTGTAAAGAAATCTTCGGAGAATTTCTTCTCTATGAAGATTGACGGCAACGGTAGCCTGTTTTTTATTAATTTTTAAAAAAACTCCGAGATATTTGAAGCGATAAGAAAAACGTCAGACATGGTGGGAGCAACGGTTTAAGCAGAGAAAACGCGTTGCAGAAAAGTGGAATGCTCTTGTCTAGGACATGAGGCCTGCCCGGTATGTTTGATGTTAGTCGCTTTGGGTGTGCTCGGAAAAATATATGGGACGGATAAAATTTAATATTAAAAGGATTACAGTCATTGTAATCCTTTTCTCTCAACTTGTGTCGGTTGCTTCGGCGCAGGAACGAACCTCTTACGGGGTTCGTTATAACCGCAACCCCAACCTTAGATTTCAGACTGAAGCAAATCAGTCTGAAGTTTCTCTCAGAGGACATTATTCTTCAGAGGGAATGGGGGGCGGAGGTGCTTTCACCAAAATCTACAATGCCGACAAGGTTGTAGGTTTGGGGTGGGGCACTAACCTTTCAGCTACCTACCACGAAAAGGTGGGTAGTTTGATGGATTTGGCTGTGAAGCCAACTATCAAATTTGGGCGTTCTGTCCAATTACGTCTTTCGGCTCTTGCCGGAGTTGGTAGCACTGCGTATACGCAGTTAACCCAAAGTCCGGACGGCTCGGCTAAGCATGAGTATGTAAACTCATGTTGGGCATTTAAGGCCGGCGGAGAGGGGTCTCTCTTTATTCCATTCTCAAAATATGTGGGAATGGAATTGTTCGGAGGGTATCAGCATTCATTTGCTGACCCAAAGAGCAGAGAGCTCCATTCTGCAGAAGGTTGGGAGATAACAACCGACTACAGGCTCAACAGCTGGTATGCCGGTTTGGGAGTCGTGTTCAATTTGAATGCGCACCAAACTTCAGGCGACTGGTGTTGGGTTGGCGGAGTTTATGGAGGATATTCCTTCACTCCAACCAACCAAGGTATAGTAGCCTGTGTTGAAGTGTTCAATACCAAGAAATTTGCAGCACGCGTAGCGCGCATTGTAGGTCTCGGTGTTGAACAGGTTTTCGGGGAGGAGAAAAAGACCAACTCTGTTTATGGCAAGGTTGGTTATGATTTCTTTCCAAACGGAAGCCAATCGGTAATATTCTTTACTACTGCCGCAAAGGTAGGAGTTGGAGAATATTACAAGGTAGATGAGGGAGCGACATCTACCGGTAGTTTCTCTATGAGGAGCTGCTATTTCGCGCTTGGCGCGAAGGCCTCAGCTGAGGTCGGCGTGGGACTCCACTTCGGTGGCTGGACTATTGCAGCCTTAGGTGAATTTGGCGGACACCTTGTGGGTGGCACCAAATTTGAAAGTTTGAGTGATGTCGAATATAGCGGCACCACTTCAAAGCTTTCAGGCTGGGACGGCCAAGCTAAAATGCGAGTAACATTCGCATTTTAATCAAAAATGAAAACTTTTTTTTCGGGGCCTTCGGGCCCCGTTTTTTTTGGTTTAAAGAAGTTTGAATTGAAGGTCGGAGTCTAAAGCAGCGAGAGCCTCTTTGGCTATTGCTATGCTGATTGCTCGTTTTTTGGAAAGCGAAATGTTGTCTATCTCTTCAACCAGTTTGCGCGCATAGGAAAATGAACGTTGCATGTTTTTTAGCAAATAGTTCAATAGATCTTGCGACGGGGTTATTTGGCGGTCACTGAATAGTTTGAGCATTAGCGCCAGTAAAAGCTCGTCGTCAGGAGGACTTATCTCAAATGAGGGAACAATGTTTATGCGCGAACGTAAGTCGGGTAATGCAAAATTGATGCGGGCAGGGGCTATGTCGGAAGTGAAAAGTATGTGGCCGCCTAGGTCGCGATAGGTGTTGTATAGATGGAAAAGCGCTTCTTGATTCCTTAGGTCGTGAAGCTCTTCAATGACGATTTGTTGGCTTGTTTCAAACAAAGTGTGAACCATATCTTTGGTGATTTGTGAGGCCTTGATAAACGGAATGCGATAGGGGTGAGAGGTGAAAACGGCAACCATTTGAGCAAAAACATTGGCTAAGTGCGTTTTGCCGCAACCTGACGGACCATAAATGCAGGTGGCAAAATATGGCCAGTGCGGCCACATGTCGATGGTGGTGACAGCAGCATAATTGCATTTGGCTACCATAAAGTCTTCGCGCCCGAGACTCGGACGACACGGAAATTCAAGCGGTAGTTGTGTTGTGGTGTTTTCTTTAGTCATGATCGGGCCTATTTAGAACATCGAAAACTTTTGCTGTCAAGTCTCCAAGGCTGTAGGGCTTGGTGATGAATTCAAATTCGGTGGTGTTGTCAATTTCCTGACGGGCTATGTCTTCCGAATAGCCGGAAGCTAAAATTACTTTAATTTCAGGACGTTGCTTCTTTATTTGTTGGGTGAGCTGTGCTCCGCTCATGCCGGGGAGAACCATGTCGGTGAGAAGAAGATCAAAGTTCGGATCTTGTGCGAAAATTTCAAGCGCATTTTCCGCAGAAACACTCTCAACAACATCGTAGCCTTTTTTCTTTAGGGCAATTATGCCGAAAGAGCGAACCGAATCGTCGTCTTCTACAAACAAAATTCGTGGCGTGCGGTTGTCTTTGGTGGAAACACCATGACTTCGATCAATGGTGTTGGATATGTTTAGGCCCATGATAATCTTTTGATTGATGTTGGCCGGAGCTGAGATGGTTTCGCGAATTTTGAGGATGGGGGTGACGGAATTGTCGGTTATGGTTGAGTTTTGCAAGTTGAAATTGTCGGTTTCTTCGCCTTGTTCAAAGCGCGGAAGATAAATGGAAAATGTGGTGCCTTTACCGACAACAGACGAAACTTTTATAAAGCCTTCAGTTTGGCGGACAATGCCATAGACCATGGCTAAGCCTAAACCGGTGCCTGAACCGACAATGTTTTCTTTGGTGGAAAAAAACGGATCGAAAATTCGATTCAAATTTTCTTGAGGAATGCCGCAGCCCGTGTCGGTTACATCAATGACAACAAATTCTCCGGGGGTGATGGTGTCTTCACCGAAAGTGAACTTTTCAGCAATGCGGGAAGTGTAGGTGCTGATGATGAGTTTGCCCTGATTATTCATGGCATCTTTGGCGTTGACCGCTAAGTTGATAATTACCTGAGAAAATTGGTTGGGATCTACTTTAACATAGCCAAGATCGTTGCCATGATTGATTTCCAGTTTGATTTTTTCACCTAAAATTCGTTTTAACATTTGACTTAAGTCGGCAAAGCTGTCGGTTATGTCAATGAGTTTGGGAAGCAAAGGTTGTTTGCGTGAAAACGCCAAAAGCTGACGAACCAAAGCTGTGGCGCGATTGGCATTTTGCTTGATTTGAATGAGGTCGGCAAATGAAGGATCGCCAACCCCATGCCTTTGAAGCAAAAGGTCGGTGAAGCCGATCATCGCGGTAAGCAGGTTGTTGAAGTCGTGCGCTACTCCTCCGGCAAGTTGACCCACAGCTTGAAGTTTTTGAGCTTGCGAAAACTGCATTTCAAGATTTTTTTGTTTGGTCGCATCGGTGGCGTAGATTATGAAAGCAGTTTGATTGTCGGATGTTTTTTGATGCATGTGGTGCAGGGCATTGAAATGAATGCTCAGAGTTTTGTTTGCGGTTTTAAGCTCAAAATTTAGGGTTGAAAAATCTTCTTTGGCTTTGATGATGTTTTGTTGCAATGTTTTTAAGCTTTCTTCGGGAAGAAGCGAAAATAAGTTTGCAGCGCTTGCCGAAATGTTGAAAAGTTCTTGGGCTTTGCTATTGTAGTTTTTGATTGTTCCGCTTTCGTTAATGAAAATAATACCAAAAGGTGAGTTGTTGAAAAACCAATTTATTTCATCGAGTGATTTGTTGATTTGTTGTTGAAGTTCTGCCGGTGTGGGAAGGCCGTGAATTACAACTCCTTTGAAATAAGTTTGTTCGTTTTGACGATATGAGTTTTGACAAATAAATGTTTCGGATGTTTCGCCCGTGGCTTTTATAAAGTGAACAGTGCCTTTCCAAAAGTCGTGCTTTAGGGAAATCTGAGTATCTTCAGTGAGAAAACTTTTGAGTGAAAGTCCTTGAAGTTGTTGGGGCGGAATGTTTAAAAATTTGGCAAAATCATGATTGGCATAGTTTATGATATAGTCTTTGTCAACGGTGTATAGACCAACCGGCATGTAATCCAAAAAATCGTGAAGATAAAGGCTTTCATCCTTGAAAATTTTATCCATGTTTTTTTGAGCGGTTATGTTCTTGAAACTCCAATAAAAATATGTTTCTTTGCGAATGTGTTTGACCGAAAATGCTCCGTCAAAAATTTGAGGCTTTTTTAAGTATATGGGGTGAACCGATATTTCAAAAAAATCAATCGTGTTGTGAAATGTTTCGCTTTCGGATTTGAGGTTGAGGCTGATAATTACTTTTTCCGAACTGAGATTTTTCAGGGCATTTTTCAGACGGTTAAGTGATACGTTGTTGTTTTTGCTTTCGGCTATGTGTTTGCTTATGAAGGAATACGCACTTTCCGACTTGAGAAGCTTCTTGGCAGAGGTGTTTTGGATTATGTTTTCGCCTTTGGGGTTTTCAATGCGAAGCGAATTTTCATCGTTGCGCATTATTTCGTTGGCAAAACCTCCGTAGCTTATTGCCGCTTCTCCGGCATTTAATGTTTTGATGGCCGTGAAAAGACAGTATATGGTAATCAGTGAGGTGGTTATGGTGCTGTATAAATTGTGGTTCGGATAAAGAAAAAACCATGTGAGCGAAAATGTCAGCAAAATTAAGGCTAAAGTCAGCTTTAATAATGCTTTTTGTAATATTTTGTCAGGGCGAAAATTATTCTTTGAGTTGCATAACATATTTAATAACCTCGGATACTGCTTGGAAGTGCTCATAAGGAATGGTTTGATCAAGTTCGGTCGATGCAAAAAGTGCTCGGGCCAAAGGAGGGTTTTCAACTATGGGAATATCGTTTTCTTCCGCAAGTGCTTTAATCCTTAAAGCAACGTTATCAACACCTTTGGCTGTTACCTTCGGGGCCGGCATTTCAAACATCTTATATTCTAATGCTACAGCATAATGAGTCGGGTTGACAATAACAACATCGGCCTTGGGGACATTTTCCATCATGCGTTGTTTTGCTCGCTCCATGCGCATTTGACGAATCTTGGACTTTACAAGAGGATCGCCCTCCATCTGTTTGTATTCTTCTTTTACTTCCTGTTTGGTCATGCGGAGTTTTAACAGATGAGAATATTTTTGCCATGCGTAGTCTATGGCTGCTATGAGTAAAACTGCCATGGTTACGGTAAAAAGCAAAACTACGATAATGTGATGAATATAGTCTAATATGGCTATGTTTTCCATGGTGGGAAGAAGTTCACTTTGCGGAATGTAAGGTTTTATAACTATGTAGGTTAATATGCTGACAATGCTTATCTTTACTATTCCTTTGAGGCTTTCAAAGATCTTTTGTTTGTTGATAAAGTTGGGAATTGCCGCAAAAATATTGAGCTTTTCCCATTTCGGTTCGAGTTTTTTGGGAGCGTAAATGAAACCTGTTTGGCTTAGCGATGCGAAAATACCCAAAACCATGAAAATTAAAAAAGGAATGCCCATAACTTTGAAAAAAGCGAAAACAGATTGTTTGAATACGATTGTTGCATGATTGGGAGTCATGTTGATTTCGGTTGAACGAAAGATAAATGAAGAACCTATTTCTTTCAGCCAACGAAACATTATCGGCATAAACAACCAAACAACAAAAAGTGTGCCAAGCAAAATGATAAAACTTTTCGCGTCTTGCGAAATGGCAACATCGCCTTCTTCTTTGGCTTTGGATATTTTGCGTTCGGAAGGTTCTTCCGTTTTGGAGGCTTCATCATCTTCAGGTGCTACCATTTGCTTACTACTCCGTTAGTGATGAAAAATGTAGAGCCCGTCATCAAAATAGCGGAAAAATACGGATATCATGATTGGGGCGGTTAAAAATAAAACTCCAATACCTAGGTATATTTGCAAGGGCAAAGAGAGAAAAAAAATGTTTAGTTGCGGCATTAAACGCGAAATCAGACCAATACCTGCATAAAAAATTATGGTGAATGCTATGAATGGTGAGCCTATGCGGAAACCGACAGAAAATGATTTGGATACGTTTTCGGTTATGAATGAAGCAAAATCTGCCCATGATAAAACGGCTCCCGGTTTGAATAAAAAGTAGCTGTCAAGAATGGCGTTGATCATAAGATGGTGGATATCGGTTATGAAAATGAGGCTGATTGCGGAAATGCTCAAAAAACTCTCGATAAGAGTAGATTGAGTTTGAAAAGACGGATCAAACATTTGCGCATTGGCAAAACCAATGGCTTGAGAACCGAGAGCGCCGGCAAAACTCAGCGCAAAAAACATTATTTGCATGAAAACGCCGATGAATATGCCAACACTTATTTCGTTGATGATGTATTGAAAAAGAAGACTGAAATCAGAAGGTTCGGGAGGAAGTATGGGGGTTATCATGGGCATAACCACAAGAGAAACGGAAAGAGCAAATATCAGGCGAACCTGAATGTTTACATACGAGGCCGAAAAACCGGGCATAAGCATAAAAACAGTGCCCAGTCTTAAAAAAATCATAAGGTAGTTATATAGGGTTATGCTGAATAATTCGGTCATGTTTTATCCACCGGCAATCCTTGAAAACAGGGAATCAGATAGAGTTTGCATCTGGTTGAACATGAACGGAAATAAAATTATGAGCGCCAAAAAAACACAAAGTATTTTAGGAACAAATGCTAATGTCATTTCTTGAATTTGGGTGAGAGCCTGAAAAATACCTATTATGAGGCCTATTATTAATGCAATCAAAATTATCGGAGTTACAACCTTAAGTAAGGTTATGATGCCGTTTCGTAAAATTTCGTATATTTCAGCTTCTGTCATGTCGGGTTACTCCAGAGGGGTTTGGCGTTCAAAATATTCGTGATTTTCTATGCCGGTTAAGAAAACACCATCAAATCTTTCATTGATTATATCCTTAAAATGGCGAGATATTATTTTTTTCCAATCGTCGTGCCAATATTGGGTTATGATACTGTCTTCAGTTGAAAAAGACAGGCGTTTCAGCCAAGAAGGATGGCCGAGTTTCCAATCTTTTTGCCAATAGTATTCATGAGGTGAGGCTTCGGATACATTAAGTGCGGCTAATAATAAACGTTTTGAACCGTTCTTTTTAAAACGCATTTTCTGAATATCGGAAGGAGTAAAACGTTCGGTGTTGTGGAATAGTGGTTTGATGATTATAATGTCGTAATTGGTGTTTAGAAGTTCTTTTACAAAGTTATTTTTGTTTTTATATTTGCTGTCGTCAGTTAAAATTAAAATATTTTGAGCATCGGAAATATTGTAGATGTTTTTAGATGAGTCATTTAGGTTGGCATGGTCATCGGTGTTGTTGAAGGCCTTGTTTATGTCTGTGAAACCATAAAAAATGCGTTTTTCAATCATTGCATTTATGCGGGCAGCTTCCAAATCATCGGAATCGGAACATTGATCAATACTGATTAAACCAAGATTGTGTTTGGCTGTTATCTTGCTTTCTTTGCCGTTACCGCAATACAGATTGTTGATGGCAATAGCATCTATCAGATTAAGATATTCATAGGCCGGGGTATAGCGTTCCGGTTCAAGTTCGCTATATTCTTTGTAGAATAAAAACGACTTGTCTTCAACGTTGTTTTTTATGCGAGCATTGTTGTAGCCGTCGCGATTATATTCCCAGAGACTTTTGGTGAGCAAGTCTTGTCCTTCGTGAGATATTATTTTAAAATCCGGATTTTGTTTTTTGGCAAAACGAGCAAGCATTAAAAGATTGTTGCGCATATAGGCTCGGTAGTTTTGAAGTTTTTGCGGAAGAATATCAAAGTTAAGGTTGCGCTCTTCTTTTATATAGGGGTTGTAGTGATGAAAACCATAAACGCCCGCAACAGTCTCTGAAACAGAGACTGTTGACAGAAGGGCGATGATTGCCAAAATTTTTATTTTTCTAAGTAACGACATCGGCTTGGTGTTTTCCTGTTCGTTCGGGTATTTCCGATATTTCTAAGGCTATTTTGGCAAGCGGTGATACCATATCAAGAGGATTTTGTAAAATATCGACCGCCGAAAACCTTTCAAGATATACACGAATGGTGGCTCCGGAGGAACCTGTTCCGGATAGACGATATACAATCCTTGAACCGTCTGTAAAATATATGACAAGACCGTTTTTAGTTACGGAAGAATCTACGGGATCCTTGTAAACAAAGGGAGCGGCTTCTTTAATGCAGAAGTTTTCATATTTTTTGCCTGACAATGAGGGCATTTTTGCTTCAAGATCTGCCATAAGTTTATCGGCAATTGCAGAATCAACTTCTTCGAAATCAAAGCGAATATAATAGCTGCGCCCATATTTTTGCCAGTGTTCAGTGGTTATTTCTTCAACAGTTTTTCCGGTTTTGGCTAAAATGCTGAGCCAGAATAAAACAGCCCAAATCCCGTCTTTTTCGCGAATGTGAGACGAACCAGTGCCAAAGCTTTCTTCTCCACAGAAGGTTATGCGGTTGGAATCCATGAGGTTTACAAAGTATTTCCAGCCGGTTGGAACTTCGTAGTAGCCGATGTTGTGAGCTTTTGCTACTCTGGCAACCGCGGTTGATGTGGCTGCAGATTTGGCAACCCCGTAAATTCCTTTGCTGTAGTATGGAATAAGATTGAAGTTGTCGGTTATTATGGCAAGGCTGTCATTGGGGGTTACAAAGAAACCCTTTCCCAAAATCATGTTGCGGTCGCCGTCGCCATCATTAGCAGCGCCAAAATCGGCAGCTTTGTCCGAAAACATGAAGTCAACCAATTTTTTTGCATGAACCAAATTGGGGTCGGGGTGAAGGCCGCCAAAGTCCGGCATGGGAGTTGCGTGAACAACAGATCCTTTGCTTGCACCTAAGATGTTTTCAAAGATTTCTACGGCATAAGGACCGGTAACTGCGTTCATGGCATCAAAACGCATGGTGAAACCCTTGGCAAACATTTCTTTGATTGAAGCAAAATCAAAAATGTTTTGCATCATCTCAACATAGTCTTTGACCGCATCAATAACCGATATCTTCATTCCGCAATAGTCTAAATCACGGATTTGAGATAGGTCAACATCTTCACCTTCACAGATTTTATACTCCTGAATGTTTAGGGTTTGTTGGTATATGGCATCAGTGACTGATGATGGAACTTGTCCGCCGGTTTCGTTGGAATATTTTATGCCAAAGTCGCCGTTTTCACCTCCGGGGTTGTGTGAGGCGGAAAGTATTAAGCCGCCGTTTAAGCCGTATTTGCGTATGATTACGGAGCCTGCCGGTGTTGATATGAAACCGTCTTTTGCTACAACTAATTTTTTGACATTATTAGCCGCCGCAATTTTTATGATTTTTTGAATGGCAATGTCATTATAAAAACGGCCGTCGCCTCCGACTAAAAATGTTTTTTCGTTAAGATTATCAATTACATTGAAAATTGATTGAACAAAGTTTTCAATATAGTTTTGTTGAATAACAACTTTTGATTTGCGACGCAAACCTGCAGTTCCCATTTTTTGATCGGTAAAGGGAGAGGTTGATATTGTTTTTATCATGTGAAAATCCTTAAAATTTGAATAATTGTATATGTTCGTAATTTAGCAGCAGCACTGATAAAAAACAAGCGTTATGACAAAGTTATCAGCATATTAAGGAAAAATAAATTCAACCAGATTATTTACTTCCATTTTTGCGGCCAAGTGTGACATGGTCATGCGGCGATGAAGTTCCGGGTTGTTGAGATCGAGAACCGTTAAACCTTCCAAAAAAAGTTCTTTGAATATTACGCGGTCTTTTAAACCGGCGGAGAATCGGAACCCATATAGTTTGGACAAGCTTTCCAAGCGATTGAAAACATAGCTTTTGTTATTTGAACGCAAGGGGGATGTCTTGTTTCCGCAAATCACCCAATTGAGATAAGGCAGTTTTTGTGAAGCCAATTTTTTCTTGATATCCCAAACATATTCCGCATAGTGGCCGGCTTTAATTATTTCGTCGGTTTGATAGTTGATGTCGGCAATGGCTGAAAGATCGACCATGCTGTCGGAAATGGGGGTTACCAGTGTATGAGGATATTGGTGAGCAAGTTCAAACAGGTAGTTGCGGTAGCCGGGGGTGTCTATTATTATCGCGTCAAATTGCTGTGATAAGTTTAAAATGGTATCTTCAATTTCTTTGCGATTGGCCTCCTTATTGACCGGTTCAAAAACATAGTGAGTGGGGGTGGGAAGAATGAGGTTGTTTTGGTGACAGTAGTTGCGGCGATTTATTATATATTTGGTGAGCGAACCTTGACGACCATCTAAATCAATAATGGCTACTTTGAAGTTTTCTTGGAGAAGTTTTACTGCTAAGTGCATTGAAACAGTTGATTTCCCTGTGCCGCCTTTTTCGTTGCCGACAACAATTATGTGAGCTTTTGATGAGATAAAAGTCATTTTCGAACCATCACCAGTTTAGATTGATTGATATTTTCCAAGACTATACAGGGCTTGTTTGCTTTTTTCAACCGATAACATGTTTTATCCGCTTCATTTTTTGCAAACCCGCTTAATTGCGCCCGATAAACTATTGCTGCTCCGTTGTTTGCGGGTTCGATCTTGATTTCTGTCTTGGATATATAGGGAAGATGAATTCGGTTTTGTATTTCAAGAGCATAGTTGCGAGCTTTTAAGTAATTTGAAAAAGCGCCGAGTTGTATTATCCAATCCTGATCCGGCGAAGAGGTGGCTATGGACGGAATTTCAAGCTTTGCCATGTTTAGTGATGTTGGCGTTTTTTGTAATTTTTTCAATCCGTGCTCCATGAGACTGGAAACTTTTTTGTCGCGTTGTTGGCGTGTATTGTGCCCCATGGTGACGGCAATAACTCTTTTCCCATCACGCTGAGCTGAGGTTACTATATTAAATCCGGCTGCTCCGAGGTAGCCGGTTTTCATGCCGTCTGCTCCTTTGAAGCTGCCGAGTAAGTGGTTGTGAGTGCCGAACAGGTGACCGTTATATGAAAAGGTTTTGGTTGAAAAAAGGTCGTAGTGTTCAGGAAAATGGTGATATATGGCGCTTCCTAAAATGGCCATATCGCGAGCGGTTGTTTTTTGTTGTTTGTTTGATAAGCCGGATGCATTTTTGAATGTTGTTTGATTCATTCCCAATTTTTGGGCAGTTTGCGTCATCAGTTCGGCAAATTCTTTTTCGCTGCCTGATATGTTTTCGGCCAAAACAACGGCACAATCATTGGCAGAGTGCACAATTAAAGCTATTATCGCATCGTGAACGGATATATCTTTGCCCGGGATTACGTTTATACGTGAAGGTATTTGGTTTGCCGCATTGCGTGAAACCTTCAAAGGTGTTTCCATTGTCAGAGTTCCGTTTTCAAGAGCGCTGAATGTTATGTAGAGTGTCATGAGCTTTGTCAGAGAGGCCGGATAACGTCTTTCGTCGGCATTCGAAGAGGATAAAACTTCGCCGGTTACGGCGTCAATGACTATAGACGAAGTTGTTTTTGCAGCTTGCGCCTGAAAAGAGCATAAAAACACAATTAAAAATCCGATTGTGGCTGAAATTTTTATTTTGTCGAATAAACTCTTCATTTTTTTGCTCTTTAATACTTAACTTTCTGGAATGTTTCTTTTTTTTGATTATAATGATAAAAAGAAAATAAAGAGTTAATATGAAAAAAATAAATTTTGCTTGACTTTAGTTATGAAAGTGGTTAAAAAAACTTTTGCAATGCCAATGGCGGATGTAGCTCAGTTGGTTAGAGCGTTGGTTTGTGGTACCAAATGTCGTCGGTTCGAATCCGATCATCCGCCCCAGATTGAAAACACTTGTTGATAAAACAAGTGTTTTTTTTGTATATATGTTATAATTGCTTGAATTGTCCGACGATGGGTGATAAGTATATAGTTGATGAAATTTTTTAGGGATGAAAATATGAGATTTTTAATTTTATTTTTGATGATTTGTTCTGCGTTTGTCGTAAAAGATTCGTCTGCCCTTGTTATTCAGTATGCTGAAGAACAATATCCGGAAACTCCAAAAGAAGCCGCTATGAAAAAGCTTAAAAAGCTCAGAGAAAAACCTGCAGCTCAAGTGGAAAAGGAAAAATATGAGGAATATTTGTTGCAGAATGGAAAAAAAGGCAATTCGAATGAGGAGGAAAATAGCAATGAAAATGCTTCTGATGACAGTGTGAAAAAATCGGGAAATAATGTTGCTGATAAAAAAGAGGGCTATGAAAAAAAACAAAATAAAACCGAAGAAATGAAAAAAAAACTCGAAAACGCTGCAGAAACAACAACTGTAATTCCAGAAGAAAATTATGAAAACATGACCCGAGAAGAAGTCAGAGAGGCAAAAAGAAAAACAGAAATCCTTGAAGAAAGAATGAATGAAACAAATCGTTTTAAGAAAAAAGCTATTGCTAATACGGAAAAAAGAGAAAAAAGACAAGAAGAATTGTTAAAGAAAAAACAGGAAAACGAATCTCGTTTTCAGAGGGCTGCTCGTGAGCGAAACGAGGAAAAGAAAAAAAGAGAATTGGAAAAAGTAAAAGAGCGTTCTGAGTCGCGTTTTACCGAAAAGGCAAGAAAGCGGGCGGAAGAAAGAGCTGAAAAAAATGCAAAAAAGCAGGAAAGACTGAAAAGAAACAGAAAAAAATAAATGAAAAGGGGTTGCTTTTTAATTCGAGTTGTTATATAGCTGTTGCTTGTAGATTGTTGCTCCATCGTCTAATGGTAGGACAGCGGACTCTGACTCCGTTAATCGTGGTTCGAATCCATGTGGAGCAGCCAACAAAAAAATCCACCTGAAAAGGTGGATTTTTTTTGTTGAGATGCACTCGTCATGGCGAGAACCAAGATTTTGGTTCGGAGCGGATAGTTGGCGAAAACTAATACATTTTATATCTTCTTTCTAAAACCCTAGACATCTGTTTTATATGGAAATTAAATTGACACTTGATAGTTTAGCGTAAATATGATATGAGCTGCACAAAATATAATTTATAAATATGAAATATTTAATAATGAGGGATTTTTCTCATGTCTGATGTGATAAGTAAGAAAATAGAAAAAGAATTGAATGAATATGTAAATTTCAAGAAAGATTTTCAGTTTACATTTAAAGACATAATTAATAAGGGAAATATTCAATATTGCGAAGACTTTCTTATTTGTGATGAGGAAGGCAATTATATTCCGGAGTGTGATAAATGGATAAATGTCGGGTATAAAATTAAAAATTCTTTATCCAAACTACTTTCTAACTTATATCCTTATGAATTCGTTTTTAGAGGTTTTCACTTAAAGAGTATTGAAGCATTTTTCCAATGTATTAAATTCAAAGATCCTATTATTCAGCAGATGATTTTTAATTACTACGGAACAGATGCCTATCATATTCAAGCAACCAGTTGTTACGACTGGAAAGAAACGGGATATATTTATTGGCAAGGCCACCCCATAAAACGAGATAGTTCAGAATATGATATGTTGGTGGACGAATTATATATTTCAGCAGCACAAAATCCTTTGTATAGGCAAGCGTTGAAAAGTGTAACAAATCCAATCATTCATTCTATCGGAAAAACATTAAAAAGTGAAACCGTATTCACTCGTTATGAGTTTGAAAGAGAATTAAATAGTCTTTCTGCGTTTTTGAAACACATAGATCAAGGTAGATAATGGAACGTGTAAATTTAACAGATTTTGATATCATGGGTATATTTACTCTGAAAGTAGTGACAGGAATTGTGGATTATGTCACATCAGTGTCTGATGGTCAGTATTTATCTCGATCAAAAGAATATTATAAACCTAAGAATTTTACAGAACTTTCGACAGATAGAGATTTTAAATACTCTATTAACGACAAAAAACAGTAAACGTAATTTTGTGATTTTAGAAAATATGTTAAATTCTTCAGCTAAGGTCTATTATGCAAGCTTAAAAGATCATATTTTGCAACGTCGGATTGTTTGTTTTTGTTTGGGTGATATGGTTCTGCCCAACAGCGACAGTTGTAGTCCTCCCCGGGATTGCCTCTTTAATATATTTTAACTCATTTTATATAAAGTGTCATAGGGGGTGGATAGAAATGAAAAATATGTTTTTAATTTTAATCGTTTTTAGTTTGATCGGGTGTGCTTGGATTAATATTGAATCCTCAAATAAGCAAGAATTTAAAAATCCGATTTTTAGCAAACCTTTATTAGCTTATGGAAGAACTTCTTGGAATACAATACTCACTCCAAATAGCATTACAGAATCTCCTGATGATTTTTCATCTCCAGATGCATATATTGAAAAACATGATTGTAAATTGTTAGAAAACCAACATAATTACATAAAATATTTTTGCAATGTATGCCATCCGGATATATTAAATAGGAATAAAATTATGTGCTCGCACGAAGTAATTGTATATCAAGTTAATGACAGAGGTCTTATTGAAAAACAATCATTTGAGCTGGACGAACAAGAACCTTATAGTTTAGAATATTTAACAATAAAACGGTGATTACCATTTTTTTATAGATAATATTTTATCCCTCATTTCATTATTTCTGTTTTCTGAAATGCCAATTCTATGAACTTGTTTGGCGAGTTCGTTTATATTTTTATTATTAAAATAATTTTTAAAATTAGTCCAAGTTGTTGATGTGATACCGGGATTATACTGGATATCAAAAGCGACGTCTTGAGCAGCTTGAGGAGCATTATCTATTTCCGGTAAGTATCGTTTGAGATTATCGTAATCTTTTTGTAAATGCGAATACATCAGATAGTCAGCTTCGTCCTTGGTTATTCTTAAAATAGATTTATCTTTATAATAATTTGCGGTAATCTTTTGAAACGGATTAGAATAAGGTATATTGTTTGCAATAGCTTGAATTTTTGCTTCGGCAATAATATTAGCTTTAATTTTTTGAAGCATTTCAAACTCTGCTCGCATTTCTGTTTCTGTAGCTGGTCTGCCATTATAAAGCCAATGTACTTTCTTAAAATCGTTCCAATCATCAATTAGTGCACCATTGCCAGTTGTTATATAACCTGAACTATCTATATACGCATAATTTAAAGAATTTTCTCGACCTATTATTTGTTTTCCAATTCTTTTTAATAACTTTTCTTCTTCAATAGAACGAAATTTAACATGGCGATGAGCGTAATCATTAGTTGCGTCTGTAAAAATATTTCTTACCTCATTTCCTTCATATTGCGGGAGGCCGGAAAGATTTACTTTGGCGACATCGGATTGGGATGATTTTTGGGACTTATATGATTCTGCCCAACATCTGCAATTATAGTCTTCACCAGGATTACCGCCTTCCGGTGGAACGTTATAATTAAATATTTCTCCATCTCGTTCTGCGTGCGAGCTTCGAACTTTATCATCCCCTTGAGTGTGCCAAATATAATAATCCTCAGGATTGTTGTTCATATCATCTTCCAAAATCTCATCAATCTTAGGATTGGGCGAATTTTCATTTGCTACTTTTATTTGACTGCGAGGGTCGTTACTTTCATAGCGAGGGTCAATATAATACCATTCGCCTTTTGCGTTTTTTACCGGTTTGAAACCGTTAAATCTTTGATATAAATCGTCTTTTAGTTTGCTCATTGTTTGCCTCTAAATATAGTTGTGCTTAACATATCTAATTTAGAGAAAGTTTATTTGTTTCGCAATGAGCTACATCATGCAGAAAAAAGCTTTAGCATGCAGAAGCTTTTTTAAATTCTCGATTGTTAATTTGAGCCAGTTGTATCAATTTGTTTTGCTGGTTTTGTTTAACATACGGGATTGGTATGTTGTGCTCATTTTGTGATAAAAAACAATTTACAAAACCAAGAGCAGTTAATTTGCAACCATTTTGTATGGCTTTATCATATTTCTCTTTTTGAAGTTTTTTGAAATATTCTCTAAACGGAGCATATTTTTTATCTTTTAATGATGCTTTTTTACGCAAAGCTTTGGGTAATATAAAATATCAATATGGTGTTGTCTAACTTCACGACATAATTCTAAAACTTGAGATAAATCTTCCTTTATAAACTTTCTTATTATCATGGCGTAGCTCCTAAAATATTCATTATTAAACTATCTCAATAATTTAAGAAATTC
>JAZLEQ010000033.1:0-7720 GCA_045615365.1 Alphaproteobacteria bacterium
CCACCATTGCACGAATTCTTGCCTCATACAGATGCTGAAATGCAAGAATTGGCTGACAAATTGGGTATCACATTAGAACAAGTTAAAACTCGTGCTGCTGCTTTGCATGAAGCTAACCCGATGTTGGGTCACCGTGGCTGCCGTTTGGCTGTTACATATCCTGAAATTGCCGAAATGCAAGCTCGTGCTATCTTGGAAGCTGCTTTGGAATGTCAAGCCGAAGGTGTTAAAGTAACTCCTGAAATTGAAGTTCCTTTGACAGGTTCTAAGAAAGAGTTGGATCTTGTTAAGGCTGTTATTGATACAACAGCTCAACAAGTATTCGCTGAAAAAGGCAGCAAAATTGATTATATCGTCGGCACAATGATTGAATTGCCGAGAGCTGCTTTGATGGCTGAAGAAATTGCCGAATCTGCTTCATTCTTCGGTTTCGGAACAAACGATCTTACTCAAACAACTTTGGGTATGAGCCGTGATGATACCGGTGCCATTTTGGATGAATACAGAGCTAAAGGCGTTTATGTTGCTGATCCGTTTGCATCTATTGATGTTGATGGTGTGGGCAAATTGGTTGCTCGTGCATGCCGTAAGGGCCGCGAAACCAATGCAGATTTGCATTTGGGTGTTTGCGGTGAACACGGTGGTGATCCGAAATCTATCGAATTCTTCCATCAGGTTGGATTAGATTATGTTTCTTGCTCACCATATCGTGTGCCGGTTGCTCGTTTGGCAGCTGCTCAAGCAACTGTTAAGTTTGGTAAAGATCGCGTTGTCGGTGGCGGCGTTAATGGCGGTTGCTGCTGCAAAAAAGCTTAATAGATACCAAGCTTAAAATAAGCTAAATAAAAGAAATGCCCGATTTGAAAAAATCGGGCATTTCTTTTGAATGATTTTAATAAAAAATTTTTTAATAATAAAGCTATTGCAACCTTCTGGAGAGGGTGTGTTTTTTTATTTCTTTGATTTTCGCTTCAATTTTTTCTTTATTATACGAAACCTCAGGTTCTTTAGAAAGACCGTTTTTGATTTTGTCTTGAGTAAGTTCAATATTGAGTTCGCCAGTATCATCTTTTTGTTTTAGGGCGTGGCGCCATTGAAATTTGGCTTCATTTTTGCGGTGAGCGAACCAATAGGCATCGCCGAGGTGTGAGCTTATAACTGCAGATGAAGGATATAGTTCGGCTGCTTTTTCAAGGTATTGAAGCGACATTGTGTAGTAACCGAGGTTGTATAATGCAAAGCCCAAGCTGTCGTTTATGCTGGGGTCAAAAGGAGCTTGGTTGTATGCATCGACAATCATGGAAAATGCTTCGTCGATGTTTTTGTTGCGGCGAATCCAAGAATAGCCTAAGTGATTTAGGATAAGATAGTGTTTTTTTATTTTATGAGCATCCATTAAAACTTTTTCAGCATCTTGCCAACGATTTGCTCTTTCGAGAGACACCGCTTTAGCATAATATAATACCCAAAGCTCTTGTTTGTTTGTTGTTTGAGCAATGGCTTTGTCGTAGTATTTTACAGCCTCGTTAAAACGTTCTGTGATTCGCAGTATGTCACCAAGATCAATGTATATTTGTTTGTCGTTGTAGTCTTGACTTAAATTTTTCAGGAGTATTTCGGCATTTTTGTAGTCTTCTTGTTTTATGAGATTGCGAGCTTTTTTGAGTTGTGCCGGATAGTAAGCTATATCGGTATGATTGATATTGTCATATGTTTTATTGGCTTCTTCAAGCATGTCTCGGGATTCATAAATATCTCCCATTAGAATTTTTGCAGTGCTGTATTGCGGATTCAGGTATATGGTCAAAGCATTATACATATGAGATATGTCGATGGCGTCATCGTATCGGAATGTGGAGGCGACCGTGAACATGCTTTCGGCAGCACCTATGCTTGCAGATGATAAAATCGGGGGTGTCTTTTGAGGGTCGGCCTGATTTACATTGTTGCGCAGTGTTGCAAGCAGATGATATAGGGATGAGTTTTCTGATATGGAATTCATTATGTTTTGTGCGCGTTCTTTTTGATTGGTGCGGATATAAAAATTGGTGATTAATTCCAACATGCGCACGGAAATTTCAGAGTTTTTGCTGCTTATCAGTTGTTCGTATATTTTGCCTGCTTCGCGGTTTAGTCCGAGATAATCGGATATCAGGGCTTTTTGTACTATATAAATGGAATTCAGATTTTCTTCTTTATTAAGTTTTTTTATTTCGGCGAAAGCTTTTTGACTATCTTTTAATCCGGCATAGTTCCATGCTTTGATCATTGGGACTATGAATGCACGATATATGGGATCGCTGATTTTATTTAATGTTTTTATGGAGTCTTCATATTGTCGGTTATGAAGTTGTTTGGTGGAAACGAGCATATAGGCAAAAGCGTTTGCATCTTTGTTTTCGATGGCTTTTTGTGCAAATACGGCTGCTTCATCAACATTACCTTTTGAAGCTAAAAGCAGGTATAAAGGAGAAATCAGCATGGAATTGTTTTTGTCTTTGTCGTATGCGTCTTTGTAAAAAAATGCTGCTGCATCAAAATCTTTGCGCATATGTGCGATTCTGCCGGCAAGATACGCTCCGTAGGCGTTGGAGTTGGGGTAAATTTTTTCTTTGGCAGAATCGGTTGTTGCAAATGAGGGATGATTTTTAATAACAGGCGAGCAAGATATGAAAATTGCCGTAGATATTAATAGTGATGAAATAAGAGTTAGTTTGCGCATTGATTTATCCCAAATTTGTTACAATTGAAAAATATAGATACTTTTTTGAAATCTTACAATGAGAATGTTGAATATATGTTTAATTTTTGTGCAAATAAAGGATTATTCTTGATAAAAAATATGTTTTGCCTTAAATTCCATGTTATGGAGATGAGTTGTTCGGATATAAGAGCTATGCTCGAATTTTATGAATTGGCCGGAGTTGATGAAACTTGCGGCAGTTCACCTTTGCTTTTTGAGGTGAATGAAAAAAAGAATCCGACGGAAGCTAAAAAGGCAGAATTTCAGCGTGTGGCATCGTCACATTTGGCAATTGCGGCAAAAGAAGCCGAAAAAACAGCAGATGTTTTGTGTGACGAGGTGCATACATTAGATGATTTGAAAAAAATTATTGAAAATTTTGACGGATGTTCTTTGAAAAATACTGCCGCAAATACCGTGATTGGTGATGGAAATCCGAATTCCAAAATACTGTTTGTGGGAGAGGCGCCGGGAGCAGACGAGGATCGTATCGGAAGAGCGTTTGTGGGGCGAAGCGGGCAGTTGTTGGATAAGATGTTGAGTGCAATCGGCATAACAAGAAATGAATGTTATATATGCAATATTTTGCCTTGGAGACCGCCGGGAAACAGAACGCCATCCGATGCTGAAATAGCAGTATGTTTGCCTTTTTTGAAAAAACAGATAGATATAATTGAACCGGATTATATTTTTGCATTGGGGGTTGTGGCTTATAATTCTTTGATGAATGCAAATGAGACAATGTCGCGTTTGCGCGGAAAAGTTAACGAGTATGAAACAAGTTCGGGAAAAAAAGTTAAGGTTATGGCTACGTTTCATCCGGCTTATTTGCTTAGGACTCCTTTGCAAAAAGCGAAAAGTTGGGCCGATTTTTTGAGACTTAGGAAAGAATTGGATAAAAACAATTAACAAAGTTTGTGATTATTATAATATTTAATGGTATTTTAGAAAAAAAAAGTTATAATCATTTTCAGTAAAGTGCTATGTTGTTTGAAAAAGGAAGCGAAAAATGAATAAATATTCAAAATTTTTATTGTCTGTTATCGGTTCTTCGTTGGTTTTTGTTGGGGCGATTAATGTTGCTGCGGCTGCTGACGATGAAAAAGTTATGTTTAAAATTCATGATATTGTTCCCGAGAAAGATGCTGATGGTAAGGTTGTTTATTGTAATGCAAGCGCTACCTTTTATAATAAGACAACATCTGATATTACAAAAGCAAATATGAATTTGGTGTGGTATGATGAAGTTATTGATGATACGATAAATAAAGAAAAAAGAGAAGAGTTGAAAAGAGAAAAAGAAGGGAATAAAGCTTCGGCGCCTCGTCATAATACCGCCGAGTATGTAACAAAAGATATTTCAGTTTTGATAAGATTGCCGCAAATAAGATCCAAACAACAGCTTTCTTTGAAAACAAAAATTGATACAGATCGTTGTTTCTTGTTGCTGAAGGATATGGAATATAGTGTGAATGAATGTATTATTTCTTCAAGCGGAGAAGGAGCTTCTTCTAATTCTACCGACTGCAGCACAATGTTTGAATATGTGAGCCCGTCGGCACCGGAGTATTATATTGATTTCAAAGAGGTTTCATATGAAACTCAAGTGATGAATGATAATACGGCTGTTTTGAATATGAAAAGCGAAATAGAAGAAATGTATGATTCTGCTATTAATAACATTAAAAAAATTGTGCAAACTGAGGTTGAAGCAGAAGAAAAGTAATTTTTGTTTGTTGAATGAACAATGTTTTAGGAAGGTAGAATGTTGAAAAGTTCACTGCTTTTAGTTTTTGCGCTACTGTTATCATCGGATTTGAATGCTCAGGTTTTCGGCAATAGCAGTGCGGATATTGTGAACAATGGCGCAGATGCAGAGCAAACATTTCAGACCCCCGATTTTTTTAATAATGACACTAAAGAAGAAACAGCAGACGAAAATTTGGATTTTAGTCAGTCGGAATATGTTGATCCATTGGATAATATGACTATGTTTGCGGAAAATTCCGCAACGGAAGATAATTATTCCGACGAAACGGTTGCTGATAATGAAAATGCGGACAAAGAATTCGTTGATCCCAAGTATTATAAAAGAGAAGTTCTTCCTACAACCGACGGGTCTAAAAGAGGGGGAATGTTTGTTGTTGAGCTTGATGATAACGGTAATGTAAGGGATGCATCAAAAATATTTTTATATTATGACAATTTTAAGATTATAAATTCGGCATCGGGGAATATTTATTGTGATGTAAGGTTTAATCTGTTGTCAAGCTTAGATACTAAAATAACTCAACTTGATATGAAAATTGTTTGGCCGAAGTTGACAACAACATTATCTTTTTCTCAAGTCAGACCAAATGTGAGAAATTATTATAATTATTCGCTTTTGGGACCGGGGTGCTACGAAATGGATAAGGCACCGAACATTATAGTGAATCGCTGCAGAGTGAAGGGAATGACTGCGGCTGAATGTGCCAATAAAATTACTTGGCTGACAAAGTAAACATGAAAAAATTGCAATTACTTTTTTTGGGTTTGGTGTGTAGTGCAACATTTGTTTGTGTGAATGTGCAGGCTGCCGTTAATGTGTCGAACCCGGGTGTATATGAAAAAATCGTTGAAAATTTGCAGATTAATATTACTGATTTGAACAGATATCGGAAAATTTTTGATTATATAAAACAGGCCGATTTTAAAAAAGCTGATGAGGTAATCGGAAGATTGGATTCTCAAGTTTTGAAAGGATATGTTTTGGCTGAAAAGTATTTGCATTCGGCTTATAGAACATCGCCAAAAGAGTTGGAAGAATGGTTGGAAAATTATAATGATCATCCTCAGGCAAAAAGAATATATAATTTGGCTTTGAAGAAAAATGTTGAAAATCCGCAAAAGCCAGCAACTTATGTTGCTGAACAAGAAACTCAGTCGGGAAAAATATCGTTGAAATATTTGGAACGTTTGGCTCCGCAAGACAGAAATTTTTTGGTGCGACAGGCAAAAAACTTTAAAAGACATATTCGCAGAGGAAAAACTTTGTCGGCACGAAAAATTTTGGAAAACGAAAAGTTTAAGAAACTGGCTCCGGCTATATATTGGGATTCGTTGGCTGCAAAACTGGCTTTGAAATATTTGGTGGATAATTATGATGCAAAAGCATTAGAGTGGGGACAGATTGCTTCAAAAAGACGAAACTCGGGAACTGCTACTTGGGTGGCAGGATTGGCTTCATGGAGACAGAAAAATTTTATGTCGGCAGCGAGTTATTTTGCAAGGTTGGGAAGCTCAAATAATTCGGATAAATGGTTGGTTGCCGCAGGAGCATATTGGTCGGCCAGAGCTTATGAAAAATTGGGAAACCACATGAAAGCTCAAGAAATGTTGAAATTGGCAAAAAAACACAAACATACATTTTACGGGATTTTAGCTGCATATAAGTTAAACGAAAAAATTAATTTTAATTTTGTTGAAAATACATATATTGAAAATGTTAATGCGGATGAATATGTCGATGAGATTTTGAGCTCACCCGCACTGACAAGATTTTTGGTTTTGTTGATGTTGAAAAAGAACTCGTTGGCAGAAGACGAAATGTTGTATTCTTATGCCGGACTTACGGATAATCAGAAAGAAGCTGTCGTTATTTTATCCGGTAAATATGGGCTTCATTCGTTGGTGATTAGTTTGTCAAAAAATGTAGCAACAGAGATGCTGCAAGAACGTTTTGTGAGGGAGATATATCCGTTGCCTCAGCGTTTCAGTGACAAAAAGTGGCAAGTTAATAAAGCTTTGGTGTTGGCTTTGGTGCGGCAAGAGTCTGCTTTTAGGTATGATGCAAAAAGCAAGGCCGGTGCTCGAGGGTTGATGCAGCTTATGCCGAACACTGCTTATCATATCAGCGGGGATAAGAGTGTTAAGATTCATAAAAACAAGTTGTTAGATGTTGATTATAATTTGGATTTGGGGCAAAAATATGTGGAATATTTGCTGTCTAAGCCATTTGTTGAAGGAAATTTGTTTTTTATGTTGACTGCGTATAATGCGGGACCTTCAAATTTGTTGAAATGGCAAAAAAATTCGCGTTATTACAACGATCCTCTTTTGTTTATTGAAGTTTTACCTTCGGCTGAAACAAGAATTTATATTGAAAGGGTTATGGCTAATTATTGGATTTATAATATGAGATTCGGATATGAAAATAATAGCTTGGAGCAGCTTTTCAAAAATGAGTGGCCTATTTTGGCTGATTAAATTGTAATACTTGTATTTCGCTAATCGGTAATTATATGATTAAGTATGAGATTAATCTATGAGGTTCGGTTATGGAAATATATTTGTTTGTAGCTTTTTTGTTGTTTTATTTGATTACTGCATTTTTACTTAAAGATAATGTTAGGAAAAAGATTTGGATGCTTGCTTTTATATTTTCATTTTTAGCAACAACAGTTTCAATCGGTTTTGTTAAACTAAGCCAAGAAGATGTTATGATGAAGGTGGGGCAAATGAATTGGTATTATTTTCTCTATTTGTTTGGGATGATTTCGGCGGTTTTCGGGGTGTTTAACTTGTGGATTTATCGCAGAGAAATGTGGAAGATGATATTTGGAACAGATGATGAAGAGTGAGGAATTTTTTTAATTTATTAACCATATTTTAAGTAATTATGCCTTAATATGGTATAAGAAGGATAGGAATTTATCCGTTTTATGTAACGAAAGTATGAGGAAACACAGGAGTGTTGCAAGGATTGAGACATAGGCTATTGAAGCATTTAGGCTCTTTGCGTGAAAGAATCGCAAAGGGTTTTTGTGTTTCCGCTTTATGTGCGCAAGGTTTTACCCCCCCCCTACATTTCTAAGGGTTTGCGCCGAAAAGGAGGTGGGAGATGTTAAATAGCATCACTTTAACCGCCTCAATGAGAACGAATTTAGCGTCGCTTAAAACAATCGCGACACAGATGAACAAAACACAAAATATTCT
>JAZLEQ010000034.1:0-2323 GCA_045615365.1 Alphaproteobacteria bacterium
GCAAAAGCGGAGTTTTTGCGTAGGGACAGACGGCGTAGCGCGGAGCGCGAGCCACTCCCGCCATTAGAACAAAATGCGCCCAAAAGGGCGCTTTTTTTGTTTTAAGGCGTAGGAGTGCGCGCTCGAACCCGAATAAAAAAAGAATCTTATCAAATTTAATAAAAACATTGTTTTTTTGCAGTTTTTACTAAAACAGAAATATTAAACAGCTAAAAAGGGAAGGGTAAAAATGAAAAAGGAAGTGTTTGTTGAATATGGGCTTGACTTTGATAATAATCGCTATGGTTTTGGTCGTAGTGTAGAAATTGAATATGAAGATGGCACTGAAATTTGCTTAAATATTTTCATCCAAAAGGACAAACTCTTCATTTGAAACCATATTCAATACAACTCTTGCTCGTTCATCAAGCATATCAAGATCCAAGTTTTTTTCCGATAGCAAATCAACTTTTCTTTGCAATTCGTCTCTTTGGAGTTTAAATTGCTTTGCTCTCATTTGCTCATAAGCTATTTCTTTTTTCAGTGAAAAATACCGATATATATTTCTGTCTCCGCAAAATGTATGAAAACCGAAGTAAAATACAATAAACCCGCTTAGCAGAAAAATCCAATTTTGTTTAAGTTTTCTTAAAATACCAATTTCGAAATCCATTAAATTTTGCCTTTATTTATTATTTTTTTACCAAACATCCTACTGGATATCGAAAACCCATACTAAACTCATTTACCGAGTCAATCAGATATTTATTAAAATTTGGTTTAACAAAAAAACAAAAAAGCAAAAATTTTAATTATAATTTCTGATAAGCGAGCTCAAAATTCCCTGCACTCTAACTCTTTCAGCCTGCAATATACGAGTTTCATAAGCTTCATTTTTAGGAATTAGGTGAATATTTGCCCCATCTTTTTTAATTTGTTTAAGCGTAGCCTCACATTCATCCACCAAAGCCACGACAATATCGCCGTTACGAGCATTATCCGCTTTTTTTATGATAACCGTATCACCGTTCATAATTCCGGCTTCAATCATCGAGTCGCCTTCAATTGTGAGTGCATAATATTCGCCGCCTCTTATCATTTCCAGCGGCACATTAACCTTTTCCGATTCGTTTGCAATTGCCTCAATGGGTGTTCCTGCCGCGATTTTGCCATACAAAGGTATTTCCAATGTAGAGTTTTCCAAAGCGGCCTCTTTTGCTTTTTCCTCTGCAATAATGGCCGAAGGTTTGAGTTTGGGTAGGCGCAAGACCTCCAATGCGCGAGCCTTATGCGGCAATTTGCGCAAAAAATTTCGTTCCACCAAAGCGTCAATCAGCGCATGAATACCCGATTTAGACTTTAAGCCTAAAGCATTTTTCATTTCATCAAACGAAGGGCAACAACCGGTTTCTTTAACTGTTTTATTAATAAACATCAAAAGTTTATATTGCTTTGGCGTCAGCATAATTTTTTCTCCTCATAACGTGGCTATGTTTTTGTTCTACTTTAGTTCTTTTTTTATGTCAAGTTTATTTTTTTCACATCAACAAAACAAACAGATAAGAGCCTGTTTCTAAAAATAATTTACTTTATATTAAAAGTATGATATTATTGTCTATCATAAGGAGAAAGGTTATGGAATGTGTGGTTAAAGTTGAAAAGTAAAAAGCAGTCATTGAAAAATGGCTGAAATCTACACACACATGTAAGCTCTGTCAAGAAAATAATTTATATAAAAAGCCTCAAAGAAAATATGTTTCTTTAGGCTTTTTGTCTTTCGAATGAAAGGTAAATGCGATGGAAGAAGAATTAAGAAAAATCAGGGTTGAGTTCGAAGAAGATTGTTTAGTTTTCATGCTTGAATATTGGTATGGTTATTTATCTGAAATCATTGAAACAAGACCGGAGTTAGCAGAACAGGCTTTAGATGTTTTAAAGAAAGATCTGAAGTCTGATGAGAATTATGGTGATAGTTTAGGGAAAGCATATTCTTGTTTATCTGCAATCATTAAAGCAAGACCGGAGTTAGCAGAACAGGCTTTCGATGTTTTTAAGGAAGTTCTGAAGTCTGATAAGAATAATGGATATAGTTTAGGTGAAGCATATTCTTGTTTATCTGCAATCATTAAAGCAAGACCGGAGTTGGCAGGGCAGGCTTTCGATGTTTTTAAGGAAGCGCTGAAGTCTGATAAGAATGATAAGAATAGTTTAGGGAAAGCATATTCTTGTTTATCTGAAATCATTAAAGCAAGACCGGAGTTAGCAGAACAGGCTTTCGATTTGTTTAAGGAAGCGCTGAAGTCTAAAAAGAATGATTGGAGAAGTTTAGATAATGCATATTCTT
>JAZLEQ010000035.1:0-2222 GCA_045615365.1 Alphaproteobacteria bacterium
ATAATTTTTAAGGATGCAATGCATTGATTTTACAGTATAAAAGCCTTTAATGCCTTATCTAAACGTTAATCAGACGATACAGAAAAACGTTTATTTTCAATGGGCTGTGGATTTTCACAGCCCATTTTTTTGTTTCACATAGGCTTGCATTATGAGTTTTTGTTACCTAACTAAAGAGTATAAACTTTAGATTAGGAAAGAACCATGACCGACAAAGAAACTTTACCCCTTAAAGCGGCACGCAAGTTAAATATGCTGATTATGCATAACAATGCGTTGGCAAAAGTTAAATTTTAGCAAGCTATAGGGCATAGATAAGATATTCTCTGAAACGCTAAAGTTAAAATCTAATATTAACTTAACAAAAGGAGCAAAAATATGCCAAAATATGGCGATAAAACAGCAAAAGCTCTTGATAATTATCTCAAGGGTTATAAGCTACCAATAGGAACAACGCGTAGTGGTTTAGTTGCACCGATTAAAGATTTGCAACGCAATTATAATACAATGAAAACAATGAATTTAAATCCGAGCGACCATTTTTTTCATTGCAAAGCAAATTATGAAGCCGCTTCTCGCGGTCGTTATGGTACTGCTGTTGCGACCGGAGCTGGATATCTTCGTGAGTTGGCTGATACATTAATTAAAAGAGATAGTTTATCGGCTGCACGAAGTGATTTAAGAGCTAACGCTAGAGGTCGTGCAGGTGCTGCAGCAGGTAAAAGTTTAAAAGCAACTTGCCCAACACATCACACAAAGTATAAGTAATTAATTGGAGAACAAAATAAATGAACAAGCAAAATCTATTATTAAGACTAATAACAATCCTCAAATTAATAATTTTATTTTTGATGATTACATGGTTTGGGATGGATTGGAGTATTGTTCAGCCTGCATCATCTACTATATTTTATGCCTATGAACTGGCAATGCTTGCAAGCGCAATATTCTTCTTTGCAACATTCTTTTCCAAAACAAGAAAACTTGCTTATGTCCTATTTATAATCAGTTTTATCGCATATCTTGTGATGTATAATTTTTCTAACGAAATAACTATTCAACATAAAATTGATGCTTGTTTAGATCAAGGACTGGTTTGGGATGGTGATGAGCTTAAATGCCGAGAAGATTGTTGGCGTTGGAGTGTTGAGAAAGGTTGTGAAAAAAAGTAAGATATATTATATGAGGAATAAACATACTCTTTCACAGCACCTTCACATAGAATCTTTAATGGCATAATTAATTGATTTTGCAGTATAAAAACGTTTAACGCCTTATCAAAACGTTAATTGGTATCAAGAAAATATTTTGTATTTCCTTTTGGGTTGCAAGAAATTGCAACCCATTTTTTTGTTTTGTATTTTGTTGATTTTATTAGCTTGCCGTCTTATAAATTTCACAATTTATTTGCGCCATTCGGGTACCAAACGGGGGTGGCGGTATTGACACCTATGGTCGTTCTGGTTTCTCTATACATGGAGGATTAAGCAAAGGTTCGGCTGGTTGTATTGATATTCCTTGGCAAACAGGTAAATTGAGTTATTACCTTGACAATTGTCAAGATTCGGTTCCTGTATATGTAAGCTATCCTAAAAGTTGGTAATAGAAAAAGAAGGTAGGGATTTTTCCTTGCCTTCCTTTATTTTTTATTTATATTATATTGCATAAATATATTTTATAAGGTTTATGATAAGATGATAAAATTTAATAATATTGCTAATTTAATAAAACGAAATCTGTTAGAAACCTTCAAACTTCTTTGGGTGTTTAAATGGTATGTTTGTTTCTACCTTTTTTATTATATAATAAATATTATTTCATTATTTAATCTTCCGGAAGAGGAAGACAAAATATTTCATGCCGAAGCAACTTCTCATATTTGGTCCTATACTAATCAAAAGGTATATGTTGGTAGTTTAAGGATGGAAATTATAATTCTAAGCTTACTTTTCGTAGTTGGAACAAGCAACATGCGTAATCATCCAAAATTAGCAAAATTTACTTTTTTATCACCATTGCTATACATAATAATATGTTTGATAAAATTAGTTTAAAATATTAACCTTCCATCTTAGTTCCAACAAAGTTTAACATCAACCTTCACACGACCTTTATATATAATTTTTAAGGATGCAATGCATTGATTTTACAGTATAAAAGCCTTTAATGCCTTATCTAAACGTTAATCAGACGATACAGAAAAACGTTTATTTTCAATGGGC
>JAZLEQ010000036.1:0-47665 GCA_045615365.1 Alphaproteobacteria bacterium
AGGGCATAGAAGCCTATGTGTCATCAGCCGCTACCAGCACCGAGGAAATAGGCAATCCCGTGCACCGCGGCACAAGGGCAAAGCTCGGTCAGTACGGCATTTCCACCGAGGGCAAATATGCTGTTCAGCTTACAAAGTCCGACTACAACAAATACGACTACCTCATAGGCATGGACACCTACAACATTCGCAATATGCTTCGCATCTTGGGTGGCGACCCCGAGGGCAAAGTGTGCAAGCTTCTTTCCTTTGCAGGAGATGATGGCGACATTGCCGACCCTTGGTATACCGGCAACTTTGACGAAACCTACTGGGATATCATTGAAGGCTGCGATGCCTTTTTGAAACACCTAAAAATACAAAACTAAGCTGGTAGACAAACCAACTCCTATTGGTTCAAACTGTCATAATTTCACCATAAAAAAAACCTCCCACAAGGGGAGGCTTTTTTTATGGTGGTGGATAAGACCCCATTGGATTTAAGATTTTTGAATATCTTTATATTATCGATACTTACAAAAAGATACAGCTCAAACTGGTCTGAGCTTGTATCTATAATTTACTCTATCTATCCTGACAAACCTATTGCTTTTTCAAAATATAGTATGTTCCTTTGGTTGAACCTTGTTTTTCTAAAATGTCTTTTTTCACAAGATTTTGAACATTCTTTTTGATGGTTTCGTTGTTTTTATTAAGTTCTTGGGCTATCTCTAATACACTCCAAGATGACTTTTCATCAAATAAAGCAATTATACTTTCTTCTGTTTTATTATATCTTGTTGTGCCAGATACTTTGGTAATTTTCTCTTCTAGATGACGTTTTTGTTTTTGTAATGAGGTAATAAAGAATGTTAGCCAAGGTTCATAATTAACCTTATCTGTCCAAATTGTTTTTTGAGTTGCTCTTAAAGCCCTATAATAACCTTCTTTGTTTGCTTCAATAATTGATTCCATAGATGCATATGGCATATAGTTATATCCGTTTTTAAGCAATAACATTGTTGTTAATGCTCGTGATAAGCGCCCATTACCATCTGTAAAAGGGTGTATTGATAAAAAGTGAACAACAAATACACCTATTGTGATAATAGGATGAAAGTACCCATCATTAAAATTAACATTAGTCCAATCAACTAACTCTTGCATCAAACGAGAAGTATCAAATGGAGTAGCTGTTTCAAATATTGTGCCTATTTCATTACCATCAGCATCAAACGCAGCAACCCTGTTTGAATCTTTCTTATACTCACCTCTATGACGCTCATATTTTGTTGAGTAACTTAATAAAATTTTGTGTAATTGACGAATGTAGTTCTCTGATAAAGGGATATCTTGGTAACTATCAAAGATTGTAGCTAGTAAATCTGCATATCCTGCAACTTCTTGCTCATCACGTGTTTGAAAAGATTTTTTTGTTATATTGTTAAATACTGTTTCAACATCTATATCGTTTAATTTATTACCCTCTATGCGATTAGATGAACCAATAGACTCAATGGTAGCAATTCTTTTCATTGTCTTTAATTGCTCTGGTTCAATTTTTATACCACCGCTATTCCACGAACCCTTAAATGTATCTATTTCAGCTATTTTACGAAGAATATCAGGTGTAATCACTATATCACTCATATTAGGCATAACTAATCCTTTCAAATTAAATTTACCGGAATATTACCGGATATTTACCTAAATATTACCGAATAATTACCGAAAAAGCAAGTAAAATTTACCGAATATCATGCTTTTTGTAAAATCAAGAAATAAAAAATCCTCAAACAGCCGAACGAAAAACTCTCAAACTACCTGATTAAAAAAACAATAACCTAAAATAAAGTTTATGGAAAGAATGTATGGTAAATAACACCAATCATTAATTTATAAAATTTACGCTGTTTTTTTAATTTCAATCAAAGCTTCGTCAATAGCTTTGGCTAATTGGTCGGCACACGATGTCCCTTTTCCGCGACAATCGTTTCCGCGCAAAATTTGTGCAACCTCGCCGGCTTCTTTCCCTTCCACCAATTTTGATATCGCTTGCAAATTCCCCGCACATCCTCCACTAAACTTCACATTATATATTTTTCCGTTTTCAATATCAAAATTAATAGCGCTCGAACAAACCCCATTTGTCGTATAAGAAAAATTTTTCATTTTTACAGTCCTTTTGATTTTTTTTATATTTTTTCACTAAAAAACACAATTATCATACCGTCAACACTTATTAAACTATATCAACACCCGACAAAAAAGAGCCATTTGCTCTCAAACAGCTCTTTTTACCGTATTTTAGTAAAAATACTACAATAAAGCTTATCCTCTTTATCCTCGCATCTTGGCATAGTCCTGATTCGTTAGCTGATAAGTCTTCTTATTTTCCTTATTTCTCTGAATAGTAGTTATAGTTTTTTTAGCCATATCTCTTAGTTTCTTGTCTGTATCATGCACATTACCTTTAAACCTACGTTTATAATCAGTGCGCTCGACCAATCCTTTATCACCATTTAGAGTATAATCAGGCTCATAAAACGTGCCATCTGGTCTTATACACAAAGAATAAGCACCATTCATGCAAGATATATCTCTTAACTTATCAACATCAACACGACCAGCAGCATTTTTACCAACACTAATACCATAAAAATAAGATCCATCACTATTAATTACTTTTGCAACCCTTTTACCTCCACCAAATGGAACAGAATACTCCGTTTCATTATCAGAAAACTTTTTTACTCTTTTAGGACCAATCTCAATAAGATAATCCAACAGTTCCGGTGTGGTCAAACTATCAAGTTGAACATCTTTCACATTACTAACCAACTTGGAACTAGGCATTTCTTGAGACATATGATACTCTTTTTTAACTTCTTCAGAATCCTTAGTTTTAGGTGTCTCTGCTTTAGCTTCATTCCCCAAAGAAGAAAATGCCACCGCGCCGGCAACCCCCAACGCTTTAAAATATCCCTCATATCTTTTTTTAAGCTCTTTTATTTTATTTCTCAGATCTGACATTTTGACCTCCTATAAACTACTGTTTTTTCGTTTTTTTATTAAATATAACGAACTAAATCATAACTTTATTATACATTATTTGACATGAAAGTAAATATATTTTTAACGCATCAAACAACCGCCTGTTTTTTAGTAACAATATGCTCAATATAAGGTTTCATATTTTTCAACTTATCGCGCAAAAACATCGGATACGCTTCTACTTCTCCCAATTTTTCAATCGGCAACCAACACATTTTTTCTTCTACAGTGCCGTTTAAGGTCATACTGTGGCTGTTAATTTCCTGTGTCCCGCGCGGTTTCATCAAAAAGAAAAACGAAATTTCGTGACAATCAAGCCCTTTCATTACGCCATCTTCGCGCTTAAAAAAGTTTTCTTCCACAAAAGCCAGCCTGTCAATCTCATAATGCACTCCGGTTTCTTCATACACCTCACGCAAAACTGCTTGCTCCGCTGTTTCGCCAAGCTCAATTGCACCCCCAATTGAATAATAATATTTTTCAACATCGTTTGTCGCAAACAACACACATCCGTTTTCAATAATTATTGCCGCAGCTCGCAACCTAAACCGGCGATTGTCTTCAGTTTGAAAACAAACATCATTATTCATCATTTCTATCGAATTTGAAATTTTTGCCATTGCTATCCCCTCATGATTATATGATTAAACCATTTTTCTTGAAAAGCCGTTTGTTTTTCTATTTCTTCATCTGATATAGTTTTTCCTTGCGGCACCACTATCAATTTATCGTCATCATCGTCAGTGCGATGTATCATCGCTACGCACTCACCTTCAAACTCATCCAAAGCCGCATCAACCCCCAACACATATACATCCAACTCTTCGCCGTCGCCCGAAACAGTATCGGGGACAAATCCGTAATTAACCTCATAAACAAAACCATGCTTAGGATGCTTAGTTCCCAATGGTCTATCCATTTTTACTTTAACTTTTTTACCAATATATTTTTTTGCTAACATAAATTGTCTCCTAAAATATAATAGTATAAATAGCTGTAGAACAAACACCTTGTGTCTCATAAGAAAAACTCGTCATTTTTACATCTGCTTTCCCATTGCGTTAATCCAAACTCTTTTCTCTTCCTTATTGTTAAGTTTTACCGAAGACACTTCTTCTCCGCCAAACTCACGCATAACTTTTTTCATTGTTTTATACGAAGCAATATTTAGTGCATTACAAGTAACCAAAACCTCATCAAGCTCCAAAACTTCTTTGGCATATCTACAACAAAGCTTTAATCCCTCTTGAGCCAACCCCCTTCGCCTTGCTGATGGAATAATATAATAAGCAATATTTCCACCTTCTTTTTTCAAATTCTCGGTCAAACTATGCCTAATATCAAACACGCCTACAAAGTTTTCATCTTCTACTAACCACAACCTTGTTGACGCAACATAACCTTCTTTTAATCCCACGCCCAATCTGTTATTTTCACAAGCAATTTTATAATCAGCAAAATTATTATAACTCAATCCACTCTTTATGCCCGAGGTATCATACAGTGTAGGAAACTTCTTAAATTCCTCTACCCCTTCTTGAAAAGAAACCCAATATTTTTCTTCCGGTAAAATAAGTTTTAGCATCTTTTAAACTCCTTACACTAAACAATATTTTATTAGACTATCTAAATTTTATGATATTTTCAACAAAAAACCTCTCCACTATGGAAGGGGTTCTGTTTATGGTGGTGGATAGGTGCTTCAATGACGATTTCGCATAATTTTAAGCGCGAAAATATCTGTTATCTGACACCGTTAAAGACAATATTTACTTATGTTTCTCGGTCTGCCACCGGTTCTTTACCTGTAATGAATGCTCGCTTTTATGACATAAAGAATATCCCGCGCCCGAACTATTTTGTTTCTAGTTCTTTTACTTGATTTAACATATATTAACTCATATTATATATAATACACTTATGAGGTGTAAAATGAAAAAATTGTTTTTAGTCCTAGGTATATTGATACTATTAAGCAGAAATTCATGGGCGGATGATGATATTGCAACAAGTCTTAAATCAAATATCGATGAGATATTAGCAATCTGTAGTCCAAAAATATCAGATGAATATGTTCCCGATTTAGTATTAAAGCAAAAATACGAGGAAAGAACTGTTTGTTTAGAAAAACATATTAAAGAATTAGCAAAAGATATTTTCGATGAGGAAAATTATCAGTATTTTTGTGATTATTTAACTCAAAGCTCTGCAATGTATCTCAAGATGATGCTTCTTTTGAGTGAAAAATCAAATGGCATAGATAATCTTCCTGGAACATTTGAGCAAATGCAAACATATTCTCAATTATACAGCTTTTTATCCAAAATATTAGAAACAATGATAAATTATAGAAAACAACAAAAAATGTAACGAGAAAGATTGTTTTATCTTTCTCGCTACTTTATCAATATTTTATCTTTCATTTCATCATTTCTATCTTTCGAAATGCCTTTTCTATGAACTTGCTTTGCCAATTCAGGAATATTTTTTGCATAAAGTTTTTACTTCTTCAAAATCCGAAGGTTTTCGCACCATATAAACTTTAACTGTTTCCATAATGACTCCTTTCGTTACAAGACAATGAATGCTTGGAAAAAAGAGGAAGTCCAGTCAATTTAAGAAAAAATAGTGCTATGACCTTGTAATTTATAAAACTTTCGGATAGAATGTAAAAAATCTTTAAAAGAAAGGGATGCAATATGTCAGATTTAAAATTATTCAGCATCAAAACAGGAAAGGCTGTTGAAGTAAATAGTTCCATTGTTGCAAAAGAAAGAAATATTCAACGGCTTGTTGAGGAAAACTGCGAAACATTGTTGAATGTTCGTTTTTTAAAAACAGAACACATGTTTAAAGCAGATGATGGGCATAATGCACGCATTGATACACTGGGATTAGATGAAAATAATTGCCCGGTGATTATTGAATATAAAAGAGATGGAAAAGATACAGTTATCAATCAAGGGTTGTTTTATATGGATTGGTTGGTAAAGCATCCGAAAGATTTTGCTTGGCTTGTTTTGGAAAAATTCGGTAAAAAAATTGCAGATGATATTGATTGGACACAACCTCGTTTAATTTGTATTGCTCAAGATTTTAGTCGGTATGACGAATTTGCTATCAAGCAAATGCAAAAAAACATTGATTTAATTCGTTATCGTATATATGAAAATGACCATTTGTTATTTGAATTGGTTAATACTTCCAGTGAAGAAAATACAAATGTTGCTCATAATACTTCCAAAAAAGAAAGCAATATAAATAAAAAGGTAAAAACCGTAACGGACAAACTAGATTCATCATCAGCAGAAGTTAAAGATTTATACAAGGAATTGGATGATTATCTTCTTTCTCTAGGTGATGATGTTCAGAAAAAAATTTTGATGCACTACATCGCATACAGGCGTTTAAAAAACTTTGCTTCTGTACAGTTTTACAATAACAAAATACTTATTTATGTAAATGTGGATGCTGATAGTATTACATTAGAAAACGGGTTTACACGTGATATGCGTAACATAGGACATTATGGAACAGGAAAACTAGAAATAACAATCAAAAATCTTACCGATTTGGAAAAGGCAAAAACATTAATTGAAAAAAGTTTGGAAAATTCATAAATTCCCCACCAAGTGGTCTTTAGTTCGAACCTAAAGTCTGGTCATGGATATGGGGTGCGAGGTTGAGTGGTAAGAAAAGCGCCTAAAATAGGCGTTTTTTGTTTTGGACGAGGTCAATCCAAAAGTATCTATTTTTCGTGATTTTAATAAAAAATCTCTTGGCGGTAGTTTATGTGCTCACATCATAAATGAAACACCGAATCTCACAAACCCCACAAACACTGGGCTCTTAAGGCATCATCAAAGCACAAAAAAAAGAGGATAGAAACATCCTCTTTTTATTAATGGTGGGCCCTGATGGACTCGAACCAACGACCAGACCGTTATGAGCGGCCTGCTCTAACCAACTGAGCTAAGGGCCCGTCAAAAGACTAAAACATAGATAAGCCAAAAATTCATCATAGTCAAGTATATTTATTATATATTATTAACAAAAAAGTGATCAAGCTTTTAACTTAATCACTTTTTTTGTTTAGAGTTTTGGGATAAAATCACGCCAATTAACAGGTAACTCCAAACTCTTTGTTTCTGCTGCTTTTACAAACACAGAAATTGCTTCCTTATAGTTTTCTGGTATTTCCTTGTTTCTCCAAGAAAACAACCAACTTAAAATTAGATCTTTATTGCGAATAATTTTGCTATCTTCGTAGTAAAGAATAAAATTTTCAACAACCTTACGCATATCTTTATACGTAAGTTTAAGCTCATCATTTTCAGTTTGCACTTCCTTTTCCAATAGTTTTTCTTCCCATTTTTTAAGGATAGCATAACTTTGCATAAACACATCAACATCCAATAAATAATCACTTTTCAACTGCCAAAAAGCAATATCTATTGCGGTTGAATAGTCAGCCCTTGCCTTTAATAATATTTGTTCCGTCATAATTATAATATTAATTTTTTTATAGTGATAATAGCCTAACACTAACAAACATATTGTCAACACATGCTTTCACAAATATTACCATTTATCAAAAAGACCGGTGTTTTATTTCAACACCGGTCTTCTTATTTTTTCTCTAACCTATTGATCTAAGAAGCTTCTAAGCTTGCGAGATCGGCTCGGATGCTTCAACTTACGCAAAGCCTTAGCCTCAATCTGGCGAATACGTTCACGAGTAACATTAAACTGCTGTCCAACTTCTTCCAAAGTATGATCAGTATTCATCCCGATACCAAAACGCATTCTCAACACACGTTCCTCGCGCGGTGTTAAAGAAGACAAAATGCGTGTGCATGTTTCTTTCAAATTCGAATGAATAGCCGAATCCAAAGGTTGCAATGCACTTTCATCAGCAATAAAATCACCCAAAGACGAATCTTCCTCATCTCCCACCGGAGCTTCCAAAGAAACAGGCTCCTTAGCAATTTTCATAACTTTGCGAACCTTTTCTAGCGGCATAGACAACCTTTTTGCCAATTCCTCAGGCACCGGCTCGCGCCCCATTTCTGCCAACATCTGACGAGAAGTGCGCACCAATTTATTAATTGTCTCAATCATATGAACAGGAATACGAATCGTTCTTGCCTGATCAGCGATTGAACGAGTAATTGCCTGTCTTATCCACCAAGTTGCATAGGTTGAAAACTTATATCCGCGACGATATTCAAATTTATCAACCGCTTTCATCAAACCTATATTACCCTCTTGAATCAAATCCAAGAACTGCAATCCTCTGTTGGTATATTTTTTTGCAATAGAAATAACCAAGCGCAAGTTTGCTTCAATCATTTCCTTTTTAGCTCTCTCAGCCTCGCGTTCGCCTTTCTTAATTGTTTCCACCATACGGCGATATTCACTGATAGGCAAACCGCATTCCTGAGCCATCTGAGCTATATTATCTCTAAGTTCGGTAATCTCCAAACCATACTTTTCAACAAACTCTTGCCAATGCTTATCCTTAATTTTAGCCACATTATCAAGCCAATTAGGATCAAGCTCAGCCTTTTGATATTGAGCCAAGAAATCTTCTCTTTTGATTTTGCAACTCATTGCATAACGCAACAACTTACCTTCAAACCCCATCAAGCGTTTATTAAGGCTGTTGAGCTGTTCAACTAATTGTTCAATTCTTCCGGCATTGAGGTGAATTGAACTCATCAATTCCACCAAATCTTTTTTAACTTCCAAATATTTTTTCTCAACGGCCGGTGTAATTTTTTTACCGCTTATAATTGAAGCTACACGTTGATTTTGAATTTTCTTCAAGTCATCATAATATCCGGAAATCTTAGTCAAAATTTCCAAAACAGGTTCTTTTAAGGCCTCTTCCATTGCTGTAATTGATGCGGACGAACGCCCCGATGTTCCATCCAAATCATCATCTTCCATTTCGCCTTCTGAACCTTCACCGTCTTTTGTCATATCGTCGGCAACATCTTCATCATCTTCTTCATCAACGGCGCCATCGAGCTCCATATCGTCATCGAGCTCATCATCAATATCATCAAGATTTTCTTTTTCGTCCAACTCTTGAGCTACTTTATCCAAGTCTTCATTACTGTTGGAATCATCATCTTCGAAAGCGATTGCTTCAACATCATCACCATACATCATTTCCAAATCAATGATATCGCGAAGCTGCATTCCGCCTTCTTCATTCAGCAACTCATCACGCCAAGCAGCAATAGCCTTAATTGTCATCGGACTTTCGCATAAACCGTCAATCATCACGGTTTTGCCTGCCTCAATACGTTTTGCGATAGCAATTTCGCCTTCACGCGACAACAATTCAACAGACCCCATTTCTTTCAAATACATTCTGACGGGATCATCATTCCGGCCCAAATCTTTTTCATCAAAATTGCCGCCTTCGTCATCAATTTCCGAATATTCTTCTTCAACCGCTTCACTATCAAAACTATCGGCATCAGCTTCCGAAATGATACTTATTCCCATATCGGAAATTGAGGTCATAATATCTTCAATATGTTCTGATGTTTCTCTTTCTGAAGGAAGAATTCTGTTCAATTCTTCAACTGTGATAAAACCTCTGACACGTCCCTTATCAATAAGACGCTTTACGGCACTACCCAAAGAATCAACCAAAGGCACATCGGAAGAGCTGCCTTCGTATAAATCCGAATTTTCTATGTCTGACATAAATTTTCCTAAAAAATCGATTTTTATTTAAGCTTAAACTACCCCAATCTTTTAATAAAATTTAAGGTTGTTGTCAAGCATTAATATCGCGATTCGCATCAAACCTGCTGCCATTTACTATCAAACGATTTATATATCTTCGTTTTCCTTCAACAACGTATTTCTTTCGTTTATTAAAGCCATATAACGTTTATGCTCTTCTTCGCTGAAATTACCGTTTCCCAACCTATTGCAACATTCCCTTATATCTGCTTCCAATTGTTTCAGTTGAACCTCTATAATTCTTGCTGCAAGCATCTCTCTCATTTTAATAACATCAGGACATTGTTTTTTTAGCATCCTCACATCAACATATTCTTTATAAACAACATCAAACTGACATTCTTCAAGCTGTTCGGCAAGCTGTTTTTCTTCGTTAATTTCCGGATTATCTCTGACTATTTCCAAAATCTTTTCATATAATTTTTGCAATTTTTCATCTTTAATCCTGAAATCGAGAAGTTTTTCCTCATATTCTTCCACCAACTGCGGATAACACGCAAGCGCTGAAACAATATATTTTGCCACCAAATCATCCAAATCGGTTTTTACATTTCCGACCAACGATTTCGGTTTGGGTTTACCTTCTTTATAAAATGTTTTTGTTCTCTGCGTTTTTTTATTTTCTTTCAATTCGGCAAAAATCTTGGCTTTCATATCCTGCACATAATAACTGCGAACTGTTTCATCGGTGATTTTTGCCACTTCTTCTTTAATTTCTTTTTCCACCAAAGCTTTTTGTTCCGGAGTTTCGACCGATTTCCCTTCCAAAGTTTTTTGCCAAAGCAAATCTTTCAGGGGTTTTGTCGCCGTCACCACTTTTAAGAATTCTTCGGTTCCCTTATCCTTTAAGAATTCATCCGGATCTTGTTTATCTGGTAAAAAAGCAAATTGCAGTGAATACCCCGGTTTTAATATCGGCAACACTCTGTCCACCGAACGCATTGCAGCTCTAACTCCGGCACCATCTCCATCGAAACAACAAATAGGCTCATTAACAACTTTCCAAGCTTCCTGGATTTGATCTTCGGTTAAAGCAGTCCCCAAAGGTGCCACAGCATAACCGATACCATATTTATCCATGGCAATCACATCCATATACCCCTCGCAAATGATAAGTTTTTGTGCCTCATATCCTTTTTCGCGAGCATAATTAAGGTTGTATAAAATTTTTCTTTTGTTAAAAACCGGAGTTTCCGGAGAATTCAAGTACTTAGGCTGGCTTTTATCCATAACCCTTCCGCCGAAAGCAATCACTCTTCCTCGTTTATCCATAATAGGAATCATCACCCTATTTCTGAAAAAATCATGTGGCGAGCGTTTCTTATCTTCAGGTATTGTCAAAAGACCGAGCTCATTCATTTCCGCATCACTGATACCTTTTGACGACAACTGAGCCTTAAGACCATTATTATTAGGAGCAAACCCAAGCCTGAACTTACTTATAATACCATCATCAAAACCTCTGGCATACAGATAATCCAAAGCTTCTCGTCCGACAGGAAGACGCAAATTTTTTTCAAAGAATTTAGCCGCCATTTCCATAATATCATATGCGGTTGCTCTTTTTTCAGCTTGTTCTTTGCTTTCCGGATTAAGTTTTGGCAGCTCCATTCCCACTTTATGAGCCAATTTTTCTACAGCTTCAATAAAAGTAAGACCGTTTGCATCCATTTCAAACTTAATAATGTCGCCATGTGCACCGCAACCGAAACAATGGTAAAAACCTTTAGCCTCATTAACCGTAAATGACGGCGTTTTTTCATTATGAAACGGACAACAAGCTTGATATTCCCTTCCTTTACGCACGAGCTTAACCTTAGATCCGACCACATCAACAATCGAAATCTTTGCTCGTAACTCGTCGCAAAATCTTTGTAAATCCGTATTCGCCATTTTTTATACTTGTATTAACTGAAACTAAATAAAACTATCCCAAAAGTGATTTAATAATCCCGTTAGCCTTTCCCATATCAAGTTGACCGGTATATTTAGCTTTCAAAGCTCCCATAATTTTTCCCATATCCTTCATTGATGATGCACCGGTTTCATTAATCAAAGATTTAACAACATTTTCAATCTCGGCATCGCTCATTTGCTTTGGTAAAAAGCGTTCAATAATTGCAATTTCAGACTTTTCTTTTTCAGCCAATTCCGGACGATTTCCGTCAACAAACATTTTGATCGAATCATTGCGTTGTTTAATCATTGTCTGCATCATAGACATCAGCTCTTCATCGGTTGCTTTTTCTTTACCTTTGCCTCTTGCCTCCACGTCTTTTTCTTTCTGACCGGCAATAATCATACGAATAGCTCCGGTTGTAACACTGTCTTTTGCCAACATTGCTGTTTTAAGTGCATTTTGCAAATCATCTCTCAACATTTCTTTACTCCTTAAGAAAAATTAAATATTGCGACAATCATACATCTCTTAATAATAAAAATCAACCAATCTTAAAACTGTTGATCAAAAAATTTTTTTGTTAAATGCAATCAAGAAAAATATCCACTAATTTTCGCATTCAATTACGAACACAAATATTTCGGAATTAGAAATAAAACCTTACCCCAAATACAAATTCTTCTTCATCGGCACCGTTTTTTTCTTCAAAAGCAAACCTGCTTCCCACACTCAAGTTCGTATCTATAACATAATTCACTTCTGCTTCATATGTTATTGATTCACCGATTTTTTGACTGGCAATTTGCGGTTTTATCTCTGCCAATATTTTCCATTTATCAAAATCAGCCAAAATCCCCATATCTGCACCCAATACAATCATTGAGTTATGCGGCAAAAAACCTCCATATCTCAATTTTGTATCAAACAACAAAAAAGCTGTAAATTTTTCTAAAAATTCCATTCCTCCGCCTAAACCGACATTTAAATTTCCGACATATCCTTCTTTTTCATTTTCGGGATTTTGCCATCTTTCAACATTTGCCTTAATCTGAAAAGAAGTAGGAGCAAACATTTCATCAATCGGCGAAAGCGACCGTATTGTCAACAAATCCAAATTTTGCAAAACTGTTTTATTTCTATTATCATAATGGCGCAATTTGCCTTCTAAGAAGTTAATTTCAGCCCCCTTAAGCATACCATAGCCATTATCCGTCAGAGAATGATATGCCGGACGATATGCAACCTCTTCAAAAAATTCTCCGTTTCTAATTCCTCCCCCCATCACCAAGCGCATCGATTCGTGAGAATATAACGGCGAATTTGCTTTTTCTTTTTCAGCCTTTGTTGCCTTTTTCTGCAAACTACCTCTTGCTCGCAAAATATCGAAACTTTGTTTACGATAATCATTCAACGTCAATTTTTTAGCAACATTTTGATATTGCACAAACTGATAAGCTGTTTCTAAGATATCGGCTTTTTCTTCATCGGACAAATTTTCAGACAAATTATATTGTTTTTCTTTCAGCGATTTAAGATATTCCCTTTTCTGATGTTTGCTCATCAACGAAAAACGATGCCTTATCTTATTTTGCCGTGACGGACGATAATTAACGTTTTTTATCAAATTTTTTGTATTATAAACCGCCTTAAACATATCTAAAGGAATTACATGGACCGGGAAGCTTTTTGCCAACTTCAATGACGGACGAACTGCATCCAACATTTCCATCAACATATACGAGCAATTACGTGAAAAAAAATAGTAACGCGACTGCGTTTGCCCAATCTCCCACAAATGCGCCACAAAAAAATCTAACTCTTCTTGGCTGAAATCTAAATTAAGTTCCCAAATATCTCTGTTTTCAATATTATTATAAGTGTTTATGATATCATAATAAGGTTTTACCGTAAAACCGCCGAAATAGCGCCCTGTCAAACCGTAAAGAGCATATAAAGGCCCGGGGGTTTCTCCCGTAAAAGCTCCATAATTTGCACCATGAGCCAAAAGTTGCGTTCCTTTGCGTTTGGTATCTATACGAAACAACGTATGTCCGAACATCGATGACGGATTGTTCATATAAGCATCGGTAAACAACAATGTTACCCCCGAAGGCTGTAAATCATTTTTAAATTCTTCAAATTCATCACATTTAGGAAAGTCTTTATTTACAAGACCGTTTTTTTTCAAAAACAAATAACGTGCAGGAAACATACATATTTTATCATCTTTTTCCTCTTCAAAAAGTTTAACTGTTGCTTCCAATTCAGCTCTCGGATTTGTCTTGCCGTCAGATGATAAAAAAAAGTTTGGTGACCCGATTGAACTCTTGTCTTTTTGATAATGTAATAATGCAAGCCATTCATCTGAATAAGCCAAATCCGCTGCCAAACAGACATTGCACCAAACCGACAAACATATTGCAACAAACAAACTTCGCATTAAACATTCCCCCGTTAGCCGAAACCCAAAATCAATATTTCAGATTTTGGGTTTCCGACCATAATTTTCAAATGGCAACAAATTTTATGCCAAAGCAATAATTGCCAAAGTCAAATCAACCGCATCAACATCGTTGGAAGCAAACAGATTTGAAAAATTATCTTTAATTTTAACAGAAAGTTCTACTTCATCAGCATTCAAAATTCCGGCAACGGTAGTTAAGGTTTCACCTTGTCCGATTGATGCATCAAGAGCAAATTGTTCCATATTGTTTTCCAAAAATGCCAAAAGCATTCTTCCTGTTCCGCCTGTAACTCTTCCATTCGGATCACAACCTGATGTTCCGGTAGAAATACCGAAAGTTTGGTTTCCGAAAAGCCCATTTGTTGTAACTGCCAAAACTTGCGGCACAACACCCGATTGTCCTCTCCAAGCCATTGAACCCAAACCGCAACCTGTTGAATCATAGGCATTAGCGTTGTTGTTAAAAGCCAAAACGCCTGCAACAGCGGCAGATAAGAGATAAATTTTCTTCATTATGAAATTCTCCTTATATTTTCTTCATACGCAATTCAGCTTAACAGCATTAAGCATTTTGTATATATTTTTTTTCCGTTTTCTCACAAATTATTCCCCTCATTTAACATCTCAAACAAAAGTCTTGATTTCTTATTTTTTCGGTTTATATTAAAGACATTAAACAAAATCGTTCTGTGAGTAAGTGTTAAAAAACTTCCTCGCAGTTCTTTTTTTCTAACTTTAACAAAAATAAAAGGTGAATAAAAATGGAAAAGTTTCCTTTAACTAAAGTAGGCTTTGATGCTCTTGAGGCAGAACTTAAAAATTTAAAAGCGGTTGAACGTCCGAACATCATTGCCGCAATCTCCGAAGCCAGAGCTCAAGGCGACTTATCTGAAAATGCCGAATATTCGGCTGCCAAAGAAAAACAAAGCTTCATTGAAGGTCGTATCCAAGATTTGGAAGCTGTTTTAAGTCGTGCTCAAGTTATTGATGTTGCCGCTGTCAAAAGTCATGTAATTCGTTTTGGCGCCACTGTTTCGGTTGCCGACGAAGACAGTGACGAAGAAAGAGCTTACCAAATTGTCGGCGATTATGAAGCCGATATTGAAAAAAACAAGATTTCTTTGTCTTCTCCTTTGGCAAAAGCTTTAATCGGTAAAGAAATCGGTGATGTTGCCGAATTTAGAGCCCCGTCAGGTATCAAATCTTTTGAGATTATAGATATTCAATACATTTAACTTTTTTGTTTTTGTTACTATATATAAGTAAGATTGGTTCAAATATTTGAGGAGAATAAAATGTCTGATATTCAAGATGTCAACACATGCGATTGCGATGAAGACAACAAATGCGGTTGTTCATATCCCAACAATATTGAATTTTCTTGCGGTTGCACCATCGAAAATAATTGCGGTTGCATAAAACAAGACGAAAAAGGTAACTACTATCACGACGACAGTGTTTGCACTTGTGATAGTAAGGGCGTTTGCGACTGCAAACATTAATATATGACCAAATACACCGCTAAAATATTAATTATCGGGTCGGGTCCTGCAGGTTATAGTGCCGGCATATATGCCGCCAGAGCAGGACTTAACCCGATTTTGGTATCTGGTTTCGAAGAAGGCGGGCAACTTACCCTCACCAAAGAGGTTGAAAACTACCCCGGATTTTTCGGTTCAAAAGACGGACGCGAACTCATGGATACGATCAAACAACAAGCCTTAAATCTTGGAGTTCAGATTGTTAACGACACCATTGTGGAAACCGATTTTAATAAGCGCCCCTTTGAATGCTCATCATCCAACCACAATGTTTTTTATGCCGACAGTGTTATCATTGCCACCGGCGCATCCGCCAAATGGTTGGATATAGCAAGCGAAAAACAATATCGCGGTTTCGGAGTATCAGTCTGCGCCACTTGCGACGGCTTTTTCTACAAAAATAAAGATGTTGCCGTTGTTGGCGGAGGCAACACCGCCGCTGAAGAGGCCTTATACCTAACCAATTTTGCAAAATCCGTAACCCTAATTCACCGTCGCGATAATTTACGTGCCGACCACATATTGCAAGAAAAATTGAAAAATCATCCCAATATCAATATTTTGTATAATCATACGGTTGAAAAAATATACGGTTCCGCTCAACCGACAAGTGTTGAAGGACTTAAGCTTAAAAATGTTAAAACCGATAAAATTGAAGACTTTAAGGTAGATGGACTTTTTGTAGCAATCGGACACCATCCCAACACCGAAATTTTCAAAGGGCAAATTGACATGGACAACAACGGCTATATCAAAACCAAACCGGACAGCTGTCAAACCAATATTGAAGGGGTTTTTGCTGCCGGCGATGTTAAAGACCCGCATTTCAGACAAGCAATCATAGCCGCAGGCTCTGGCGCAATCGCCGCCATGGAAGCCACTCGTTGGCTGAAAAGTTAAACCTACTATTTGCAATTTTGGCCTTAAATAAATAACTATACAAACTTTTTTAAAAAGTTTGGAGAAAAGAATTTACAGCGCCATTTTCAAAGCGAAAAAAATTTTAGTGTAGATAGAACTACATGAATTTTTTGAGCCTGCAGAAAATGACGCTGGAAAACTTTTATACAAACTTTTTCCTATTCGTAACGCAATGCCACAATAGGCTCCATCAATGAAGCCTTATACGCAGGATAAAAACCGAAGAAAAGCCCGACAATTCCGGAAAAAGAAAAAGGAAGCAAAACATAAAGAAGTGAAACCTTTGCCGGAAGCGATGTAAAAATCCCCACAATCGTTGATCCTACCAAACCAAACACAACTCCAAGCATCCCGCCGATTAACGAAAGAACCAAAGCCTCTGTTAAAAACTGCCAACGAATATCCCAAGATTTTGCCCCGATTGCCATCCTGATACCGATTTCACGAGTGCGCTCAGTAACCGAAACCAACATAATATTCATAATTCCGATACCGCCGACAAGCAAGGAAATTGAAGCAATCGCGCCAAGCAATATTGTCATGACCTGAGTTGAACTTTCCATCATTTCCATCATCTGCGTCAAGTTCATAATGACAAAATCATCGTCTTTATTGGCACCTAAATTATGCCTTTGGCGCAAGAGTTCTCTGATTTCTTCTTGGCTTGTATAAGTGCTTTCGGCATCAACCGCCTGCAACATAATCATGCGCACTTGATCAGGAAAGCTTATACCCATAACTTTTTTCTGCGCAGTAGAAATTGGAATATAAACCACATCGTCTTGATCTTGCCCATGACCGGATTGCCCACGCTTATCCAACACCCCGATAACATTAAAAGGAATTCCCTTAATTCTTATTGTTTTGCCGATTGGATCAACATCGCCAAACAATTCATTAACCACGGTTTGCCCCAAAATTGCAACCTTAGCAGCATTTTTAGTATCGGTTATTGAAAACCCGCGTCCATAAGCCAAATTCCATTCTTTAATTTCAAAAAAACGACTGTCTGTTCCGGTAATTCCCGTTGACCAGTTTGCATTACCATAAACAATCTGAGCGGTTTCTTCCAACACCGGTGCTGCCAATCTTATCGCACTGATTTTTTCTTGAATAGCATCGCCGTCTGCCTTTTTCATCGTCGGTTGAGAACCGTGTCCGCCGCGTGCGCCTGATGATTTTGCCACCCCCGAACGCACAATAATAAGATTTGATCCCATGGTTTTCATTTCATTTTGAATTGAAATTTGCGCTCCGTTACCCACCGAAAGCATAACAATTACCGCAGCCACACCGATAATAATTCCGAGCGAGGTCAAAACCGAACGCATTTTGTTGGCTTTAATTGCTCTGACCGCGATTGAAAATATGGTTCTTGCATCAATCATTTTTTCTTTTCTCCGCTATCGGAATATATTTCGCCATCAACAATTTTGATAATTCGTTTTGCATATTTTGCAATATCTTCTTCATGCGTTACCAAAATAATTGTTCGTCCCAATTCTTCATTAAGTTTTCCGAACAAAGCCATAATCTCAACACTCATTTTAGTATCAAGGTTTCCGGTAGGCTCATCGGCAAAAATAATCGGCGCATCGTTAACAATGGCACGAGCTATCGCCACACGTTGCTGTTGTCCTCCGGAAAGTTGGTTTGGTTGGTGATGCATTCTTTCTTTTAAGCCAACTTTTTCTAAAGCTGCTTCAGCGCGTTTTTTTCGTTCAACTGCCCCGATATTGGCATACACCATAGGAAGTTCAACATTTTCCAACGCAGTTGTGCGAGAAAGCAAATTAAACCCCTGAAACACAAAACCGATTTTTTGGTTCCTGATTTCGGCCAATTCATCAGCCGACAAACCGTCAACTCTCTTTCCGTCTAAAGTATAGCTTCCGCTGGTGGGCTTATCCAAACACCCCAAAATATTCATACAAGTAGATTTTCCCGACCCCGACGGCCCCATAATTGCCACAAATTCGCCTTTTTCAATTTGCAAACTTATTCCTTTGAGAATTTGCAACCGCTCTTCTCCCAACGGATAACTCTTACAAATATTTTTCAGCTCAATCAGACTCATTATCTCGGCATCCTCATCCGCATATTGCGTTGTATTTCATTGCTTGTTTTGCTTTCCAAAATAACTTCGTCACCCTCTTTGATTTTATCGGATTTAACTTCGGTAAATTCATCATTGGCAACCCCGAGAACAACGTTAACTCTTTCCGGCTTACCCGATTTCAATAGCCATATTCCTTTATCCTTATAGCGCACAACATCACCGTTCTCATCCAACGTAAAAAAGCGCAATGCCTTATTCGGAACAACCAAAACCCCATTACTTTCAGCAACGATTATTTCAACATTTGCTGTCATCCCCGGCTTAATTTTCAAATCTTTATTATCAATGGTAATAATAACTTCATAGGTAACCACGTTTGAGGTAGTTATGGGGTTATTACGAACTTGAGTAACCACCCCTTCAAAAATCTCATCAGGGAAACTATCAACCGAAAATTCAACCTTTTGCCCTTCTCTAACTTTGGCAATATCTGCCTCTACAACCGATGCTTCAATCTGCATTTTGGTTAAATCTTCCGCAACATTAAATAAGACAGGTGTTTCAAAACTTGCGGCAACCGTTTGCCCGACTTCAACCTCGCGTGAAATAACTTCCCCGTCAACCGAAGAAACAATCTTGGTATAATCCAAGTCAATTTGCGCTTGTTTCAAGCTTGCTTCGGCTTGTGAAACCTGAGCTTCACGCAGAGCCTTTTGCGCGATTGCATTGTCATAATCTCTTTGCGCTGTTTCTAATTCTTTGTCGGTAGAATATTTTGAAGTATTTAATTTTTTAATTCTTTCAAGGTGTTTTTTGTAGTATACAATATCGTTTTTGGTAACTTCCAACTCTGCTTTGGCTATACTCAGGGCTGCTTTTTTCTGATCAACCGTTGCTTCAAATGTTTGCGGATCAATCACGGCTAAAAGCTGTCCTTTTTTAACTTTTGAATTAAAATCAACATATATTTCGGAAATAATACCCGAAATTTGCGTTCCGATATTAACCGTGGAAATAGGATTTATGGTTCCCGAAGCGGTAATTTTCTGCACAATATCGTTTTTCCCGATTCGCTCAGTTACAAACTCCTCACTGTTTTTCTTACACCCCTGTAATGAAAATGCCAGCACTCCGGTCAAAACCATACAACATATTGAAAATATTGATTTTTTACTCATATTACCACCTTTTAAAAAACATTTTTTTAATTATAACGATAAATATTTAAAAAAAGTTTTAAATTTAAACTTGAATATCTGTTTTATATTGAATATTCTTTTCGATACGCATCTATTATTTAAATTATAATTGTTAATCTCGAAATCAGGCCCGTATCCGGATGCTAACGAAACCTGAAAGTAGAAAAAAAACCAACAAAAAAAAATGAAAAAAGAGACATTAACCCAGGGTCAGCTTGAAGAAATCAAGAAGAATTTCCACCTTCTTGCAAAAGAGTTCACAATTACGTCTAAATATCCGATAAAAAAGGATATTTTGCTAAAAGGAACAGACAAGCATTATATCGGCTGGACAGTCTGGGCAGAAAAAGAAACAACCAAAGAGGTTTATCTGCTAGTAATAAGGGATTGTGACAAGAAACTTAAAAAGTTTCCACAAAGATTCATTACCGAAAAGATAATCACTAAAAATGTCTAGATATGGAAGAGATAAGCAAAGACTTAAGTCTGAAGTTATCAACTCTTACTTTAGACGAAAAGATTGAGTTTCTCCATAACAGTTCCCAAATTTCAAAGTCATTAGCTGAAAAAATGATTTTGAAATTTGTCTACAGGGAGCTAAAGAGAAATTTTCCTCCTCATGTATACGAAGAACAACGAGTTAAGAGTATCCATGATGGCATGGTTATAGCCTACAAAAACAGGCTAAATGCCGACAAAACAGAACGATTAGAGGAAGAGGAAAAAAATAACTTTTACTTCTTTCTCAATGCTGCAAGTTCACATGTAGCAGATGATCTGTTGGTGACCGGGCTAAACATTCCGAAATACAGGAAACTTGCTCGGAAAAAAATTATCAACGAAAAAGTTTCTCACTTCTTTGTTGATAAAAATTTATTTATAAAAATGTGGAATCAGGTAAAGGTGCCGTTCATAGTTTTGAGCATCACAAAACAAGCGGCTTTAATTAACCCTAAAGTGCTTCCACCAATCAAAACTCTTATAGAGAAACAGTATCAACGGGTGGAATTTTTGATTGATGTGTTAAGAAAACACAAACTCAATCACTTGATACCCTTTGATAGTGCCTATATAGAGGAGATTGCCAGCCTACTCTTAAAATAAAAAAACAGCAGGTTATCACTTAAAGTGACTAACCTGCTTTTTTTATTTTTTTACATACTAAACAAACTTAAATCCACGCAACAATTCTTCAACACTCATTGCTTTTTTACCTTGCCTTTGGATTTGCAAAATTTCCAAAGCGCCTTTCGCACAGCCTATTTCCAAATGACTTCCATCTTGCCGAATTTCACCGACCTTTAACGACTTATCATTCTGCTTAACCTTACACTTTAATATTTTAAATCTCTCTCCGTTATATTCAAAATATGTTGCCGGATAAGGATTAAACGCTCTTATTTTGCGTTCCAAAACAACCGCATCATTATCAAAATCAAGCTTACTTTCTTCTTTTTCAATCTTTGCTGCATAGGTAACTAAGGCCTCATCTTGAGGTTGAGGTTTAATATTATCCAACTCATCCAATACTTCAACCATTAAATCGGCTCCAAGCTCAGCCATCTTATCGTGCAAAACCCCTACGGTCATTTCATCATCTATTATAATCTCGCCTTTTTTATACATTGCTCCGGCATCCAATGCCTCAACCACTTCCATAATCGTAATTCCGGTTTTTTCATCTCCGGCCTCAATCGCCCTCTGCATCGGAGCAGCACCTCGCCATCTTGGCAACAACGAACCATGAACGTTCAAACATCCTTTTGGGAACGCTTCAATCACTTCTTTTGGCAAAATCAAACCATAAGCCGCAACTATTGAAACATCTGCATTAAGTTCAGCAAATTTTTGTTTTTCTTCATCGCTCCTTAACGACTTCGGAGTTCTAACCTCAATTCCTTTTTCCTCAGCCCATAAATGAACCGGTGTTTTTTGAATATCTTTTCCTCTGCCGGCTTCTTTCGGAGCTCGGGTATAAACACAAACAATCTCATGTTTTTCACTTAATTTCTGCAAAACCGGCAATGCAAATTCCGGTGTTCCCATAAATACTATTTTCATAAAATTTTCACCTTAAAAAAGTTTTTAAGCCTTAAAATCAAGCCCCCAAACGGAGTATCTGCCGGCATCATCTTGCCAATTTTCTCTCACTTTCACAAACAAAAACAAATGCACTCTGCATTCCAGCAAATCTTCAATTTCTCTGCGGGCTGTCTGCCCTATTCTTTTAATCATAGAACCGTTTTTACCCAAAACAATAACTTTTTGATTTTCGCGTTCAACATAAATCGTAATCTCAGCTCTGACGGAATCATCCTCACGCCTTTCCCATAGTTCCGGTTCAACCGTAAGAGAATATGGCAATTCCTGATGCAAATACAAAAACAATTTCTCACGCACAATTTCTGAAGCCAAAAGCTTTAACGGCATATCAGAAATCTGATCTTCAGGATAATACCACGGACTTTCCGGCAAATTATCTGCCAAATACTTATAAAAATCGTCAATATTTTTACCGGTTACCGCCGATACAAAAAACGTTTCTTCAAAATCATATTCATCATTAAGCGCTTTGCTCAAACCAAGCAAAACATCCTTATGCACTAAATCAACTTTATTTAGAAGTAATATCGCTTTTTTGTTCTTGCGTTTTAATCTGGCTATAATACTACGGGTTTCATCATCAAAACCTCTTTTGGCATCTACCACCAAAACCGTAATGTCCGCATCTTTTGCGCCATCCCACGCAGAAGAAACCATGGCTCTGTCAAGGCGCCTTTTGGGTTTAAAAATTCCCGGAGTATCAACAAAAATTATCTGTGTGTCTTCAAAAACCCCAATTCCTCTGACAATTGTTCTGGTTGTTTGCACCTTTGGCGAAACGATTGAAACCTTAGAACCGATAAAATGATTGGTAATTGTAGATTTTCCGGCATTTGGCGCGCCTATTAACGCCACATAACCACACCTTGTATTTTTAACTTCATTCATTATAAAACAGCCTCCAACAAAGCTCTAGCCGCTTCAAATTCAGCCATTTTTTTATTTTTACCTTTTCCTCTTGCTTTTTTATCGGTTCCCAAACTTACCTCAACTTCAAAAACAGGCTCATGCTCACTTCCTGTTCTTCCCACAACAACATATGCAGGAGTTCCATATCCGTATTTATGCGCCCATTCTTGCAAACTGGTTTTAGTGTCTTTTTTGGGCTCAGGATTTTTATCAATTAATTCATTCCAATGTTTTTCCACAAAATCAATGGCTGCTTTTTCCCCTGCATCAATATAAATTGCCCCGATTACCGCTTCACAAACATCGCACAAAACATTAACATTAGTCTTAAGTTCAGCACTTTCAGCCCTGATAAATTTATCCAAAGCGAGAGTCAAGCCCACCTCGGCAACCGTTTCTTTTTTCACCAGACGCACAAACCTGTTTGACAAATCCCCCTCTTGTTCATCGGCAAATTTCTCAAGCAATAAGGCAGCCACCGCAACACCTAAAACTCTATCGCCTAAAAACTCCAAACGTTCGTAATTTTTTGCAACATCCGAAGTTATACTGCTATGAGTAAGCGCTTTTTTTAATAAATTTTCATCCTTAAAATTATATTGCAAAAGTTTTTGTAATTTTTCCATTTATCACAAGCCTAATTAATTTTATTAAACAAACGGAACCATCTTATTTTCTTAGGCCAAGTCCAAGGTTTATACCACGCACCGGTATCATTATGCGAATAAAACAATACCCTTGCCTTACCTACAACATTTTCCAAGGGCACAAAGCCGACATTAACTCGGCTATCATCAGAACGATCACGATTATCGCCCATCATAAAATAGTGTCCGTCAGGAACTTTCACTTCTCCGAAATTATCATTCAAATCACTATCCGAAATTTCCAATATATCATGCTCCCGTCCTTCAGGCAAAACTTCAACATACTGGCGAAAGCGTTCGGTATCACCGTTTTTCTGACGAATAACGAATTCTCGTTCATCTTTTCTCTCAACTATCTGCCCGTTAATAAACAAACGCCCTTTTTCCAATTTTATTTTATCACCGGGCATTCCTATAACTCGTTTAATATAATCGGTTTTATTATCCTGCGGATTCTTAAACACCAAAACATCACCTCTTTGAGGATATCCCTTCCAAATACGACCCTCAAATAAAGGCAAACTGAAAGGCAACGAATGCTTAGAATAACCATAAGTATATTTTGAAACAAACAAATAATCACCCACATACAACGTAGGATACATTGAACCGGAGGGAATCTTAAATGGTTCGAACCAAAAACTGCGAATTAAAACCGCAATTAAGATTGCATAAATCACTGTCTTTATTGTGTCAGCCAAAGTTTCTTCTTTTTCCATTATTTCATAAGCCTTTTTCTTATTTTCTCAAATTTATGCCATAATACAAATTATTTTTATAATAAACAACTATATTCTTTCAATAATAACAACCGCTTGAGCAAAAGGCTTATCATCACTCAAACTGACAAAGACATTTGCTTTTTCATCTTCACATTTTTTACACAGAAATTCCAAAGCCTTTCCCGAAAAAACAATATCCGGTTTTCCTAAAGAATCATGTTTTAATTCAATATCTTTAAAAGAAATTCCCTGCACAAAACCGGTTCCCAAAGCTTTAACAGCAGCTTCTTTGACTGCCCAAATTTTAGCCAACTTAACTTTTATATCAGCACATTCTTTCACATATTTCTTTTCACTTTCAGTGCAAATTCTGTCAATAAAGCTGGCCTTGTTTTTCTCTAGCACTGCGGCAATTCTGTCAACACTGACAATATCGGTTCCCAAGCCTATTATCATTTTACATCAACCTCTTTTCTTTTTTTCAACATTTTTTTAACCATAAAATATGTCAACCACCAAAACACCAAACAATAAGGCACACATCCTACAATCATTGGCCATATAATAGGCCAAATATCCGAAAAAAACAAGTCAAAATCCAACTTAATCAACGCCTTAAAAGCACGAGCAAACAATGTTTCAAAATTCACGTCAACCACTTGTCTGTATTCTGCTTGCAAAAACTTTTGTCCCGTATATAAAACAGATGTCCAAATAAATGGAAAAGTCCACGGATTACCAAACGTTGTTCCCAATACGGCGGCGACCAAATTTCCCCTTAAAAACCACGCTGTCAACACCGCCAAAATCAAATGAGCACCAACAAAAGGGGTAAAAGAAACAGCCACCCCGCAAGCAATCCCTGCAGCAACAGAATTAGGGGTTCCCTTAAGTTGTTTAATTTTGCTTATCCAATTTATTTTTCGCATAATTCATCTCCTGCCATATAAATATGTTTTTTCTCACATATTTAAACAGAAGATAAACCGGATTATTGAGTTGCTCTTGCAACATAAGAAACTACTTTTGATGCCTTCAATGATGAGATAATATCTGTAAGATGCTTTAAATTTTTAACTTCCACATCTAATATCAACTCAAAATAACTCAAAGTTCTGTTTGTAATATTCAAATTAGAAATATTACCTTCCAATCGGGCAATCATGTTCGACAACTCACCCAAAGACCCCGGTTCGTTAACCAAAATGACTTTAATTCTACCGATATGTGAGCTATCGTCAGCATCATCCCCCCACGAAATATCCAACCATCTTTCCGGCTCAGACGCATATTTTTCCAATGCCTTACAATCAATGGAATGAACGGCAACTCCCTTTCCCGTTGTAACAATACCGATAATTCTGTCTCCCGGCAGCGGATGACAACAACCTGCAAAATGCACTGCCATTCCGGGTATAAGCCCTTTAATTTGCAGAGGTTCTCCTTTTGAGGCTTTTTTAGCAGATTTATTAAACTTCAGCGTCTTAACAACTTTACCTAATTTTGATTGTTTATAACTCGGATAAACTGCCCGTAAAACATCATTTGCGCCAACCAACCCTTCACCGACCTTTGCATAAACATCTTCTATTGATTCGGCTTCAAAATTGGGCAAAACTCCAATAATTCCCTTTTCGCTGAATTCTAATTTTTCACTTTTAAATACGCGTTCGAGCATCTGTTCACCCAAAGAAACAAACTGCTGACGTTTGCTTGCTCTGATATATCTTCTGATTGCGGCTTTTGCTTTCCCCGTAACCACAAATCTATCCCATTCCGGCGACGGATGTTGTGCCTTTGAAGTCAAGACTTCAACCTGATCACCATTTTGCAAAATAGTTCGCAAAGGCTTAATCTCACCGTTAATTTTGGCTCCCACACAAGTATTTCCAACCTTCGAATGCACCGCATAAGCAAAATCAACCGGTGTTGAATTTATCGGTAATCCTATCAAATCTCCTTTGGGAGTAAAACAAAATACTTGGTCATTATACATTTCGAGTTTTGTATTTTCCAAAAACTCTTCTGGATTTGAAGCCTCTTCCAAAATTTCCAAAAGCTCTTGTATCCAACGGAAATTCTTACCGATAACCTTTTCACCTTGTTTATAAGCCCAATGCGCAGCCACACCTTTTTCATTCACTTCATGCATATCATGAGTTCTTATCTGAATTTCGATACGAGTATTTTCCGGCCCTATAATACCCGTATGCAACGACTTATAACCATTTGGTTTTGGTGTTGAAATATAATCTTTAAAGCGTCTTGGAACCATATGATATTTACTATGAACAATACCCAAAGCCTGATAACACGACGCCACATCATCAACAATGATTCTGAATGCCATAATATCCGACAATTGCTCAAACGACGCATTTTTCTTCTGCATCTTACGCCAAATTGAATAAGGTGATTTTTCTCTACCGAAAACATCTGCCTTAATTCCGTTATCAAGCATATCTTTTTCGAGTTGTTTTATAATACTCGGCACCAAGTCGTTTCCTTGTTCTCGCAAAAAATTCAATCGCGCACTGATTGACTCATAGGCTTCTTTATGCAACTCTCTAAATGCAATTTCTTCCAACTCCGACTTAATCTCTTGCATACCGATTCTCTCGGCCAACGGAGCATAAATATCCAAAGTTTCTCTGGAAATTCTAAGTCTTTTTTCTTCTGCACAAAAATGCAAAGTTCTCATATTGTGCAATCTGTCGGCCAACTTAATCAAAAGAACCCTTATATCTTCCGACATTGCCAACAAAAGTTTTCTGAAATTTTCGGCTTGTTTTGTATCTTTTGACTTAAGCTCAATCATAGCCAATTTAGTTAAACCGTCAACAATCTGGGCCACCTGAGGACCGAACATATCTTTTATTTCATCCACTGTTGCGTCGGTATCTTCCACCGTATCATGCAAAAGTCCGGCAATAATGGATGTAGCATCCAATTTAAAACTTGTCAAAATACCGGCGACTTCTATCGGATGAGAATAATAAGGATCACCTGATGTTCTAAGTTGCGAGCCATGTTTTTTCATGGCATAAACATACGCTCTGTTCAACGCATCTTCATCAGCATCAGCATCATATGATTTAACTAAATCAACCAACTCATATTGTCTAAGCATCTTATCTTACTTCACTAACAAAAAGTTCCACCTTATACAATCTATACACTCATATTGTTTAAATAAGATTAAATATTTATTCAATTTAATGCAACAAAAAATCGTAAAACAAAAATCAATCTGTTCTACGATTTTAAATTTTCAACACAAAGAAACTTATTTTTTATAAAGTTCCAACGGCAACTTCACCACTGCTTTAATAACAGTTTCTACATTGCTTTGGCTTTTTTGCATTATACAAGGTTTATGAGCATCCTCAGGAAGCAAAACGCAAAACTCTCCTTCATTAAGAGATATAACCCTCTCGCTCACATTACCATCCATAAACTCAATATCATAAACATATGGTTTGGTTACTCGGAAAGCCCTATCTTTCACATCCGCAACATAGATATCCTCCCTACCCTTAAGAACAACTTGGATATCAACATACTTCTTATGAGCTTCATATTCCTTACTGTCAAACGGCACCGTAGTATAACTTTCTACGTTGATATAAATATCGTTTGCGAAGTCATATTTTCCGACGACCGGATTCTTCTTTAATGCAAAAATCTTTTCAGTAACTTCCATAGGAAGTCCGTTAACGGCTTTAAGTTCGGAAAGATTATTCTTCAAAATCTTCGCCACCATCGAAACCGTCATCGGCGAAAGAATCGTCGAAATCGTCCATTCCTTCATCCATCATATCATCTTCGCCATCCAAATCCAAACCTTCATCATCAGCTCCATGAATTTGCATTGCATCATTCATTTCTTCTGCAGACAACAAACCTGAAAACTGTTCATCAAGCTCGGCCAATTCTCTTTCAGCAGCCATAATTTCAAGTTCTTCTTCTTCCGGTTCTTCAACTTCAACAAATTTCTGTAATCCCATAACCAAGGAACGCTGCAATTCTTCAATACTAACTGTTTCTTCAGCAATTTCGCGCAAAGCAACCACCGAATTTTTATCATTATCTCTGTCGATTGTAAGCGGCGAACCTGACGAAATATCTTTCGCTCTTTGAGCTGCAACCATCAAGAGTTCATATCTGTTAGGAATTTTATCAATACAATCTTCAACTGTAACACGAGCCATTTTTTAAATCCTTATAATTAAATTAATTAAGCAAAATATCGATTCGTCAATAATGTATAACGTTTCGTAATGCAAAAAGCAAGAAAAAAATGATTTTTTCTTGCAAAATCAACGCATTAAAACACAAGAACAGGATGGCCGAACAACTGATGTTTTGTTTTTTTCATCATTGCATCAAATTTGTTTTTAACTTTTCGGTATTCCAAAACATCTTTCAGAGGCGCTTTATATATATGAAAAGCGAAATGCATCAGGGAATTAACATAATTTTGAAAAGAAATACTTTCATCAGTCATTTTGTGCGACAACAAATCTTTTCTAAACATATTCAACGCCTTCACCACCCCGATATTAACATTAGCCACACGATATGCTTTCACACTTTTATCACAAACATATGCCCATTCATCAAGGCTCATTCCTTTTTTTGCCACTATTTCCGCAATTTCTTTATCTTTTCCCAAAATTTTTGATTTTTGCACAAATCTTGCACAAGGATTAGCCATATCCTTCAAACCTTGGGGAACATATTTCCCGATATCATCTTTTTTTTCATAATTCATCAACAATATTGTTGTTGATGTAAAAACGCGAAGATTATCATTTTTATTATACCACTCGTTAACTTCATCTACCGTATCAACAAAAGCGCTCATATCTGCAGCCGTAATCAAAGAATTTTTTTCAACTTTCAATGTTCTCAAATTGCTTTTGGAAAGTTTTACCTCTTTTGTTTTTCCCATCCCGAAATCTTCCGGTTTCACAATTTTTTTCAATGAATCATAAAATTTATCATCATAGACATATTTTACAGCATATCTTCTTTTTTTCGGATTTTCGATTTGCGGTTCATAATCAGGCCATACTTCGGGCATCAGCAAATAATAATAAGTCGGCGACAACAATTCCAGATCTTTTATCTCTTTAAGTTGTTTGGCAATTATTGTCGGGAACTTATTTTTTGTTTTTTTTATTTCCGGTAAATTTAATATTTTCTTAGGGAATCCGGGAACTTCAAACAACATTGGTCCGAAATATTGATAATATTTTTTTGGAAGCTTACTAAACAAACTTACATAATTATCCTCGTTAAAATCTTTAATTCTTTTTTCCTGCATTCCGTATGCGGCAATTTTAACGGCAAATTCTGCATTATAATCGCCGCTCAAATCAAAAATGCTTTCAAACTTACGATTATAATTTTTTTCGTCATCATTAACTTTTTTCAACTCTTCAAGCATCGGCATTTTGTCTTTTTCTAAATCGACCTCGAAATAATCGGAAAAATCAGGCACTTTTGCAACTGCATTAACACTTGCAAACAACAAAACTGCTGAAAAAATTAAAAACATACAATACTTCAAAACTGTCATTCCCTGTTTTTTTTCACAATTATAATATAAAAATTTTAAAAAAAAGATAAATATATGAAAAAAACATTTAAAAGACTCTAGACTCTAAAAAAATATTGCCATATTATCAACATATTCTAAACACTCATCTATTGGAGAAAAATCATGGCTTGGACTGAAGAAATGGTAGAAGAACTCAAACGTCTTTGGGATGAAGGGGTTACTACCGGAGAAATAGGGCGCCGTCTTAATATTTCAAAAAACTCTATCGTCGGAAAGGTTCACCGTCTCGGTCTTTCCGGACGTCCGTCTCCCATCAAAAAGAAATCTGATTCCGCTGCAACTCCCGCATCTCCGAAATCCGAAAGCGAAAAGAAAGCAAAAACGCCCAAAAGTAATGCTGCCAAACCGGCAAAACAACCCAAACCCGAAAAACCTCAAGCCATAAAAAAAGCAGAAGCTCCTAAAAAACAGGAAAAACCGTCAACACCCGCAACTCCTTCTGTTGCCAAACCGATTTCTAAAGAATCTGCTATTAAAAAACTTGAAAAAGAACCTATTATATCCGCCAACGAAGAAGAAGACATCAAATTGGCAAAATCAATCAACATTCTTTCCAATTCAGATTCCAAAAAAGAATATCTTGATTTGATTGATTTAGATAATCACACATGCCGTTGGCCCATAGGCGACCCGAAAGACGAAAATTTTCATTTCTGCGGTCGCAAAGTAAAAATAGGCCAAACATATTGCGAAGAACATTCTTTGGTTGCATATGTAAAACCCAACAAAAAATAACAAGTATCATCTGTAAAAAAAGGTTTCAAATTTTTTGAAACTTTTTTTTTCGCATCCCTCTTTAATAATAAAATTTGCATAATAAATAAATTAACAAACAATCAATTTTAAGGGAAACAATATTATGCAATTCAAAAAAATTTTACTTTTATCCGCCTCCTTTTTGTTCTTTTTTTCATCCGATTCTCAAGCAGGAAACTCGTCCAATGCTTTACCTCATCAGGCTTCGGCCAAAGGAAGAGTTAAAATTTCCGAAACTTATCGCGGATTCAATTTTTCCGACTTCGGAAAAAAATATTCCGATTTCAAAACCTATCTTCAAAACAAATACGATTTAGGTTATTCACTCACAGCTTCATTCACCGGTCAATACGGATCACCAAATGGTAAAGAAACAGCATTTCAAACAATTTTATACCCTGCTGCCACTTGGACGATGTTTAACAATCAACTGGGAACAGCAACATTAAACTTTGCATACAACATTGTCCAATACAGTGGTGCAAACGGAAGCACCATAGGCGACAACATAGGTGTTGTAACTTCTATAAACGACTACACCGAACAACAAAATGAATTTCCGGAATTATATATCGATTACCAACTCCCTGGAGAATTGAATTGGATCACAATAGGTTTAGGTCAATACCCTATTTATAATTTTGATGGCACGACCTATGATGCCAACCAACAAGAAAACTTCATCAACTGGACATTTTCGCAAAATGCTTCATCCACCTATCCCACTGCCGGTTTAGGTTCATATTTACAACTAAACCCCAATCCGGAATGGAGTTTTGCTCTCGGTTTTCAAGACGCCACCAACATTGACGGCAAGAGTATATCAACATCGGGGCTTGATGAAAAACACTACACAACTTTCGGCTATGTTTCATACAACCCCAAAATTAACAACTTAGGTCTCGGACAATATTCTTTCCTCTACTACAATCAACCATGGGTAGAATCACAACCGCAAACCACCAACGGATGGTCACTTAATGCCTCACAAAACATTGGCGAAAAATGGGCTGTTTTCGGACGCATAAACGGAGTTTCCGGCGAACAAGCCGAAATTGACAATTCCTATCTGTTAGGTGCAGTGATGAACAATCCGTTCAACCGCAATCCGCTGGATCAAATCGGGATGGCTTTTGCGCTAAACCACATCAACGAAGATGCAGTCGGACAACCGCTTGAACATTCATACGAAAAAGTATTGGAAGGATACGTAAGCTTCGGTGTGTCCAAATGGATGACCATAACCCCTGATGTTCAAATATACTTCAATCCGGCTCTAAACCCGAAATCAGATACCGCCTTTGCATTTTCTCTCAGAGCCACAGTCTTTTTCTGATATTTTTCGATTCATAAAAAAATTGTATAAAAATAATATTTTTTTTAATGTTTAACTTTACAAAAATCAAAAAAACATGCTAAATAGAAGCAACAAAAAACATAATGTAAAGTTGAATCATGAAAAAGTTTTTAACTCTTTTAAGCATAATCGTCTTGGGAGCTTGCCAAACAACGACAGCTCCCTTTCATCCGTCTGTCAAAATCGAGCGCAGCGACTATGTCCTTAACCAACGTTTTCCCATAATCGGAAGTGTTGAACCCGTGCACATTTCATCTTTTTCGATTCCTTTTGGTGCAAGAATTGACACCGGAGCAGAAATATCATCAGTTGATGCTCAAAACATTACCCCTTTTGAAAGAGACGGTGAAAAATGGGTCTCTTTCGATATCACCAACCGTAAAAACAATGAAAAACATCATTTCGAAAAACCGATAATCCGTAAAACAAAAATTAAAAGATTTCAAAGCAATGAATGTCGCTATGTCATACACCTTAACATAAAAATCGGCAACGAGATTATTGAAAACGAATTTTCGCTTATCAACCGCGAAAAGTTTGACTACCAAGTTTTAATCGGGCGCAATATCATAAACGGCCGTTTCATCATAGATCCATCGGTTGAAAACACTCTACACTAAGGCACTTCAAGCATGAAAAACTATTTTTCTGTTCGTTTATTTTTAGGAATTCTTCTTTTTTTATCCGTAATTTTTGCCTCATACAGCATATACTACAAAATAAAATACTGGGGTTTCAGCATTTCTCCCTCCCAAAATTCAAATGTTTGGAACATAGAATCTCACATCAGCTTCACTGCCGACGGCTCGCCGATTACTGTAACACTTCGCATACCGTCAAAAAGCAATTTATTCAGAACTCTTGAAGAAAACATCATTGCCCCCGCCTACAAGACCAAAAGACAATCAGATAAAATCGTATTCAAGTCCAAAAATCTCATAGGCGAACAAAACCTATACTACCAAACCGTCATTTTTGACAACGCTCGGAATCAAAACAAACTTCGGACTGAAAGCGCCCCTTCCGTAATCCGCCCGTCGCTTGATGACAAACGTTTATCCCAAGCACAAGAGATATTATCTTTAGTCAACAACTCTTCCGATTCCGACAAAGTTTCTCAATTAATCACTCTTCTCAACCAAGAGCCGCTTCATCCTGCCATTTCCTCATATCTTCCGGTTCAACAAACCCAAAAAACCAAAATAAACACCCTGATTGAACTATTAGCACTTAACAAAACACCTGCACGCATTGCACGCGGCATCGAACTCAAAGAAGGAACAAAAGTATTTCCGAATCTTTTGCTTGATGTCCACACAAACGGCTATTGGCAAATATACAACATAGAAACCGGCGAAAAAGGCATCCCCGACAACTTTGTTTTGTTGCAGCGCGGAACGGAATCTCTGCTTGACATAACCGGAGGCATTGATTCCACCATAAAGTTCTCAATTCAAAAATCCATAACTTCCAGCATGAAGTTAGCCAGCCTTCGCGCCAAAACGACTCCCGCAGCCAATTTGTTTACATATTCCATCTACAGTCTCCCCGTTGCCCAACAAAACACTCTCAAATGGCTTTCTGTCTTTCCTATCGCCATTTTGGTCGTGGTTTTAATACGAAATGTCATCGGCATCCAAACTATGGGCACATTCACCCCCATGCTTATAGCCATGTCATTTGTTAAAACCGGCTTCATTGTAGGCTTAAGTTGTTTTGTAGTAATTTTGGCATTGGGATTAATTATTCGTTTTCTTATGTCAAAATTTAATCTTCTTCTTGTCCCGAGAATTTCTGCGGTCGTAATTTTTGTAATTCTGATAATTCACACCATGACAATTTTGGGCTTCAAATTTGACATCAAAATAGCTCAAGCCTCCGTATTCTTCCCCATAATCATCACTGCATGGATAATTGAAAGAGCCTCAATCACATGGGAAGAAGATGGCCCTGCCAATGCCGGCAAAGAATTATTTAACGGCCTTCTTACAGGAATATTGGTTTATTTTGTAATTGAAAACGAATTTATCCGTCACCTTATGTTTGTGTTCAATGAACTGAATTTGGTTATTTTGGTAATCGTAATGTTGTTAGGAACATATACCGGATATCGCTTAACCGAACTCAAACGTTTTTCTCCCATTGTAAAAAAATAGGAAAAAACGAATGTTCAAATTTCTAAAGAAATTCACATCACCGAAAAAACTGAAAGACAAAGGCGTTTTAGGAATGAACGCTCGCAATTTTCACATAATCGGCAAACTTAATCCTCGTCATCTATACCCCTTAGTTGATGACAAAATAACCACCAAAAATCTGGCCATAAAACATGGTGTTAAAACCCCGAAAATGATTGGCATCATCGAACATCAGTTTGAAGTAAAAAACATCCTTGAAATAGTAAAGCACCATTCCGAATTTGTAGTAAAACCCTCCCATGGTTCCGGTGGCAAGGGAGTATTGGTAATAAAAAACTACACTGTCGATTCTTTCACCATTCCCTCCGGCAAAACCATTTCATACAACGAACTCTATCAACACATTTCCAACATTTTAAGCGGTCTTTATTCTTTAGGCGGCAAATACGACACAGCCTTAATTGAAGAGGTTGTTCATTTTTCCGACATTTTTAAGGACTACAGCTATCAAGGTGTTCCCGATGTCAGAATAATAGTTTACAAAGGCTACCCGATTATGGCGATGACTCGTTTATCAACTGCCAAATCGGGCGGACGTGCCAATCTTCATCAAGGTGCTGTAGGTGTCGGATTAGACATAAAGACCGGCAAAACCAAAAAGGCCGTTCAACACAACCTCCCCATCACACACCATCCCGACACCGGCGCCAACCTTCACAATATTGAGATTCCCTTATGGAAAGAACATCTGCTGATTGCCGCCAAAGCCTATGAAATGACCGGTTTGGGATATTTTGGAGCAGACATAGTGCTTGACGCACAAAAAGGCCCCATGATGCTGGAACTTAATGCTCGTCCTGGCTTGGCCATTCAAATTGCCAACGGTTCGGGACTAAAAAAAGCCATAAAACGAGTAGATAAAAACTACCCTCACAATCTTTCCCCCGACGAACGAATAAATCACATACTAAAATAATATTTTGCATTTTTGCCGAATAATTCCTATATAATAATATGACAATATCAAAAGGAGATTAAAATGTCTGAAACCAAACAAATAAAAGATTCTCAAACAAAAAAAATAAGCGATAAAAAAACCAAAACTCTTCCCAAAGACGAAACCAAGCAACTTGCTCAAAGCGAGAGCCGAGCAAAAAAAATTAAACATTCTTTTTCGGTTAACGATCCTGAAAACTCAATTTTGCTAAAATTAAAATATGGCAACGTAGTAATTGAAATGTTACCCGAAGTTGCTCCAAATCATGTTGCACGCATCAAAGAACTTGTGCGCATGGAATTTTACAACGGCCTCAAATTTCATCGTGTTATTGATGGATTCATGGCACAAACCGGTTGCCCGCACGGAACCGGCATGGGTGGTTCAGGCAAAAAACTTAAAGCCGAATTCAACACCACACCTCACAAACGCGGCACAGTTTCCATGGCTCGCTCAATGTTCCCCGATTCAGCTGACAGCCAATTTTTTATCTGCTTTGCCGATTGCCCATGGCTAAACGGCCAATACACCGTATGGGGCGAAGTAACATCGGGAATGGAATTTGTTGACCAAATAAAAAAAGGCAACGGCGCCAACGGCGAGGTCTCTTCACCGGATGAAATCATCTCCATGCAAATCATTGCCGATATTTAAAAAACATTTTTTTCAAACACATCACCTCCAAAAAAAAGCGCCTTTCTTATTAAAGGCGCTTTTTTTCTCACTTATCCAAACTACCATGCATCGTCATATCCTAATGTCGGATCATTCAAATCGTTATTAGAAAGTCCGGCAGCGTCACCTACTGTAGTATTTTTAACATTGCCTCCTCTGAAATTATGCAACTGATCATATTTGTAAACCGGTGCGCCCCAATTCCATTTTCTTTCTGTTCCGCTGGTTATCGGATGTCTTTCAAAATAGCAATAGACACTGGCTATTGCCGCATTGTCTTGCACATAAACAGGAAATATATTCCACAATATTCCATCTTCCGGATATTCTCCGGTTGGATTACCGGAAGCATCAGTCCACAACTTAGCATCCTTAACCATAGCATCATAATGTGCAGGTTTATAAATAAAGCCCATAACCGCATGCCATCCTATAAAACTTCCATGAACGCCATATTCATTATCTTTATACACAAGAGGAATAGCTGTATTCAACCATGTATTTGTTTGGAAAGTAACCGGATGATCACCTTCAACATCGTGTGTATGATCATTTGATGACGCATCAGATCCGGATGCTAACTTAAACATTGCTTTTGCCGGATCATTCGGCTGTTGAAAATACTTAACAAATTCCTTACTATCAGTGAGTGCATTCCGATAACTCGTATCATCACTGACAATTTCCGACCAATCTTTCGTATTATCATACAAGGCAAAAACTTCTGCCATTCGCCAACGGAAAGGTGTCAATGTTATTGCTTTTGCATAATTTTTCGGACATTGCGGAGCCGGAATATACCCCATCCACGGACTTGCCACACAATTTGCAGTCTCACATTCATCAATCGTCGTGGATGTGACCAATTCATGTTTTCCATAATCCACAGCATTATCACCGCTTCCTACAGTTATAGCCCAAGCACCAACAGTCGCATTATCATAAGTATTATCCACCACATACATACCTTTATTAATATAATCAGGCAAAATATCACTCAATCTTGCCCCACCGCGTGTAGCTAATTTAATATCATTCATCACCGAAGTATAAGCCGGATTCACTTGATAGAAGTCATATCCTTTAGTAGGGGTACTTCCGTCTACAGTATAACCATCAAAAGCTGCTTCTGTCGGATAAGCCACATCACTCACCAACCTACGAGCTTTGATATATCCGTTTGATGCGTTAGTGCCGGTTGGTGCTTTAATTTCAATATAACCTTCTCTTCTAATAACAACACCTACACTATTTCCATCCAATTCCACTGACTTAGCATTAATATCTACTCCAACCGCAATTCCGTTTTCATCAGCAATAAAGCTGTCACTATCAACATTCAAAACACCACCACTGGTCAGATAAGCACTTTGGTTTGTTCCGTTTTCAAAACCTATTTTTGTGGTATCAGCATAAAACTTAGTTGTGTTTTCATCCACCGAAGCGGTCAAGGTTGTTCCTGCCATATTAATCTTTGCACCGCCGGCTGCTCCGCCATTATGCGAAAGCGTAAAATTTGTTGCCCCGTTCATATCAATGGAGTTAACATTTTGTTTTAAGGTAACCTTACCGCCATCTTTGGCCATTTCCAAATAATTTTCCGGGCTGGTGTTCGTCGACTGGGTGCTCGATAATTTAAGTCCGCCACCTTTTGTCATAGTCAAACTGTTTGGACTATGCACTGAATTATCCCCTTGATTTTTCAACACCAAACCAGAAGCGCTATAAGTCAAACTATTATACTTATTTTCCAACTCAACGTCAGTACCGCTCATCGTCAATTTGTTGTCTGTGCTGTTAACAACTTCAAATTTTCCTCCGGAGGTCATCGTCATAGTATTATTCGGATTCCCCACAACCAACGAATCATTTGTAACCTCCATGCCCCCCGTAGTTCCGCCTCTACCGATATAAGATGAAGTCGGGGTAATTTCTACAGTATTGTCATCATCTCCCGGTTCTCCACCCACCGAAAAATGATTTTTCAAAACAATCACCTCATCTCTGGCTGTCATACCGTTTGCCAAAATTATAGATTTTGATACTGTTCCTTTAGCAGGATAGTCATCAATATTGGTTGTATCCGTCAACACAAGTTTTTTTCCGCCGGTAATATACTCATTTACGCTTGTTAAATGAACATCACCGCCTATAAATTCAGATTTTCCGGTAGAACTTATTTCAATTGCACCGCCACCACCTTCATCACTACTATTACTATTAACATAAATATGGCTATTTTTAGCTTTAATATTAACCGCTTTACCCGCAGCACTAATCTCCACATTTTGGGGTTTGTCTGTTCCCCCAGCCTTAACCGTAACATCGGCTTCTTTCGCTTCAACATTAAGTGCACCTTTTTTCGACTCAATATTAATTGCCCCACTATCTGTTGCTTGCAATTCTATTTTTCCAGTTCCTGTTGACTTAATTACAGTTGCATCATTTTCTTGTGTAGTTGCGGTAAACCCCTTATGCGTAAAACTGACCGCGCCGCCTTCTTGAGTTAATGCATCATTCAAATTAGTAGCCCCCTGAACCAACAATCCGGTTGTTTGGCCTGTTCCGGGGTCTGTTGGGTCCGGCCCACCGACCATAATCTGAGGAGTACCCGATTTGGCAATCAAGCTCACAATTTCACGAACCGTATTACCGCCCATATAAAGCTCGGTCTGCATACGGTTTTTACTTTCCGGTCCGCCATCACTCCCGTCCGCAATTCTGAACAGAGCTTCATCAGATGTCACATCGCCTTTTGCCGAAGCAATAGCATTAGTGGAAATAACCATCAAGCTTCCCTCTTTAGGGCTGCTTCCTCCCAAACCGTAGTCATCTAATTTTCCTACCCAAGCATTTTGCGAACCTTCAACCTTCTTATCACTACCGCCTCTGTAAACGCCTCCGTTTGCCCCGATCATCGATGCAATTTTGTTCGAACGCATAATCGTCATATCATCTCTCAACGGAGCCAAAATCGCTGAAGTATACACCGAATGAAGATTGTCATTCTTATCCTTAACATTTTTTCTCACAATTGAAATCTCATAATCATCAAAAAGCTTAGACTTTGACGTATCAAAACCCTGAGGCAAATATTCTTTCAATTTATTAAGCTTTTCTCCTTCAACAGCAATTTTGGTAACACCTTCCACCCCTTCGCCTTCTGTAATTGAACGATAATTATCACTTATATACTCATCCACCGCATTACTCACCATACGCATCTGTGTTGCCACATTAATATCTTGCAATTCGGTTGTTCGCTCAGCCGCCTTCTTATATATAATAGGAGTAACCATAGTAATCAGGCCGAGCATAGCCAATGCCTCAACCATCATACTACCTTTCTGCATACTTTCCTTAAAATCAAACTTTCCCATAGTCGTTCTCCTATTCTACCGCCAAATCATATAAGCCAAACATGTTCCATATGTGTTCAAACAAGCTTGTATTCCTGTTGTATCATTCCATATTGGATCAGGAATTACAAATTTTCTTTGTTCATAATTCACAATATAAGGGCTATCTTTTTCCACATACCCCACTTCTTCCGTATTAACAAAGTGAGCACGCAAGGCTCTCACAAAATCCGCACTCGGTCTCACCTTGTAGGTTCCGTCGTTTTTTTTCAAAAAACTTTGCCATTTTTCCGGAATTGGTCCATATGTAAGAACAACTCTCCAAATATGTTCCTCCGGCAACCTTTTGCATGAATCAACACCATATCTGACAACCGTTTTTTCGTCCTGCAGGCAATAAATCTGGGAAATATAATCGCCAACATCCTTATACGAAATCGTCATATAATTCTCATATTTTTCAGCATCTACCGCCCCGGTTTCATAATTAACTTTTCCGTCATATTGGTCGCCCCAAAACGGCCATGCATTCATACGCATATATTCCAAAACCGCTTTTTGCCTCACAACAAGCTTAACAATCTGCGCTTCGGCAATCGGAACATCAATAATTTTGTCCGCATCTTGCCTGATCGGAAGCGCATACGCTGCCAACATTGCCAAAAAAGTTGTTAAAACCACCCAAATATACATGCCCGAAAAATCCTTCCAAGGTCAATTTTACTACATTATAACATACAATTTGTTTCAAATATATTAAATTATTACTTTTTTCCTTTTTTTATTAAAACATTTAATAAGTGGCAAATTTACATTTATTTATTAAATTTATACGTTAGAATAACAACAACTCAGGTTCAAAAAAATAAATCGGAGCATTTTGTTTATGATAGAAGACAACGAAGACGAAGACATTGAAAAACTTAGTGAAAAACCGTCGCTAAGCCGCAAAAAACTCATCCTTGTTTTGCTGCCGATTCTCATTGTCATCGGCTTATCAGTCGGCATCTATTTCACCATAAACAACAACTTAGAATCATTCAACGGTTCATACAATGTAGTCAAAAACAGCAACGAAACCGTCACTGTCCTATACGATCTGCCCGAAATCAAAACAATCATAAACAAAGAACACACTCCCCATCATCTTAACATGAAAATAAACCTCGAACTTTCAAGTATCGAAGACCTCAAAACAATTGAAGCGATTCTCCCCCGTCTTACCGACATCATCATATCTCACACCATTGAACTTTCGGTTCACGAAGTTGAAGGATCTGCCGGACTGTATTGGCTCAAAGAAGAACTACTCTACCGTATAAACCTTTCTACCTATCCGGTTAAAATAAAAACCTTAAATTTCAGAACTTTTGAATTAGAACCACAAAAAGAAAAGGATTAATCAACGTGATTGATAACAACGGCGAAAATCAAGAAACGGAAAACAAAGATTCTCGTAACCTGAATCAAGAAGAGATCGACTCGTTACTCGGCTATTCGGGAGACGATTCGTCATATTCATCGCAAAAGAACGGCGTGCAAGCCATCTTAAATTCAAACATGGTTTCCTACGAACGTTTGCCCATGCTTGAAATCGTTTTTGACCGTCTCATTCGTTTAATGGCCACTTCTTTAAGAAACTTCACTCAAGACAACGTTGAAGTATCCCTTGATTCAATTGAATCAATGCGTTTTGGAGAATATATCGACTCGCTCACTCTCCCCACATTATTAAACGTATTCAAAGCCGATGAATGGGACAACTATGGCATCATGTCGCTTGACAGCTCGTTCATCTATTCCATGGTTGATGTTCTTTTGGGAGGGCGCCACGGAACGGCAGCCATGCGCATTGATGGCCGTCCCTATACCCTGATTGAACTCAACATCTTAAAAGAAATCATCCAAATCATATTAAGTGACCTTTCAACCGCATTTGACCCCATCACATCAGTCGGCTTTCTCTTTGAAAGAATGGAAACAAACCCCCGATTCGTAACAATCACTCGCATGTCAAATGCCGTAATTGTCGCTCACCTCAGAGTAGATATGGAAGATCGCGGAGGTCGCATTGATCTCATGTTCCCCTATGCCACACTCGAACCTGTGCGCGAACTTCTGCTTCAGATGTTTATGGGCGAACGCTTAGGTCGCGACACTATTTGGGAAAACCACCTCATGTCTCAACTTTGGGATACCGATGTTGAAGTTAAAGCCGTAATTTGCGAAACCGAAACTCTTTTAAGCAATGTTTCTAAATGGCAAAAAGGTTCATTTCTTCCGCTCGAAATATCCCCTCACGACAACATTTCCGTATATTGCGGCGACGTTCCCTTATTCAATGGAACAATGGGAAGAAAAGACAATAATGTAGTGATAAAAGTTAACGGAAAGGCCGGCAAAAATGACTAATTTGGAATTAATCATCAACCTTATAATCATCGTTTTACTGGTTCCCACCATCATTTACGCCTATCGCCTAAACAAAAGCCTTAATTTGTTGCGCCAAAATCAAAATTCTTTGGCACAACTTGTTTCATCACTTAATGAAGCAACTTTTAAGGCCGAGAATTCAATTCCCAAACTCAAATCTGTCACCCAAAATTCATCCGAAGACTTAAAAGAAGTTGTTGACAGTGCCAAAGAACTTAAAAACGATTTGTTGTTCATCAACGAACGCGCCGACAGTCTTGCCGACCGTCTTGAGAATGTCATCAGCACATCACGCAACATCACTTCCAATCAAAATTCTTCGGAAAAACCTTCAAACAACGAAGAAAAACTCGATGACAGAGCGGCCGCCGAATTGGAACTGCTCAAAGCTTTACGATCAATTAAATAAGAGAACGACAAATGCAAAAAATTAAAACAAAATTTCGTATTCTTCCGATTTTCATATTCGCATCCGCCCTGTCTTTAAGTGTAAAGATAAATACGGTTTACGACCTCTATCGCCAAACCGAAAACAAAAAAATCACCATTTCGGCATCTCAGGCCCAAGCCGAAGAAAAAGCCAACGAAGAAACCAAACAACTCACTGAAATTCTTGAAAAAGGCGATAAAAAAACCACCTCCGTCTCATCGCAATCGGGAACTTTTTCTTCTTCGGAAATCCTCATATTACAAGACCTTGCCGAAAGACGAGAAGCACTTGATATCCGCGCCAAAGAAATTGACAAACGAGCCATTCAACTGAAAGTAGCCGAAGATGAAATAGATAAAAAAATTAAGCAACTTAGCGAATACGAACAACGTTTAAGCAAACTTATCAATCAATATTCACAAAAAGAACAAGAAAATATTGATGCTTTAACCAAACTCTACACATCCATGAAACCCAAAGATGCCGCTCGCATTTTTGACACAATGGATTTAGAAATAAGCGTGGCCATCTTAAAAGGAATGAAACCGTCGTCATCATCGGCAATCATCTCGCAGATGACCGCACAGCAAGCTCAAGCAATAACCGCCAAACTCATAGGTAACAACTTTTAACTGATAAAAGAAAAAAATTGAAAAAGCAAACAAACATAACAACCGTTCTTTTACTTGCCGCATCTTTTTTATGCGGCACTTCGTCTTTTGCATTTTCTCAAGAAAACACCGAAACAGATAACCGTGAATTTGGAATAAATCAAATTCCCTTGTCTCCCGTATTCTACAACACCAGTCAAAACCATAAAGCCAAAGAAAGCAACCATGAAGAAATTGTCAGTGTTCGTTTTGTTTGGAATGCACCGGTAAACATTGCCAGTTTTGAACGCAACGGCAAAATATGGATTGCATTTGATAAACCCAACCGCTTGGATATCAACACTTTAAAAAGCGAAGCCAAACACATGGCCAAAGAAATCTACACGCTGCCACATCCGGCAGGCACCATTGTTGTAATTGAACCGGCTCCCGGTGTTCAATATTCAATCAGAAAAGAGGGTTTGCTTTGGATTGTTGACCTTTTCACCGGCAAACCGCCAAAATTTTCTAACAAGAATCTCACATTTTTCACCCAATACGACAGCTTAAAAAATGCATATCTTTTCATCCCGACAGATAAAACAGGCAATGTTTTATCCATGCTCGATCCGGAGATAGGCGATATCATCTCAATCATCACCACATCCGAACTAGGTCTTGGTTTTAACACAAATTATCGCTACCCTGACTTTGACATTTTGCCCACGATACAAGGTTTGGCTTTTGTAATAAACACACCGGATATTGCAATCAATCGCGGTAATTCCGGTATAACCATGAAAGCAATCGGCAGAAGTCTCAATATTTCAAGCGACCTTGACTCACTTAAACGTCAACAAAAATCAAGGTTTATGGAAAAAGAAAAAAATCAAAGCAACACTTTCAGCTTAGATGTCGGTAAACAACTACTCGAACAAAATTTAGTAGAAGCAAGCGACAACATAAAAAAACAAATTCTAACCTCTCCCATGGACCAAAAAAACAATCTCCGCTTTAAACTTGTTCAATACTACATATACAACGGATTAGGCACCAACGCCATCTATATTTTAAACCAAATGCGCAAAGCCGATATTCCCGAAAGTAAGACCGATCGTTTTTACGCTCTTTCCGGCATGGCAAATTTTTTGGCTCGTCGTTATAAAGACGCAATAAAAGATTTTTCTCAAGGAACTATTGCTTCCTCAACTGAAGGACTTTTTTGGCTTACAATAGCCAAAAGTGCTTCCGAATACAAAGAAGAATACAACTCCACCATTTTCACACATATCGGCATAATTAAAGACTATCCGCAAGCAATCAAAGATGAAATAGCCATTATCGCCACCCGCAACGCCATAGCCACAGGCGACGATTTGTCATCTCAAAACTTCATTGATATTCTCATATCCGTTCCCGATCGCTTGCGCGATTTATCTCCGCAAATCAGCTATTTAACCGCCCAAAAGCTTGAAATGCAAGGCTATATTCGCAACGCCATCAAAGAATATCAATCTCTTTTCAATTCCCCGTCCACAATGTTTTCGGCCTATGCTCGTTTAAACCACACTATTTTAAGTCAAATGGTCGAGTTTATTTCCACCAAAGAAGCCATTAACGAACTTGAAAAGCTTCGCTTTGCATGGGGAGAAGATGAATTTAAAATAAGGCTGTTACAAAAATTAGGCGATTTCTACCTCAAAGACAGAGATTATTACAACGCACTTCGCATATACAGCGAAGAATTTGAAATGCTCAACGACAACCGCAAAAAAACTGTTGAGAAAAAAATGATCAAAATTTTTGAAGACATCTTTTTAGGCAACTTGGCCGATGAAAACATGGATTCAATCAAATCCATAGCTTTATACAACGATTTTAAATGGCTGTCACAAAAAAGCAAAAATCACTTTCTAATGACCTTAAAATTTGCCGACCGCCTTGTTGCCATCGATTTATTGGACCGCGCAAAAGAAATACTACAAACCATGATGTTAGAACCGCGAATTAACAACGAAACGAAAGCTCGTGTCGGCTCGCGTTTAGCTGTAATTGCATTATTTAATAATAATCCGGCGGAAGCAATGTCCTACCTGAAAAGAACCGAATTTGACAACCTGACGCCGGAAACCACCAATCCGCGCCGCATTTTATACTCACGCATTCAAAACATGTTGGGCAACCATGCTGAGGCCTTAGCCTTACTTGAAGATGACTATAGCAAGAACGCAATCTTATACAAATTTGAAATTTATTGGAATGCCAAAGACTGGGATAAAGCATCCAACACAATCAAAGAACTTATTAAAGAACCCACCCCCGGTGAAAAACTATCAACCGAGCAAATAAACTATATTCTTGATTGGGCTCTGTCCTTAAAACAAGCAGGTAAAAACACTGTATTAGTTCGTCTTCGCAACAAATTTGCCCCTTATTTTGACAACACGCCATACAGCAGCAGCTTTAATTTATTAACCAACAGCCTTGAAAAAGAAAAAATTGACATTACTTCCATTCGTTCAATAATCAACGATATCAAGCAATTCAACGATTTTGCAAAATTCTACACACAACAATTGGAAGAAAGCCCTGAAACGCCAAATGAATAGCATATTTAAGCTTCATTCACCTTTTTCACCTTCCGGTGACCAACCACATGCCATTGAAGAATTAGTTCAAGGACTAAACAACGGCATCAAAGACCAAGTTCTTTTGGGAGTAACCGGTTCCGGCAAAACCTACACCATGGCCAAAGTCATAGAACAAACATCTCGTCCGGCTTTAATAATGGCCCCCAACAAAACATTGGCCGCCCAACTCTACAACGAAATGAAAGAATTTTTTCCGGAAAATCATGTTGAATATTTTGTTTCGTATTACGACTATTACCAACCGGAAGCCTATGTTCCCAAAACAGATACATATATTGAAAAAGATTCTGCCATCAACGAACAAATTGACCGCATGCGCAACTCAGCCACACGTTCTCTTTTGGAAAGCCGCGATGTCATAATAGTTGCTTCTGTTTCATGTATTTATGGCTTGGGCGATGTTGACTCCTATGCCGCGATGACACTTCCGTTAAAGGCAGGGCAAGAAATATCTCCCAAAGAAGTATTTTCGCGCCTTACCGAACTTCAATACGAACGCAATCAACAAAACTTCATTCGTTCAACTTTTCGAGTCCGAGGCGACACTTTGGATATTTTTCCTGCTCACTATGAAGATAAAGCTTGGAGGGTATCATTCTTTGGCGATGAAATTGAAAAAATTGACGAGATTGACAGTCTCACAGGAAAACGTTTGGCGGGTCTTCAACAAATAACCGTATATCCGGCGAATCACTATGTAACACCTCGTCCTGCAATTTCTCAAGCAATTTGCGAAATAAAAAAAGAACTCAAAGATCAACTTGAAGTTTTTAACACCGAAAACAAGTTTCTGGAGGCTCAACGCATAGAACAACGCACCAGATTTGATATTGAAATGCTTGAATCAACCGGTCATTGCAAAGGGATTGAAAACTATTCACGCTATTTAACAGGTCGCCCTGCAGGATCCCCTCCTCCGACTTTGTTTGAATACCTCCCCAAAGACACCATCTTATTCATTGACGAAAGTCATGTATCTGTGCCGCAAATCGGCGGAATGTTTCGTGGAGACTTCAATCGCAAAAGCACTCTTGCCCAATACGGCTTTCGTCTTCCATCTTGTGTTGACAATCGCCCGCTTAAATTTGATGAATGGGATAATATGCGCCGTCAAACAATTTTTGTTTCCGCCACTCCCGGAGAATGGGAACTTGAACAAACTCAAGGCGCTTTTTGCGAACAAATCATCCGTCCCACAGGCCTTATTGATCCGCTGTGTATTGTAAAACCGGCCGAAAATCAGATTGACGATCTGCTAGACGAATGCCAAAAAGCAATATCTAAAGGCAATCGCGTTTTGGTAACAACTTTAACCAAAAAAATGGCCGAAGACTTAAGCGAATATCTGAACGAAGCAGGCATAAAAGTCCGCTATCTTCATTCTGATATTGATACTTTAGAACGCATAGAAATCATAAGGGAACTACGTTTAGGAACATTTGATGTTTTGGTAGGCATCAACCTTTTAAGAGAAGGTTTAGATATTCCGGAATGTTCACTGGTTGCCATTCTCGATGCCGACAAGGAAGGTTTTTTGCGTTCAACCCGTTCATTAATTCAAACAATCGGACGAGCAGCCCGCAATATTGAGGGACGCGTTGTTTTATATGCCGACAAAATAACCGGTTCAATAAAACAAGCCCTTGACGAGACCGAACGCCGTCGTAAAAAACAAATTGAATACAATATCAAAAACGGCATAACGCCGCAAAGTGTAAAGAAAAAAATATCCGATTCCATTCAAGAACAAAATTTTGCCAACAAAACAAACGATATCACTATTTCCGATAAAAACATCGATAAGACCATACATGAATATAACAAATTAATGCTTGAAGCAGCATCAAACCTAGACTTTGAAACAGCCATTTCCTACCGTGACAAGATACGAAAACTTGAAGAACAATACCTTAAGAGCTAATCAAACCGACTTGTCTTTTTACTTAATTTTAAGGGAAATTCTTATCTTCCCTTAATTTTAATTAACCTGTCATGCGCTTTTAGAGAGCGTAGTTTAAGCGCGCTCCCTTAAATGTCATGCCTTGAAACGCGTAGTCCAAGCGCACTCTCTTAAATGTCATGCCTTGAACGAAGGTATGAAATACCTGAGTGAAATAAGGCATCTTCGAATTAGTTTAAATACATCGAAGATCGCTTATTTCGCTCGTTCCTCGCTCAAGCGATGACAATAACTTTAAACTGTCATGCCTTGAGAGAGCGTAGCGAACGAAATTACAAATCTCAATTGGATTTTTTAACATTTAGAATTGTAAAATTTCTACTTTTTCTTTAAAGTTAGAAAAAGAGAAAATCCCCTCTCTTAATTTTAAGAGAGGGTTAGGGTGAGTTTAAACAAACAATGAATCACAATTTTATATTAAGTAAAGCAA
>JAZLEQ010000037.1:0-5805 GCA_045615365.1 Alphaproteobacteria bacterium
TTCTTGCCGGTTGAGAGAATGTTTTGGGTCTTGTTCATCTGTGTCGCGATTGTTTTAAGCGACGCTAAATTCGTTCTCATCGATGCGGTTAAGGTGATGCTACTCACAGCTCACCTCGCTTTCGGCGCAAAGCCTTAGAAATGTAGGGGGGGGTAAAACGATTCGAGACACAAAAACCCTTTGCGATTCCTCCTCGCAAAGAGCCTAAATGCTTACAAAGCCTATGTCTCAATCCTTGCAACACTCCTGTGTTTCCTCATACTTTCGTTACATAAAACGGATAAATTTCTATCCTTATTCTATGATATTATCTCATTTAAATGGTTTAAAAATAATTAACAAAAAAACACTACCATTATAAAAAAACAGTAGTGTTTCAAATGTTTATTATTTTTTCTTTTTTTAAGCTTCGGCGTAGCTAACAACACACTTTTTTGCCGGCATGTGAGCAAACTCGCAATTGATTTTATATTTATTTAAGTCTGCATCAAAGTCTTTGATGTTAAACCCTGCTTTCATATATGCATATATGGCGACATCAATAAAATGACTTTCTGTTACATAAGGAAGGTTTTTTTCAATGACAGCTTTAGCTTTTGATGCGTTAAATTTAATGATAACTTCTTGGAAAAAAACATGTTTGGTGTTTACATTTTCTCCACAGCCACAAGCTTCAAACAAAGTGTTGAAAATCTGCTCTTTTGAGTTAATACATTCCTGCATTTTACTCAAAAATATTTGTCCGCGATTCTTATCTGTCTTCATCATAATAGCCTCCATGAGTTGAGGTTTGCTTTATAGTTTGATTATAGCACATTTGAATCGGAATAACAAGCTTTTTGTAATAAAATTGTAACTTTTTTTAAGGAAATAAGTTTTGAATATCTTTATATATTTTTTTGTATAAAGGGGTTGGAGCTTGCATGGTTTCCAACGCAAATGCATGTCTGTGTTCCACGGGATATTTCTTGATGATTTCCGGTGAATTATTGCCGATAATTTCTAAACGATTATCTGCAGGAACATGAATTTTTTTCAAATTATAACAATCGAAAACTTCAAGTTTGCCTGAAGCATATTTATCGATGAAAATTTCTTTAATTTCAGAATTGTTTAATTCAATGTTTCCGCTAAAATATTTGCCGGTTTTCATTTTGCTTAAAGCTTTTGAGAATCCGGCTTTAATTTGGGCAGAGTTTTTGTCGCCGATTTCAACTTCGGTAATGCTTTCGTCGCCGGAAAAGTTTAATGTGCCGCCAAAGTCGTGCCCTATTTCCAATTTTTCAATTCCGGCAGCGGTAATTTGGTTGCTTATTCTGACTTCGCCTTTACAATCATCACCGATTTTTAAGAGTTCACAACTTTGATTGTCAGCATAGACACTGCCGCGAAAAGAATCGCCGATTTCTATGGATTTTTTGACCAGATTGTTGGATAATAAAATGTCGGCATAGGAATAATATCCTACACTAAATGAGTATAAACAACTGTTATTTATATTTAAGTTACCGCTAAAGATATCACCTATTTGAAGATTTAGACATTTTTTGCTGTCGCTTAAGTTTAAATTACAACGACAGCGATTGCCTAAAAAAACGCTTTCTATATTTGAACGTGATAAGTTTACAGTGCCAAAAAAATTGTCGGCGACAGATATGGTTTCAATATATTTGTTGTCGCGCAAATCAACGGTTATATTGTTGTTTTCGGCAATTAAAATGCGTGAAATTTCAGCATTGGTGAAATCAAAATGAGTGTCTTTGGAATCTGCCGGAATTCTTACTGTGTAGGAGTTTAATTTGCCGGTATAAATTTTGGCAAAATCAATTCCCTTTTCTATTCTTTTTTTGATTTGTTTTTCGGTCAGGTATTCTTCTTTGCCATCAACATGTTTTATAATCGAAATACCTAAAACACCGGCTACCTCTTTTGAAATGCGAAAATTTTGTGCTTTAATAAAAGAAAATAGGTATTTTTTTTCCAAATCGGAAAGTTCTCCGGTATCGGATATGAGAATTGATGTGAAATGGTCGTTGCAACCTTCTAATGATGCAAGTAGTGCATTTTGCGAGTTTTTGAAAAATAAGGAGCATTTGTTTCCCTTGATTCTTACAATGCGATAATCTTTGTTTATGTTGTAGATTTTAGATTCATTTTCGCTTTTTACATTCACTTGTTTTCTCCCCGTTAATAATTGTGATGACAAAACATATAATCGTGTTTAAATGAAAAAAAACGGGCGATATTTTATTTTTTTTCTTAATATAATTGAAAATGAAAAATTTTTGATTATCTGCATTGTGTGGATTCTAATTATTTCAGGAGATTTTACAATGCAAAATAATTTGACAACTTCTAAAAAAAACACCCTTCCCTACAGACAAAAATTTTTGGGCAGCAACCTCATCGATTCATTGTTTAATATGATTGATGTTTCACATAATCCGGAATTGCGTTATATGGAGCCTAAAATTGAGGTTTCGGAAAAAAAGAATAATGTTTTAGTTACTGCAGAAATTCCGGGGGTTGATGTTAAGGATATTGATTTGGAAATTTCGGCAAACGGATATTTGACTATCAGCGGTGAGAAAAAACATGAAAATATGGAAAAATCGGAAAATGGAGGATATTTTTCGGAAATTTCATATGGAAAAGTAAGCCGCACAATTTCCCTTCCGTGGGATTTGGAACTTAGTAAAGTGACGGCTGATTATAATAACGGAATTTTGACAGTTAACTTGCCAAAAACTAATAGCGAGCAGAACAAAAAGCAAAAAATCAATATTAAATCCAAAACAAACAAAAAAGAAAAAAAGGCTAATAAATAAAAAATAAATTGTCAGATTAAAGGAGAAAGTTGATAAAAATTTTCTCCTTTAATTATTTTTAAATACTTTAAATGAAAGAATTATGACGACGGAGTAATTAACCGTGTAGTTACTATTGTTACTTTTGTGCAAACAAACAGTTTCGGACTGGCGAGCCAAAAATTGCCGCTCCAATGATGAAAAGATTATTGACGTTTTAAGCTTTCAACTTTGAGTTTGGCAAGTTTTAAGACTTCTTCAAAGTTATCTTCTTCACAAACCTTGTTGCGACGGATGAAACCGCACTTTTGGCATTTGTGAACGATGATATATTTGCCGTCTTTTTGTTCTAATTCCACAGGTTCCATAAGTCCGCCACAGTCCTCTGCTCTATCGCCGGGGTTGATATCAACATGTTTGGAATAAAGGCAGTTCGGACAATGATTGGTATAGCCGTTGCCTTTAACCTCTTGTCTGCAATGTTCGCAGATGAAATCTTCTTTTTTTCGTTGGAATTGACGCATGTTTTCTCTCAAATGTTATGATTTTTTTCATATAAAATAATATAATCCCAAAAAAATCAAGTTAATTATTTTCTTGCTTGTCTTTTTTGTCGGTATTAATTAAAATTTCAAAAAAAAACATTTATGGAACAAATTGATGGCAAAAAATAAAATATATAATTCGGATTGTATTGAGGGAATGAAAAAAATGGAAGATAATTCCGTTGATATTGTTGTTGCAGACCCTCCGTATAATATAGGAAAAGATTTCGGAAACAAAACTGATTGTATGCCTTTGGATAAATATATTGAATGGTCGGAAAAATGGATTAAAGAAGCTTTTAGAGTGTTAAAGCCGACAGGAACTATGTATATTTACGGGTTTAGTGAGATTTTGGCACGTTTGTCAGTTTTGATTGATGTTGATAAACAAAGATGGTTGATATGGCATTATACCAATAAAAATGTGCCAAAGCTTAATTTTTGGCAACGAAGCCACGAGGCAATTATTGCATGCTGGAAAGAAAAGCCTCATTTTAATCGCGATGATGTTAGAGAGCCTTATAGCGATGCTTTTTTGAAAAATTCGGCAGGAAAAATAAGAAACGGAACTAAAGGACGTTTTGGCTCAGGAAAAGAAACCGTTTATAATGCTCACCAAAACGGAGCCCTGCCCCGTGATGTGATCTCGGTTTCAACTTTGGCTGGAGGTGCTTCCTTAAAAGAACGTGCTATTTATTGCAAAACGTGCAAAAAGCTTATTGATGCTAAAGATAGGACTTTGCACCAGAAACATGAATTGATTATTCATCCGACGCAAAAACCTTTGGAATTGACTGAAAAATTGATTAAAGCAGCTTTAAATAAAAATGGCAAAACAAAGGTTTTGGTTCCTTTTGCCGGAAGCGGATCGGAATGTGTGGCTGCGGTTTGTTGCGGTGCAGAATTTGTGGGTTTTGAACTGAATGATGAGTTTGTGATGCTCGCAGAAGAAAGATTGAAAATTTCAGGTTGTGAAGATGAGAGGTAAAATGTCGCTTTGGTCGTTGTTTTCGTTTATTGTCGGTATGACAATAGGAATGATGTTGTTTTTGCGTTATGTGGCTTTTTTTGAAATGAACGCTTTTGTTAAAACAGGATTGTTTTTGTGTTGCTTCGGTATCGGTCTTATTCCGCTGTTAACAGGTTTTCAATATGAGGCATATTTGGGAAAATTTTATAATCTTTATCGTTATGTGATGTATTTTATTTTTATAACTGCGGGTATTTTGTTGATGATTACCTTCGTGCGAGACCTTGTTTGGACAGTTTTGCATTTTGTTTCCGATAAATTTAACCCGATTAAATCGCCTGATTTGATGAAAATTAATATTATTACTATAATACTGGCATTTGTTTGCGGAATTTACGCACTTTATGAGGGTGTTAAAGTGCCGAATGTTAAAAATGTGGAGATTTTTTCGGAAAAGGTTAAAGAAGAGAAAAAAATTGTCTTATTGCCTGATTTACACTTACACCGTTCATTGAGAACAAAAAAACTTGAAGGAATTGTTAAAAAGGTTAACGAACTTAATCCTGATGCAATATTACTTGTCGGCGATGTGATTGATGATAATTTAGGGCGCATTGACAAACAATTGGATATTCTTAAGGGGCTAAAAGCTAAAAACGGTGTGTTTTTTGTTACAGGAAATCACGAAATATATCGTAGTTATAAACTAACGACTAAAGCTTTGAGCGGTTTGGGATTTATCTTTTTGGAAAATGACGGAGTAAGCTTAGGAGATGATTTGTTTGTCGGAGGAATTCCGGATGTGCGTATTTCCGGCAGAATAGGAATAAAACCGGATTTGAAAGAAACTTTTGCAAAATCAAACAATGAACAGTATAAAATTTTGATGTCGCATGCGCCTTTTAATTTCGGTAAAAACAACTTTGATTTAGAAGTGAGCGGACATACTCATGGCGGACAAGTTTTTCCATTTATGTTTATGGTCTATTGGCAGAATAAATATGTGGCAGGATTGTATGATTTAGATGAAAAAGCAAAGCTCTATGTATCGCGTGGAGCTGGTCAATGGGGACCGCAAATGCGCTTTTTCGCTCCGGCTGAAATCAGTTTGTTGAAAATTGGGAATAAACCTTTGTAAGTTTAATTTTAAAGTGTTTTTTTCAAACGAAAGGCTCTTCCCTATGGCATGGGCTTTTTACTCTTTTAGGTTACAAAATATAATTATAGGGCAAGGTTGTAAATGATGTTGAAAAAAACAATTTAATAATAAAAAAATATCTTGCAAAAAAAATTTTTTTTGCTAAATTGCAAAGGTCCGGTTAGAACGGGACTTAGCTCAGCCTGGTAGAGCGCTTGCTTTGGGAGCAAGATGTCGTAGGTTCGAATCCTATAGTCCCGACCATTTTTTTTATAATAGCAATGGTCTCGTAGCTCAGCTGGATAGAGCAACAGCCTTCTAAGCTGTGGGTCAGAGGTTCGAATC
>JAZLEQ010000038.1:0-81777 GCA_045615365.1 Alphaproteobacteria bacterium
TTGCTTTACTTAATATAAAATTGTGATTCATTGTTTGTTTAAACTCACCCTAACCCTCTCTTAAAATTAAGAGAGGGGATTTTCTCTTTTTCTAACTTTAAAGAAAAAGTAGAAATTTTACAATTCTAAATGTTAAAAAATTCGAAGATGCCTGATTTCGTTTGCTTCGCTCACTCAAGGCATGACTGTTTAAATTATTCTTCCCTTAATTTTAAGAGAAAAGAAAAAGGCTGAAATTTGATTTTCAGCCTTTTTGAACTTGGAGATATGTATCTGTTTTCAGATTAGTAGTAAATCCATCTAATGTAGTTTCGTTCTGCAGAGCATGCGCGACCTGCTTCTGTCAAGTTAACAGGCAATTGCGCTGTGCACCATGTGCCTGCTCCCCCATTTGTTGCCGGAGCAGCGGCTGTGCAAGCTACGTCAGTAGCTGCGGCGGCAGCACCTGTTGCGCTCGGCCCCGCATTTATTGAAATCAAACCATCAGCACCCCAATCAGAAGTGAGAAGTGAACGACATGCTTCTTTTCCCAAGGCATTCATTGTTATATAAAAATATGTTTCTGCTCCACTAATTGCTGCAACATCAACATCACCACCGAATGCCCCCTTCAAGACTTTACCACTGCCTCCTTCAGCCACCATATCATTAGGAGCAATGTTGTATTCTGCTGCCGTTGTAGAATCCAGGTCTTGATAACTCGGGCTGGTAGCATAGGCTGTTCTGATGTTCATCAACAACATGGAAATTTGGTCTTGGGCTTTGGTGAGTTTGAATTTAGCCATGGCTTTTGAATAACCTGAAATACCACCAACAGACAAAACGCCGATAATGGCCAACACACCAAGCATTTCAACCATTGAACGACCGGATTGATCATTCCTTGATAACATAGTCATTACATATCTCCCTAACATGTTTTATGTCTGAATTAAAGTTCAATTTTTCAACGGCTTAAGAGTTTGTTTAGAACAAATCGAATCATGAATTATTGAACTATTTGGTTTGATGTTAACAAAAACCAGTTAAAACTTAGTTAACGATACATCATTGAAAGAAAAAAACAACAATATTTTCGTTTTTGCAAACTTTTTCAACATCTTTTTTGTTAACAGGAAGTCCGAATATGTCACTCCCCCAATGGAAAAATTGTTTTTGTTCAGCAGAAAAAATTAATATTTTTTCAATACCAAACCAAAAGTTTTCTTCAAACTCGGAACTCGCCAAAGCAACACAACGTTCTTTGCTTAAGCCTTTGTAGGCTACAGCAAAGGTTTTTTGAGTTGGCATTACGGATGAGCCGCTTTCGTCGCTGCCGATGATGATCTCTTTGCCCCAAGTGCCGCTAAGTTTGCCATCCGCCGATGAAATCGTTGCGGAATATAAACGGTTGTTAATAACTTCCTGTGTGTTTAGCCCCCAAAAATCAGGTCGCATTTTGTAGTGTTCTCTGATTTTGTTATTTAACAAAACAAGTTCCTTTGCTGTTTCCGCACTACCCTCAACCGAACCCGTAAACAAAATAACAAAACAGGTAAACAATGCAACAAAAAATGCACAAACAGCGCTCAACAAAAACAATTTGCTTTTAGCGGTTGAAACAAATTTCAAAAACTTTGCTTTAAGTTCTTTGTTCATTATTATACTATCCCATGTTTTTGGTGATTTGATCTTGCATTTCGAATGTTCCCAAAACCGCCCAAGCAATAACACCACCGACACTGAGCAAGGCAACCATGTTTAAAACTCCGGCTTTTTCTTCAATTGAATAGACTGATTCCTCAAGCCATTCGTTGGCCAAGTTGTCCATCGCTTCTTCAAAGTTATCCAATTCGGAATAAATCTTTAAATCGCTGATTAGTTCTTCATCAGGAAAACCAAGTTTGGTTTTAGCCAAAGCCTGCCCTAAGTTGTCACCATTGTTGATGAAAACCATGGCTTTGTCTATGCGTTCTTTAAGATAGCGAGTGGAATCTTTTCTTAAGGCACGAAGCGCCGTTGAAACAGGTGTGCCTCCTTTAATCAACGCGGCAAGCGCCAAAAGCCAAGTAATACCCACAAAGGTTTTGTAGAGCGACCATGGTGGTATTTTGTCAAAAAGAACCCTTATCGGCCCCGTCCAGATGGATATGGTGAAATAAATGGTTCCCATTATTACCGGAAGCGCCGAAAATGCAATAATCCAGTTGTTTTTAATCCATTCGGAAACATCAACCAAGTCTCTGGCCAACCCCGTCCAGCGTGTGCCGGGGGCAGCATCAATCATCGGAGGAACCATGTAGACTCCAATGGCGTAGATAATCAAAACCGACATCATCATCAAAAAACTTGGGTAACTCACCGCGCCAATAATCGGACGAATCATCTTGGTGGATCCTTCGGTAACTTTAATCAGGTTAGTGAGCGCACTTTCAAGATCGGCAGTGTCTCCAACCGAAAGCATCAGTCTTTCGCGGTCAGGAGCCCAACCTCTCAGCGCATCGGAAAAAGGTTTACCATTGTTTAGAGCCTTACCCCAAGCAACAATCGCAATAGCTAAAGGTTCGCCTTTGTTCTTGCCGCCGTTCGAAGCACCATCGTATAACATATCAAGCGCATCCATTAAAGAAAAGCGGTTCTTTAATAATGAGGCAATTTTGCGAAACAATTTAAGACGGGTTTTGTTGGAAAAATTGATGATTAAACGGGCATAGTATTCTTCTACCACGTTTAAGTTTTTCATCGCATTTTCAAGTTGGCTATTGCGTTCTCTGCCACTGATATCGTCTCTTTCCATAACCTTTTCCTCTTAATTTTAATATGCCGGACGTTGATCCAACAAACCGCACCAACGTTCAACTTCATCCAAATCAATAAATCCTTTGAGCATTCGTTCTATAGCTGCTTCTTTTAGTGTGCGCCCATTTAAATCCGATGTCCAGTAATCAATGGCTTTTTTGGTTTCGCCTTTTAACATCAGGTTCAAAAATGTTGCATCAGGTAAAATAATTTCGGGAACACACATACGTCCTTTAATACCCAAACCATTACAAAACTTGCAGCCTTCACCGCGAATATATGTGTTTTCAACCCCAAAATCACCCAAAGCCGCCTGCAAACGCTTAAATGATGGATCGTCTTGGCGCGTTTTAACCGATGCACGACAATGCGGACAAAGTTTCCTGAATAAGCGTTGCGAAATAAGCCCTTTAATAAGTTCGGGGTCTTGAAGCTTAAAGTCGTCAACACCCATATCGCGAAAACGACTGATAATCGCAGGAGCCGAGTTGGCGTGCAACGTTGACCACATGCCGTGTCCGGAAAGTGCACCTTGGAATGTAAGCTGCGCCGCTGCCAGCGCACGAATCTCACCCACCATAATAACATCGGGGTCGGAACGCAACGCAGCTGACAAAGCTTTGGTAAACTGTTCGGCTTTTTCTTCTTCGGTGTTGGCGTTGGTAACAGGCATTTGACGAGCACCGGGAATCGGATACTCGGGCGGATCTTCCACTGTGAGAAGATTCAGTTCGTAGTTCTTTTCCTGCAACAATTTAATCATGTTGCGCTGCAATGTGGTGGATTTTCCTGAACCCGTCGGACCGGCAACAATGCTCAAACCTACGGGAACCGCTCTTAAACGGTAAAATAAATCTTCCTCAAATTTGGCAAAACCCAAACTGGTTAAGTCACCCGAACCTTCGGGGTTTTCATCGGCATAAAGCAAGCGCATAACCAAATATTGGCTACCAAACGCAATCGGATTAAATTGTAAACGAATAGCCAAAACATTGTGCGGCAACATCAACTTACCTTTCGAGCCGCGAAGAGGTGTTGAACCGAGTTTTTGAGCTCCTTGGAATTCGTTTTGGGTGTAGTTCGAATCGGAAATATCTGCTGAAGCAAACGATGCACGAACAAATGCCTCACCCCAATCTTTGTTATATTCCATTTCGGTTTTCATCATGCCGTTTACACGAAACATTATAACCGTGTTATCTGCAACAACAACGTGAATATCCGAAACTTTTTGTTGTGCCGCTTTGGTGATGACCGCAATGAAGTCTTTTTGCATTTGAAGCTGGTCAAGTTCCGTATCCGTTGCCGCTTCTGATGCCGCATGAAGACGCTCGCCATATGCATATATGGCGTTCAGCTCGTTTTGAGATACATATGTAGGCTTTAAGATTGGAACTTTTTTCTTGCGAGCCAAAACTTCAAAGCTTAAAACCCTTCCGTCAAAACGATAGTTTTCAACTACCAGAAAACGTCCATCCGACATTAAGGCAAGCAAACGACGCGTGTCGTCATTAACAGCCAAAGCCATTCCCGGCAAAGTTACAAGTTTGTTACCGTCGGAAAAATATTTTTCACTGACACTTTGGTGTTCATTACTTTCTGCTTGTGGTTGTTCTGATGCCGAAGAGGCGCCGGTTGATGGCGCCGCTGAGTTCTCTGAATCTAGTTTTTCCTCATTTTCTTCGGTCATTTTATGCTATCTGTTTTATCTTAAGCTAGAAATGGAAGCCGGAAGTCCGGAACCGCTGTCCGACTTTTCAATGTCTGTTTGCAGGGTTTCGGCCGGCAAAATTCCTCCGGCTGAGAAGTAGAGATATGATTTCTCACCTTCTTTTATTGCCATTACATAGGTAGTGTTAATCTCGTTGATTACATGACCTGTCTGCAGAACAGTTCCTTTCTTAACATAGAACGATGTTCCGTTCTTGTTGTGTAGTTTTGCAACCAACTCATTACCTTGCCCGCGTATTTCAATCACTACATAGACTTGTGACAAATCGGTTTTTACAGGCTCAAGAGAAGATGTTTCTTCTTCGCCTGAACCGGGAACGGAAATCGCGGTGACTCCTGCCGTGGCAAACGGATTTTGACTTGCTGCATCTCTTTCTCTTTCAAGTCTGGTAATGCGATTACGCAAAACTGAAAGCTGCGAGTTTTGGTCTTTAATCTGCTTGCGATAAACATTTATTTGTTCGTCGTGAGCTTCTTTTGCCTTTTGAGCTTCGCTGGCCAGAGTTTCCATTTTTTTCTTGGCATCACTGACTATACTTTTGTTGCTCTCACGCAAAGACTTGATAGTTTTGTAGAAGTTGGCATTTTCGGAGATCCAATTTTGTTTTTCTTCCAACATCTTGGTTTTGTATGCCGACAACAAACTCTCCTGTCTTATCTTTTCAAACTCAATGTCTAAAAGACGAAGCTTTTCTTTTTCGGCCAAAACCTGCTTTTCCATTTCCTGCTTTTCTTTTTCTATTTGCAGTTCAAGAGCTTTCTTGCGTTCTTCTTCAGCAACAAGTGCTTGTTGTCGCTGATTTTTAACAGCCTCAATTTCGGTTTGAAGTTTTTCACGACGCAGTTCCAAGTTTAGTAAAACCGTTTTCTTTTCAATTTCCGACATTTGATTAAACAAGTCGTTATCTATGAGTTTTTCGCTTTCTTCAAACTCCTCCCCTTTGTCTTTTTTAGGCGTTTTTTCATCATCTTTGTCACCCAAACCTAAGTCATCGGCAAACGGATCAGCCAAATCGTTCGACAATGCAGGAGCTGCTCCGGGACCTTTGGGCATTACTGCACCCGGACCTTTAGGCATTACTGCACCCGGAGCTTTGGGCATTACTGCTCCGGGGCCTTTGGGCACTACTGCTCCGGGGCCTTGTTTATCATCATTCATGGCCTCATCCGACAAAGACACAACTCCTTGCGCATTAACATCTAACGATATCTGAGCAAATAAAGCTATTAAAACAGACAGTAAAAATATTTTTGTATTATAAAACATAGAAGTGTCCCTCATATTTCCACGAATTAGTTTTTGGTGAATAGTTTATCCCTGTAAATTCAAATGCAGGATATTGTGTTAAAAACTCAAGCCACATCGCCGGTTCGTGAGCTGACGAAATTGAAATCTTCAGTTTTTTAATCATTATCGGTTGTGCGGCCGGTGCTTTCGGAGCTCTGGGACCTTTAGCTGTCGTTCTGGCGACAGGCGCAGGAGCAGAAACCCTTTCAACAAAATCAGCCATGCTTACTTTTAAATTAAGAGCTTGAAACTTGTGATTCAAAATTTTTCTTAATTTCTGAGCCGAAATCTCAGGTGGCATTTTGATTCTTTCAATTTTTCCGGCAGGAAGCGAAGCTACAACCGCACTTCCGCTTTGATCAAAATTGTAATTCTTAAAAACCAAATCAGAATTGCGCAAAGCAGATTCCATCCAAAACAACAGGCCGATATCCCTCTTCCATGATGTTGTTATTGAAGAACCATCGCAAGAAATGTCTCCTATTGTCCAACCGGGGGTCATAATACCTACAAGCTTTGTAACCCCGTTAAAACAGGTTACGGCAAAATGTTTGGGATTCATTGCGTTTTCCCAAGGTTTCGGAACCTCTACCACAACAGGAGCCGCAACAACCTTGGGTTTTATAGGAACAACCACCGGCCTTTTGGGCGGAGAAAACAACAGTTTGTCAAAAAGTGTGGTGGCAAGCCAAATACCGACAAGAGCAATACCGGCAACAATAACTATAAGCTTCACTCCTCTTAAAGCATTAATCTTTTGAAGGCGAATCTTTTCGCCCTTGGAAAGAAAGTCTTCAAGAGAAATATTTTCCGTTTCGGGAATTTCCCACTCAATCGGAGCATATTTGCCATCCCAATCCGGAACCGCCATCATCGCCATAAATTGTTCTTTGGCATCTTCCTCGTTGAGATACAGCATATCGCCGTCGGATAATACGATGTCGTTACGAACGCAGATATACCACCATCCGCCTTCTACTTTGAAAACACCAACAAAAGATGATTTGTTCGGCAACGCCGACAACATTGCCGTGGCAGCTACCACCTCACCATGCTTATAGCCTTCAAACGAAACACATATACCAAATTGAGGAGTTTTTCCGCCTTTGATACAGAACAAATCCGCGCCTTCCAAAATACTGTTGGCGGCTTCCTTAATTTCTTTTTGGTATTCGCTGTAGTTTTGCATAGGCTGCCAGAAAAGACTGGTAGCATATTCAACCCCACCTAACGTAAACGAAGATCCCCAATTTCGGTCAACCGTATTTACTTGAGGCTCTTCAATCGTTATTTCGTTTTCTTCATCCAGCAATAGCTGTTACTCCTTGTGTTTTTTTTCTTAATTCATACTCATTCTTGATTCAGGCGAGAGAGGCGTTTCCAAAACAACCGGTGTTAATATAATAACCATTATATTACGATCTTTGGTTGCTGTCGCCGAGCCTCCGAGAAGAGAATTTTCAGCCGAGCCGGTTCCTGATTTGTATGTATCCATTGTTACCTTTTCGTAACCGGTCAAAATCAATGATTCACCCGACTTCATTGCAACTTCTTGCGTAAATGCACGAGACTCAACTTTGGGGTTTTGAATGAATTGGTTTTCATCAGTTCCGCCGAAAGTTACTTTTTCCAAAGCAAGAAGATCAGACAATGTCATATTAAACATCAACAGCATTCTGCCATGTTCTAATATACGAGGCAAAACATCTAATGTGAAGCCTGTTTCAATTTCATCCGTAGTTACGGAAATATCATAGTTAGAACCATCTGTTCCGTTGTTGGTTTTGGTCATTTCGGAAATATAGTTCTGCTTTTGCGTAACCTGTATCGGAGCAGGCTTGTTGTTTAATGTGGTAATAGTTCCGCTGGTTACCAAAGATGCTCTGTTTTTTTCCGAAATAGCTTGGAAAATAGCATCCGCACTCCAGTTTTCTTTGACAATACCCCAAGTTATTGAGCTAGCCATACTTTCAGAACCCAACGATTGAGTGCCGGCAATACCCATGCTGGTTATCCCATCATTAAGAGTGGTTTTCAAATCCAAACCATATTTATCAGAATCGCTCAATGTTACTTGCATAATCTTAACCGAAATAGCAACCTGACGAGACAGTCTTACATTTTGCTCATTAATATATTTAGCCACCAATTTAATATCATTAGGTGTTGCTGTTAGCGTAATTGTGCCATCAGAGGGAGAAACAGACAATTTTGCCTCAGAACTTATCATGGATGTGATTGTTGTTTCAAACTGATCCCACATCTCAACATCTATAGATGACGACAAACTAATCGATGAAGAACCGCCGCTGCCCGATGCTGAACCACCAATGTTAACATTCATACTCGGCTTTGTAGGCAACGAATAAATAACAAATGTTTTGGTGATAAACTTATAAAAATAGATATCCTTGTTTTCATACTTCCACCATACACCAAAACGAGACGAAACTTCATCCAAGAAACCACTCAAAGGACCACGATACGAAACTATCATAGTGTCCGGAGTTGCCCAGTCAGTGTTGCCAACAACAACTTCTTCATCAGGACGATTAGCTTCACCTTGTGTGCGAACATCCTCCTCCAAATTAGACGCATATCTGATACCAAGAGAAGTTGTCTTATTAATCATATCGCCAATCTCATACAAACTAACCGGCCTGTTAGAAACCAAAGTTATACCATCCTTGGTTTCCAGATACGAAGGCAAAGGCTCTCCTTCATACTCAATCTGACTACTATTACCAAGCCAAATATCATCATTAACCTTAACCAAGTCCTGATTTGCCGGAGGCATTGAAATCTTAGATTGTTCACGCAACACACTTGCAGACTTTATATCCTTATCCAAAGCCGCATCCATCGAGGTTGATATTGAACACGACGCCACTAAAGCCACCGCACAAAAACCCAAAATTACTTTATTTATATTAGTTATACGCATTTTCGTCCTCCCTGGTTTCTACCACCAGAACACGGTTTCCTTTATAAAATGTTGCCATGGGAGCAGGTCTTGCTCTGGCAAAACTTCTGATAAGAGCCGAAGAAACATCAGCAAAACGACCTCTGAACATTGCACCAGCCGACAATGTGTAGTTGCGATTGGAATTCCATATCAAACGCCATCCGGAACGTTCGCACCAATCAGACAACAACCCCTTCAGCGTCGCACCCTCCTCAGCCAACCAATCTTCAACAGCATCATCACCCGAATCTGCAGACGATGACGCCCCACCGGCTTCATTCATGGCATTCTCAACAGCTTCATTAACAGCTTCCTCATAATCAGCAACCTCTTCTTCTATTGTCGGAGGTATTGTAGCAGACATATTATCACCGGCATTCGAAGAGGTTATAAACTGATCCGCAGGCGTTCTTTCCCCAAATTCGCGATAATTGGTTGATGATTCACGATAATTCATAAGAGGTGTCGAATCACCGCCACTGGCAAAATAATCAGACTGATCATCAACCCCGAAATTCCGTCTTTCCGACGAATTTGAAGCAGGCACCACCCCGTCCGAACCGGAATAAGTCGCCCCGTCCACACCGGAAAAACCAGCACATCCGGCCAGCAAAAACACCGCAAAAGCAGCCAAAACCTTAAGTCCTGTAATATTCATACACACCATCCTTCGAATAGTTTTTATCATCATATTTTCCTATCATACTATTGAAAATTAAATAATCAAGCATCCTCAAACAGTTATTACCATTGTATATACCTTTTATAATTATGTTGATTATTTGTAGCCTCTTTTTTTGACCCTCCATACTCAATCCGCGACCGATCAACAGCCAAAGTCCTTAATACAAAACTGTTCGGCTCTCTGGATGTAAATACCGTATTTATTTTAGAATATTCAACACCCTTGTTTAACAGTATGTTATATAACATATTCAATCTTTTTTGCTGCAAAGCCATTGAGACCGAACCATCCATCCTTATTTCAAGGCGAATATCATTATCTTTGGCGGCTTTCAAACCAAAAGCTTGTATCCACTTCAACGTTTGTCCGGAAATCTCAGCCTTGTCAGGCCGAAAAGACAAACGTATTTCCTTAGGCAATATAGCCGAAGACAACGTCGCCTCCATTTCCGCCACATCTTTAGCAATTCGCTCTTTGGCTTTACTTATAGCTTGCTCTTTTTTATTTTTTTTAGACAAACCGAATAATGACGACAAATCACCAACCGCATTCTTTTTCGGCTCAGTTTTTTTCTTTGCAAACAATATATCAGCAGCAGAATCCAGCTTTGTCAAAACACCCTGATTCGATTCAGCAACCGCCTTCTCTCTTTTTATATCTTCTCCATCTTCAGGATATGCCAGTTTAGGAGTCAACACCTCCGTATTGGAAACCTTTTGCGGAATGGGAATTATCAAATTTTTTACAGTTCCCGAATAAGCAACACCTTTATCCTCAACAGGCTCATCCTGCGACCGAACACCCGGAGCCATTTCATTCTTGCTTCCGGTGCTTTCCGCTTGAGCCCAAACCCCACCGGTTTTACCCCCGACAACAGCATCGTTTTGGTTATTATTCATACTCTCAATCGGAATATTTTGCTCACTCAAAGCCACCTGATTCATATCGTCAGAATCGCCTATTTTAACCACCTTATTAGCAATCAAGATATTCTTACCCGATTGTAAGGGAATTTTTACATCATCAAAAACTTTCTCTTTCGCAGGAGAAGAATCCCCTTCAAAAACAACAGCGGGATTTTCTTCAAAAACTTCAGGCTTTTCAGGTGGAGAAAGCTCTGCCACCACAATATTTTCCGGCTCATAGACTGTATCTGACGTAATTTTTTCCTCAATTAACGGCTTTTCTTCAGAATAAACAATTTCTGCCACGATAGCAGAACTTTTTTTCTCATTCTCAGCCAAAATAACTTTCTTACTTACCTCATCATCAACAACACCTAAAGGTTCATCAACAATCATCTCACCCACGAAAACCGCGTCGCCGCTTTCGTTATTTGCCACATTAAACTCCAACGCAGGCAAAGAACTCAAAAAGATTTTTTTACTCGGATTATGAGAGGTTTGATTTTTTTTCACAAATAAAGCAATACTTTTTCCGGCAATATTTAAATTGTTGTTTTCAGAAACGGGGGCGCGCAAAAAAGCCTTGTTCGCAACACAAATAGCAAACAAAGACACCGAAAAACTGTAAACAAATGCTTTTACACCGGCTTTTTGCATAAATTAAACCCCTCTAAACCCTAGATAAATCAAAATGCGACTCTTGGCAAGAGCTGCAAAAAAATATACACAATAAAGTATTTTTTATAAAAATTTAAAAGAATTGTAACACTTTTTAAGTAATTAGTGTGTTATAATAAGTTTGATGTTGAATAAAAATCGGTAATATTTTGATGATCAAAAATTTAAAAAAGATATTTTCAGTCTTACCTTTCATGGCAATATTCTTGTTTTTGATGCCTTCGTTTTCTTTTGCCGAAACAAACTCTTCCACACAGACAAACATTTCTGCAGACACAACAAACTTTAAAAGCGGAGATGTGTTCGAACACAACGGACGTAAATACGTTTTTAACGGCAATGATGAGGCATACTCAGACGGCGACATGAAAGGATGCGAAATATTACCAAATAAAATATATAAAATGTCGAAATGTTTAGTTTGTCCGCTTGTCAAAACAGTGCTTTCCACCGCAGACACAGTAACAACCAATGCATTCTCCAAATTTGCCGGCAGCTTCAGGGTTCTGATAGCGATGGTTTTTGCATTATGGATTGCCCTTTTAGCCCTCAAACAAGTATTCACATTCACAAAACAAGATGCCCCTAAATTTCTCAACGCCTTGATAAAACAATCATTTAAGTTTTTGATTGCCTTTTTATTACTATCAAGCCCTTCCATGATCTACGATAAATTTATTTTACCCGTTTTATCAAGCGGAATGGAGCTTGGCAAAACAATACAGTCTGCTGAGATGAATATTGACCAAAACAAAACACAAAAAAATAACGATACCGGTGGAGGATATTTTACATCCAAACGTTCCGGACAATCTTTTTACGACAGAATAGAGAGCGGATTAATATCCGTGCAATTAGAGTTGGCAAGAATGCAAGCTATAGGATCAACCTTGGTTTGCGTCGGTTGGAACCATACTCCTCTGCTGCTTACAAAGCGAAAATTGGATGACTTCAAAAACGGATTAATGTCTGTTTTTGTAGGATTTATAATGTTTTTCTTGTCTTTATTTATATCACTGGCTTTCGGATTTTATATATTGGATGCTTTCATACAAATGATTATTGTCGGAGCCATGATGCCGTTAATGATTGCCGGATGGCCTTTTAAGATAACATCGTCATACGCATCGACAGGACTGAAAGTTATATTAAACTCATTCTTCATTTTATTTTTCTTAGGTTTTGTAATTTCCGTTTGTGTTCAACTTGTAAGCCAGGTGTTTGTTATGAGCAACAATAACCAAGATGCTTTAACCGACGGCCTGAATTATATAGAAACGCTTATAAACGATCAAAATGTCCCTGCCCTTATGAAATATGTAAATGTCGGAACAAACGGCTTACTCCTTTTGATTTTTGCAAGCTTCTTCGGGTTTAAGTTTATTGGCGAAGCCACGAGTTTAGCCTCATCAATTTCAGGCGGAGGAATGGCCGGAGGCATAGGATCATCCTTTGCAACAACAGGAGCCTCATTTATTAAAGGGGTAGCAAAAAAGACAACCTCGCCTATCAGAAATGTTGTCAGCGAAAAATTGCACGAAAAAGGCGGATTTATAGGTATTACAACCGGCGCGGTTGCAAGACATGCCGAAAAACACGAAGCAAAACTGCAAGAAAAAATTACCGCAGGCGAAGCTGCCGGAAAGAAAATGCGTTTGACAAAATTCCGAGCCAACTTTACAAGGGCTGTATCAAAAAGCAATCGTTTTGTTCAATCAACCTCCAAGAAAGTTCACGCTCTGTACCAAGATAGCAAAAAATAGTTTTAATTATTTAGCTAACGGGTGTCTTTTCATAACTTCATTAATGACGTCTTCCGCCAAAATGTGCGTATATATTTCCGTGGTGGATATGTCTTCATGCCCCAATATTGATTGAACCGAGCGCAGATCAACCTTCTTATTCAATAAATGCGTAGCAAAAGAATGCCTTAAAGTGTGAGGAGACGTTTTTGTTTCGTCAATTCCGCATAAAACAGCTAACTTTTTAATATTTTTAAAAAAACCGTTACGCGTAATATGCCCCTCCAAAGCTAAATTTGAAGGAAACAAAAACCCTCTGTCCTTTCCTTTAAATGTCTTTTCACGATGAAGTTTCCAATACTCAAAACTTTTTACAGCTTCTTCAGCTATGGGGATAAGCCGCTCTTTTGCTCCCTTACCTTTAACCAATATCTGTTTTTTATCTGAATTAATACAGTTTAAAGGCAAACTTACGAGCTCCGACACTCTCAATCCGCAAGCATACATCAGCTTTAGCATTGTTGCGGTCCGGATATGATTTATATCTGACGAACTCTCTGCTGTTTTAATCATAGAATCAACTTCTTCACGAGTTAAAAAATTTGGAAGCAAAGATTTCTTTTTGGGTAAAGAAACATAGGCCACAGGGTTTTTTTCTATTTCTTTTTCACTAACCAAAAATTTGAAAAAATCGCTCAAAGCAGCAACTTTACGACGTATTGATGACGACGCATATTCATCGGACAAATGTTTTATAAAATTCTCAATATCTTTTTGTGTTGTCTGTTTAAAATCTTTTCTCAAAAAGGCAACAAACTGATTTAAGTCATTCTCGTATGCCTCTATTGTGTTGGCAGAAGTCCCTTTTTCGGAGGCCATCATATCCAAAAAATCAACAACAAGCTCATTGTTCATCTTACTTCACAACTTCTTCCACATGCTCGACATTCAGCGGAATTTCGGTAAAAACTACCAAACCGACAACCCCCAGCAAAACTAATCCGACAATGTAGGGAATAATGTTTGTTTTTTTCTGACGCATTTTTTGTTTCCTATAATTAATAAGTTAAAAAGTGGTTGCTAAAAATATACTATATCTATATAGTTAGCACAAATAGTTTGAAAGAAAAATGAAAAATGAACATACAAACAGATAAAATCATATTACTGGTCGGACTGATGGGAAGCGGAAAGACATCTGTAGGCAAAAGATTGTCTCAAAAACTTAATCTGCCGTTTGTTGATGGCGACCAAGAAGTTGAAAAAGCCGCAGGGCTTTCGTTGGCTGACATCTTAAAATGCTTCGGACTGGAAGAATATAGAGCCGGCGAAGCGCGAGTTATGCGCCGATTACTAAGCGGAACACCCTGTGTTTTGGCTTCGGGCGGAGGGTCGTTTGTCTGCGAGCAAACCAGAAAACTGGCAAAAGAACGTGCAATAACTGTTTGGCTTAAGGCCGACTTAGATGTTTTATATCAGCGCACAAGCGGTCGTCAACATCGCCCCTTTTTGGATGGATATGACGAAAAGCTAAAAGATAAAATAGAAGCCTATATTGAAGAAGAATATCCCTATTATTCCCAAGCAGACATAATTGTGGAAACCAAAGATGAACACGTCAACGAAACAGTATCTCGTGTTTTAAAATCAATAGAAAGCTTTTTACAGCAATTATAAATATATAAAGGAACAAAAAATGGAAAAAGTATTGGCTTTTGATATTGGCGGAACCAAGATTGCATATGCCGTTATAAATAAAAAAGGTGAGTTTGTAACTCCTATATCCAAGGAACACACACCAAAAACTTGTGAAGAAATTGTTTCTTTATTAAAGCAAATAATTGAGCAAAACTATTCCTCTTTTGATGGAATCGCAATTGCAACCGCAGGAGCAATCAACCGCGACGGAACAAAGATAACTTCTCATGTAGGCAATTTACCAAAGGGGTATAATCAAATAGATTTTGTATCTTTAAGCGATAAACCTGTTTTATTAGAAAACGATGCAAATTCAGCTGCTTGGGCAGAATTTGTGTTGGGTGCAGCTCAAGGATGTAATGATGCTGTCATCCTCACTTTAGGAACAGGAGTGGGTTCGGGAATAATTGTTGACGGCAAATTGTTAAAAGGAAAATCAGGAGCTGCCGGAGAAATGCATTTCCCGATTGATTGCGTTGATGCAAGACAATGCTCTTGCGGTCTGAAAGGATGCTTTGAAGCATATGCTTCGGGCACAGGACTTAATAAAAATGCTGCTTTATTTATGGGTGAAGGCGCAACCAGCTATGACGTTATTGACGGAATTAAAAACGGCAATGAACAAGCGCGCAAAGCTTTTGACAAATGGCAAAATGATTTAACTTGCGGACTTATAATGCTTGCAAATGTTTTTGATCCAGAAAAAATCATTCTTTCCGGATCAATGGCAAAATTTATTGAATATGAAAAAGTAAATAAGGCTGTAAATGAGGCAATTTTAACACAGCCGTTCATATTGGAAGAAGCAAAATTTGAGAACAATGCCGGTATGATTGGAGCAGCACTGTTGCTTTTCGGCAAAAACACTTAAAAAACAAGCCACGAATTGCATCTGCGCGGCTGGCTTATAAGCCACCGGTATACTCCCGTATGCCTGCCGCTTGTGGCCAAACTGCTGCTCGAAAGTTCGAGCTGTCTTTTATTATTCCCGCCATAACAAAACCCCCGCCTTTTTCGGCAGGGAAAATTTGAAGGCAAGACTGACCTTCGCTTCGCTCGGTCGCTGCGTCGTCGCAATTGCGGCGATACCCCCGTATCGCCTGCCGCTTGTTGTGCGCCGCTACGAATGTAAAACATTCTACTTGCGCGAACAACTAAATGTTGCTTCAAACCAAAGTTTATCGCAACATTAAGAGAAGTTTCAAACTTGCTTCTCGCAAGTTCGAGCTGTCTTTTATTATTCCCACCATAACAAAACCCCCGCCTTTTTCGGCGGGGGTTTTGTTATGGTGGGAGTGGCAAGACTCGAACTTGCGACCTTTACGATGTCAACGTAACGCTCTAACCACCTGAGCTACACACCCGATATCAACATTGCCTATTAATATAGGCTTGTTTGAAAAAATCAAGCTTTTTTTATTGCTATTAGTGAATATTTAAATATTACCCCGCTACAATAATGCATCAATGTATTGATTTTGCGAGGTTTGATATGGGCGAAAAAATTTTGGATTTTAGAATTGATTATTCCAAAATAAAAATATTTGATGAATTTAATTGCAACCAACTGAATTATCCGATTATTTTATCATCTCCTCATGCCGGAAACTTTTTTCCGGAAGAATTTTTGAAAAATTCAGCTTTGTCTGAAAATGAACTCAAAGTTTCGGAAGACTGCTTTGTAACTGATCTGGTCAAAGAAGCATCCGATGCCGGCATCCCCTTATTAAGCCTTAATTTACCGCGAACTTTTGTTGATGTTAACCGCGACAAAATTGAGCTCGATGAAACAATGTTTTTTAACTCGCCTAAAACTAACGATGTAAACTCACGCAGATGTCGCGTCGGTTTGGGAGTTTTGCATCGCGTGGTTTATCAAAATAAAAATATTTATGATGGCCTGCTAAACTACGATGAAGCTCAAGACAGATTGAAATTTGTTTATGATGCATATCATAAAAAACTGCAACAACTGATATCTAAATGCGTGAGAAAATTCGGATACTGTTTTTTGATTGATTGCCATTCCATGCCTTCCATGATTTGCAATATTATGAACGAATCCAAACAATTGGACTTTTGCATATGCAATTTATTTGATGAAAGCTGCCCTACGGAAGCCTCTAAAAAACTTTATGATTTACTTGAAAATCAAAAGTTTAGGGTGGAGTTCAACAAACCTTATGCGGGTGCATTCATAACCTTTAATTATTGCCAACCTCGCAAGCAAATATACACTCTCCAACTTGAAGTTAATCGCAACATATACATGAACGAAAAAAATTTTCAAAAAAACAAGCATTTTCAAAGTGTTGCAAAACACATTAGCCTTTCAATAACTGAGTTTGGTAAATTTTTGCTGGATTTTAAAAAATAAATATGTTATAAGACTGCCTTGAATGTTAACGGTTTGTTAATATATATCATACGAACCGTTGTTTTTTTTAGGCTTAAAACCTAAAAAATTTGGCTAAACCAACCTTAAGTTTAATGTGATTTTTAGCCTGTAAGCAAGTTGAAATTGGCACATTTGTTGCATGAGGGATACTTGTGGCGAACTTAAGGGAACAGAGGGATGCGACTTTTCGTATCAAAATTTTTGATGTTTTTGTTATTCTTGCTGATGTTTCTTCAGCCGGCGGGAGCTTCTGAGTATGCTAAATATGCCGATGCTGAAGATGTTTGCATTGTTGCCTCTCAGCAATTTGAAAAAAAATACCAAATAAAAAAATATCTTCTCACAACCATAACAAACGTGGAATCGGGACGTTGGAACCAAAAGCAGCAGCGTAATACCGCATGGCCTTGGACTGTTAATGCTCAAGGCAAAGGCACCTTCTTTGAAACAAAACAGGAAGCTATAGCCGAGGTTAAGCGTCTGCAGGCAAAAGGTGTGAAAAGTATTGATGTAGGCTGCATGCAAATCAATTTGGCATACCATCCTGATGCATTTGAAAATTTGGAAGAAGCTTTCAATCCATATAAAAATGTGGAATATGGCGCGAAGTTTTTGAAAAAACTATACAAACAAAAGGGTGAAGACTGGAATAAGGCTGCAACATCTTACCATTCCAGTAAACCGCAAAAAGCAAAAAAATATGCTTACAAACTTTCTAAAGTTTATAAAGATATTGTTTTGGCAAGCACAGAGTCAAAATCTGTTAATAAACCGAAAAAACTTGCAAACAACAAAGTTTCAGCTAAAAATAGAGTTGCGATTGAAACAAATTCCGTAAAAATTGCAAACGCATGGCGCGAGGCAAAGCTGACGGAGTATCGCTTGAGAAAGGCTAAACAACTCTAAATTTTCGGATTATAGATGAATATTCTTTTACAAGACACCGGTTTATATTGGCGGGCATTGGGCGGTAATAATATTGACCAACTCAGTGCAAGTTCATATCAATATACCGGTGTTTTGGCTAATGAAAACAAAGTTAAAATATCTTCAATTCTTGTTGATTTGGGAAAATTTGACAATCATCAGGCCTTAGGTATTAAAAATTCTATAGGAGCGGTGCCGGATGTCAGAGAGATTTTGCAAGACAGCCGCCTTAACCTTAAAGGGTTGTTTGTTACTCATGCTCACCCCGATCATTTAAACGGTATCATACACTATTTACGAGCAGGCTTTAAGCTTCCTCCGATTTATGGCGGAAGATATACAAAGTTTGTGCTTGACGACTTATACAAGTTTTATGAAATAGGCAAAACTCTGCAACCTACTTTTATTGAAATAAATGTCGGCGATATTGTGAGATGCGGACAACTGGAAATAGAGGTTGTCAGCGCATCGCACACATGCTTTGATGCTTTCGGATTTATTATAAAACACTCAAACACTGTTGTTTATCATGCAGGGGATACCAAATTAGATCAAACAACCTATTTTAAGAAGCCTCTCAGTATTAAAAGAATTAAAGAACTTGGCGACAAAATAAACTTTACCATTGCCGATTTCGGAGCAATAGATAATGACGGATTTGCTTCGCGCGAAGCAGATACCTTAAAAGAGATGGTGCGCTTAATTAAGAAATCACGCAAATCCAAAATTTTTGTGCCGGTATATCCCACTCATATACAAATGTATATCTTGGCTTTTTTGGCTGCGCTAAAACTGAAAAAGAATGTGGTGCTAACCGGCGAATATGATTTTTCCACTTATTTGGATCTAATCCGAAAACGAGGAATAGATTTTACAAAGATAAGCAAAAACAGAATCAAAATATTTTACGAAACACCTCAATCTTTGGAAGATTTAGGCGACGACTTTATGATAATCGGCGCCTTTAATGATATTGATGATGTTTTTGAATTGTCTTCAAAAGATTGCTTTGCATTGTTTTCTGCCAAAACATTCTTCAATCCGCTTAAAGGCCAGCTTAATGCCAACAATATAAAATATGTTACCCTTGATGATTGCCCGTTACTTCAAGGAACAGGTCATGGTTTTTTAATGGACTGGGAATATATATCAAAGATTACTCCAAACGCAGTATTTATTCCAACTCATTGCACATATTATGTTGCCGAAGAATTTAATAAAATTGCTCATCATCTCGGTTTTAACACGATAAAACCGACTCCCAAAAATAATTTTTACTACAAACTGAATAACAATACCTACGAACTTATTTCCGCCAAACCGGCTACTTGGCTTGTAGTTAAGGATGATTTTTCTTTTGCCGAGGTGTGGCAAAAACCAACTTCAGGACAAGGATTTTTAAAAAGAACATATAGCCGCAGAAAAACATGCCAAACTTTTAAGATGATGCTTTATAAACGGAGAAAAAGAATAAATGAAAATAAATAAATGCGCAAAAGATTACCACATTCGTTCTTATGAATGCGACCGCAATAATAATTTAAGAATCCTGACATTGATGAATATTTTTCAGGATATTGCTGTTGTAAGTGCCGACGAATTGGGTTTCGGTTTAAATTTTTGCATTAAAAACGGAATGACATGGGTTGGTTCAAATTATGTTTTGAATATTGCACGTCTGCCTAAAATTGATGAGAACATTAAAATTACAAGTTGGCCTTCAGCTCGTAACAAACTTTCGGCTTACAGAGAGTTTGAAATGTTTGGTGAAGGCGGAGAATCAATTATTAAGGCATCAAGTCAGTGGTTGTTGTTGGATATTGCCAAAAGACGACCGATTTCGGTTGTTGACAATATGCCGGTAAAAGAAGTGATTGAAGAAAGAGCCGTTAATACTGATTTTCCGAAAATGAACGAACTGCAGCGATGTGATTTTCAATATAAATTCAGAGTTCGTTTTGATGATATAGACATAAATAAGCACATCAACAATGCGGTTTATATATTGTGGGCAACAGAATCGGTTGAGCCGGATTTTCGCCTGAATCACAACCCAAAAACAATATCCGTAAATTTCAGAAAAGAAGGATATATGGGCGAAAAAATAATGGTTAAAACACAAATGGAAGGAAATACATCCATTCACTCCATTCAGACTTATGACTCTGAAAACGAAAGAGAGCTTGCTCGCGCCGTTATTGAATGGGAAGCTGATAAATGAAAATTAATGAAAACTATCTTTTAGATAAAAAGGTTAAAATCTATCAACCGGAAGGATATTATAAAGCATCTTCAGATGCTGTTTGGGTCGCATCAGCGATTAACAAATTAAAAAAAGGCGACAAGATTTTGGATGTCGGCTCCGGAGGAGGTGCGGTATCGTTATGTTTGGCAGAACGCTTTAAAAACAACGAAATTCAGATTACGGGAATAGAATTGCAAAAAGTTTTAGCCGAAAGTGCCCAAAAAAGTGCCGAAGAAAACGGATTTGACTTTTTAGATTTTGAAAATTACGATATTTTTAATTGCAAAATGAAACCTTGTTCTTTTGATCATGTAATTACCAATCCGCCTTACGCCGAAGAAGATATGCCTTCACCAAATTCATCAAAAGCAACTGCACACAATTTTCAAAAAAACGGTTTGGAATCGTGGCTTAAATTTTGTATTAAAATGCTTAAACCGCAAGGAAGCTTCTATATTATAAATCGTGCAGAAGCTTTGGAGGAAATTATTAAAACAATTTCGGGTAAACTCGGAAAAATAGAAGTTTTCCCATTATATTCAAAAGAAGGACAACCTGCTAAGCGAGTTGTCATTCGTGCGCAAAAAGATTCTAAAGCTCCGCTTATCATCCATCAAGGAATTGTTGTTCACGAACAAAACGGTTTATATTCTGAGAAAGCAGAAAATGTTTTGCGAAAAGGCGAAGCAATTTAAGCATTGACATATTGATATTTAAACATTATAAAGCAGTTGTCCGAGGACTCTGAACATGGTGTTTAGAGCTTTAAATAACTATAAATAACCGGAGAAAAAAAATGAAACGCACATATCAACCATCTAAATTGGTTAGAGCTCGTCGTCACGGTTTCCGTGCACGTATGGCTACTGCCGGCGGTCGCAAAGTTTTGGCTGCTCGTCGCGCTCATGGTCGTAAAAAACTTTCTGCCTAATCCATAATGAAAGTTTTGACCTTAAAAAAACGAAAAGATTTTATTAGAGCCGCTAACGGTTACAAGGCTGTAACAAATGGTCTTGTTCTGCAAGCGGCTTTAAGTTTTAATAAAAATATACATGACACATGTTTTGTGGGATATACCGCGACAAAAAAAATAGGCAAAGCGGTTGAACGAAGTTTTGCCAAGCGCAGACTGCGTGAAATAGCACGAAAAATATTACAAAAAGATGCAATCACCGACGTAAATTATGTTTTTATTGCCAGACACAACACCACAACCCTTAATTTTGCCTATATGTTAAAAAAAGCAGAGGTTGCTTTAGCTGAAATAAACTCTCAGATAAAAGCAAAAAGGATGAATGATGTTAAAAAAAACGATGATATTACTGATTAGATTTTATCAGAAATGCATATCTCCTTTAATGCCGAATGTATGCAGATATCGCCCCACATGCTCGCAATATTTTATTGAAGCCTTGCAAATTCACGGGGTTGTAAAGGGTTCTTATTTGGGAATAAGGCGCATATTAAGATGCCATCCTTGGGGTGGAAGCGGCTTTGATCCGGTGCCGAGCAAAGAAAAAACTGATAAAATGTCTTAAATGCTTGCGATTTTGCTTTATTTGTATTAAACATTTGATTTAATAAAATTTTGTTTTTAGGAGTTTGATCGGATTATGAAAGAAGAAACAAAAGGTTTGTATTTGGCTGTTGTGTTATCGGCTATTGCAATTTTGGCAGTGAATTATATTTGGCCAAAACCAAAAGCAAATCAAGAATTTGCACCGGAAGTTGCTGTTAAGAAAGTGGAAACAGGTGATGAAACAACAAAACTCGAGGTTGTTGCTATATCTACTGACGAAGCTTTAACAAAGGATGCGAGAATTGCCTTTGAAAACAACAAGGTTCACGGTTCAATCAGAATTAAAGGGGCTCGTTTTGATAATTTGTATCTGAATGATTATAAACAAACCCTAAGTGAGAACAGCCCGAATGTTGAACTTCTTTCACCAAGTGAAACTCTTAAGCCATACTACGCAGAATTCGGCTGGCTAAGCGATGATAAAAATATAAAACTTCCGAACAATAATACAAACTGGAAGATTATCGGTAAGAAATTGACACCGGAATCGCCGATAACAATGGAATGGAATAATGGTCAAGGAGTTAAGTTTGTTCGCAAAATCTCACTTGATAATAATTATATGTTCAATATAGAACAGGTTGTTGAAAACAATTCCGGAAAAGACTTAAGCATTTACCCCTTTGGTTTGATTAATAAGACATACAACCCCAAAGATGCCGAAACAAAAGTTGTTCACGAGGGAATGATCGGTGTTTTGGGCGGAAGCTTAAAAGAAATTAAAGCAAAGGACTTGGATGTTGGCGAAAAAGAAAAATTTGAATCTAAAGGTGGTTGGGCCGGATTTGGTGAAAGATATTGGTTTAGCGCAATTACTTTAAACAACAACACCAAAAACTTTGTCAGCTTCAACAAACCTGCCGAAGATGTTTTTCAAACAGACTATGTCGGCAATAAAGTAACGATTGAAAACGGAAGCGTAGCAACGACAAACATCAATTTTTATGCCGGCGCAAAAGAAATTGCTCTGTTGGATGAATATGCCGATAACATGAATATCGAAAAGTTTGACTTGGCTGTTGACTTCGGTTGGTATTACTTTTTAACAAAGCCGTTTTTCTATATTTTAGACTTTTTATACAAACTCATCGGCAATATGGGATGGGCTATTTTATTGTTTGCAGCGCTGCTTCGTTTGGCAATGTTCCCTATTGCAAACAAGTCGTATGAGAGCATGTCTAAGATGAAGAAAATTCAACCCAAAATCGCATTCTTACAAGAAACATATAAAAACGATAAAATGCGCCAACAGCAAGCCGTTATGGACTTGTATAAAAAAGAAAAAATAAATCCGGCTTCCGGTTGCTTACCTATGTTTATTCAAATTCCGGTGTTTTTCTCGCTTTATAAGGTTTTGAACATTGCGATTGAAATTCGTCATGCTCCGTTTATCGGCTGGATTAAAGATCTATCTGCACCGGACCCGATGACAATTTCAGCTATTACAGGTATTCCTTTACCAAGCTTGATTGACCTTGGGGTGTGGCCGATTTTAATGGGAATAACCATGTATCTGCAACAAAAGCTTTCACCCAAACCGGCTAACAAAGATCAAGCAAGGATGTTTGCAATGATGCCTATTATCTTTACATTCATGCTCGGGCATTTTGCTTCCGGATTGGTTATTTATTGGACATTAAGCAACGTTCTTTCAATTATTCAACAAAAAGCAATTATGCGTAAAGTCGGAGCTTAAACGACATGGGATTTGAGTTGCAAGACTTTTCCGAAGAACAGTTGGAAAAAGCAAAATCTTTGTTTAAGAACAAAACAAATTTTGTTTTGGGAGTTGCCAAATTAGAACAATTACCTTTAACAGAAATGCCGGAAGTGGCTTTTGCCGGAAGGTCAAATGTGGGAAAATCGAGCATTATCAACGCCATTTGCGGACAAAAAGGGTTGGCTAAAACATCAAACACTCCGGGAAGAACTCAACAGCTCAATTTTTTTAACTTAGCAGATAAAGTTCATATTGTTGACTTGCCGGGATATGGTTTTGCCAAAGCACCGGAAGAACAAGTAAAACAATGGCAAAAGATTATTTTTGCATATTTGCAAGGCAGGGTGAACTTAAAAAGAGTTTTTGTTTTAATAGACTCTCGTCACGGAATAAAAAAATCAGATTTGGAAGTTATGGAGCTTTTGGACAAAGCTGCAGTTACATATCAGTTGGTTTTGACCAAACTTGATAAAATAGGAAGCGGCAATTTGGCAAAAGTTAGGTCTGATTTGGAAAAAGAAATAGGCAAACATGCAGCGGCATATGCAAAAGTTTTAGCAACAAGCTCAGAAAAAAATATCGGCATCAATGAGCTTCAAGCAGAAATTGCAAGTTTGATATAAAAAAATAAAGGCCTCTGAATTCAGAGGCCTTTGTTTTTTTATTTAGCTATTGACTTATTTTTCTCCAATATTTTGCCTTTCTCACGCAAATCCTTGCCGGCAGTTTTTTCTTGGCTCTGTTTTAACGGCTTGCCTTCTATCAGGTAGGCGTTTAAGTCTGTAATAACAACTTCACTTCCTTCTTTTTTATATTTATCCTTATATGTAGGATTCAGGCTTGCTCTACGAGAACCATCTGCAACAACTTCATCTTTAACCACATAATGTCCTATATATTTTGTAAAATGCGACAAAGTTGCTTTTTCTGTATAATTTTCCGGGGTAAGATTACTTTGTTGTAAACTTTCTCTGGCATTTGCAATTATAACAGCATGGGGCAGATTACCCTTGGCGGCAGCTTCTTCATAATTTTGTTGAATACGCACTTCTTCTCCACCATAATTTTTATTTTTTTCCAAACTAGATTCTGTTGTATTATTAAATACTGCGTCTTTAAGTTTTTTCTGTCTGTCAACAAGGAATTCTTCCATTGTCTTATCAGGAGCTGTGGCTTGTCTTTCAGCTTCAACCCTTTGACAATACCTAATATATGAGGATTTTACAGTTGCAATTTTCTCTTTGTTCTCTGCAAATTCTTGAGCACGATGACCATAGACAATACAATACTCGTCAATCATCATTTTTTCCACAGCACCCTTTTCCTGAACAGGAGTAACGATCTCTACCGTTTCTTTTTTCTTCTGCTCTTCTTTCTTAACAGGAGCTACTTTATCTTTGTTGTCAACCAAAGCGTTTTTATCTTTGGGTGTTTCAACACCAAAGAGCCTATCTGCAAAACCGCCTAATCGTTCTTTCATTTTACTGAAAGTATTTCTTACCGGTTCCCAGAATCCAAGAGACCATATTTTTTGGGCAGGCACTGCTTCTTGCCCATCACTCATTTTAGGGGGAATTGCATCGTGATTATTAATATCATAACCTACGTTTGCATTTGCATCATAGGATTGAACAGGAGTTACTGGATCATGAACACCAAATAATTTTATTTTACCCATATCATTAATGCCACCCTCTTTTTCGCCACCAATAACATTTTCTATAGTTTCCAACATTTGAGCAAAGCCTTCTGGGTTGTCAATTTTTCCAGTGGAAACAGCTTGCTGTATTGCCTCAATATAATTTGTTGTTGTTCCATCCGGATTGGTATAACTTAAAAGTTCCCCTATTGGCACCCCACTTGAAGTAATCGCTTCAGGGTTCGGAGCTAAATACAGGAGCTGCGTTGATTTATAAGCCAGCACTTCAGTGTTTGGTTGCAAACCGTTACCTGTATCTGTGTAGAAAATCTTATTATCACCAATGGCTTGGTTAACGGCCATTTTCAGATTTGCCATTGCTTCTGGCGAGACAGCATTAGGGTCTATAGAGCTCTGTAAGTCTGACGCGACATGATATTTTTCAAGAAATTCACTCCAACGAGGATCACTATTACGCATTTCTGCCCAAGAATGTTCTTCAGGACTGTAATCGTGTGTCGCATATCCAGGAGTTCCTTCTTTAATCACTTCCGGCTTTGTAGCGGCTTGAGCTGGTGTCATTCCAAGGAACGAGCTAATATAGCTTCCGGTAAAAGCACCGGCGACTACGGCGCTGAGCTTTGAAAAGGTTTGCTTCCGTGCTTCTTTTTTAGTTGCGCCATGTTCACGGGCGTCTTTATATGTTGACCACCCCATAACACCCATACCAGCCAAGCCAAAAGCTGTAGCCCCAACCACATTACCGTGAATTAAACAAGCTCCGGCAGCAAAACCACATATTGATGCGGCATTAGTTCTACCATAAGCTGTCTTAGGATTAAAGAATTGCTTCCATTGTGGTTTTTCTCCTCTGGCCTTAGCTTCTTTTTTGAAACGGCGGGCATTTATGAGCATACCAGTTACAGAAAGTCCTGCAGCCATAAAACCAGCTGTTGCACCTATAGACGCTGTAGCCCCTAAAGCTGTTAATTTGTGCACTCCCCAAGCTCCTGCCTTCATGGCAATACTTGCACCGGCAGACCAGAGGTAAGTTCTTCCCCAATCTTTTAATGGAGAGCCATCTTTTTCAAATCTGTGGTTGCCTTTAGGATCATGCTTGGCAATCGGAGCATGCATTTTCTTCAGCAACTTATTGCTATTACCAAGTTTTTTGCCAAAGCGATTAATGCAAGCTAATGTATTGTTGACTTCGGTTTTTACGGCTGCATTATAACCTTCATTGCTAATTTCCCAATTGATTGCAGGGTTTTCCAAGCTTGCTTTAACTCTATCAGCGATTACTTCAAAAGTCTTATCTTCTATGTCATCTATTGAAGTTGCTTCCTTACCCAAATCTTTAAGATTACGAAAAGCCTGTTCTGACTTTCCAACTGCGTATAAATCGCTAAAGATGTGGGCTTGAAATTCTTCGGTTAATTCCTCCGGAGATGACTGTTCTTTCTCGGTGAGGTTTGCAATAATAGTGTTGTTGCGGGCAAAATCAACTATTGTTGCCAGCTTACTTCCTTCTTTTATTTTCCCTCCCTCTGTATATTGGAAAGCCTCATTGCCGTCTTTGTCAACAAATTGCGGTTCAGGTTTTCCTTGAGCATCTAAGAATTTGATGTTGCTCAACAGTTCGTAGGTTTCTTGACTGATTTCTGCCTTTTCCATTTGTTTGGCAAGATATTCGTAGTTATCTGCGAGGCGCGGAGAATCTTCTGCAGAAAGATCTTTTTCTATTCCCCATACTTCATCGTATACAGCGATATCTTTATTTAACTTTTCGCGAGCAGAATTGATAACTTGTTTGCGTTCATCAGAAACATCAGGTTCGCGGACATCGAGCATTGCTATGTATCCATCGTAGATGTCTGCAACATTCATGTTGTCATCATAGTTATATTGCTCAAATGTAATATTATTGATTCCAGATGCATACTGATCGGTTAAATCATCAATCTTTGCTGACAACTTATCCATTCTATTTTTAATAACGGATAGTTTATTTTCGTCTTTTTCTTTGCTCAACTGAGCTTTAGCTCTTTTGTAACTATCTGCCAATATTTTAGGAATTGCCAGATTGGCGTAATTGCTGTCATCAGCTAGAATTTTATCAATTAAAATATCATTAAATGCATCTAACTGACCGGCATCCATCTCCATTTTCTCGCTGATGATTTCCATAGCTTTATCTGGATCTTTCTTTCCCTCATCGTATAGAGCTTGATTTATGTGCCCAAGTTCAAACAAAACATCTAGCTTCAACTTATTCAGAGAATCTTCGTTTGCATTTGAATTTGGACTAAGCTCGCGATGAACTACTGTTTCATATATAGGCTCAGGTATTGGCTCAGGTTCCGGTTCAGGTTCCGGCTCGGGTTCCGGCTCAGGTTCCGGTTCAGGTTCCGGCTCGGGTTCCGGCTCAGGTTCAGGTTCCGGTCTAGGTTTGGGAGCATCCCCTAAAACGACTTCGCGTTCAAACCACTCTTCTTTTACTCCTCCGGATTTTGGATCTTTGGGATCGTCATATTCATAGACTTCGCCGGCAATATAACGTGCTACAGGCAAATCGTTAACGTTGCGAACAATGTTGTTGAGCGAATATTTATTGTTGACATCATTACGAGCTCTACACAATTCATGCAGGACATATAGTTCTTTATCCTCTATTTCAACACCTTGACCTTCAAGTTTTTTTGCAAATTCTGAATTGCGAACTTCTGCAAGCTTTTCTGCCGCAACATTTTCAATTTCTTTTAATTTATTTGCAAAATCAACTGTTTTTAAAGTGGCTTCAACATCTTCTTTGCTTAGATTCATATATGATTGCTTTATGGCTAAGACCATAGCCTTTAAGCTATCTGCATCAAGTCCTTGCTTTGCCGCATCTATCGCATTTAATCTCGTGATAAGTTCTGCTACAGGGATATTGGCTCCTGCACCTCTGTCATCGTTAACTACCATTAACATGTTCGGAACCGATGTTTTCACTATCTCAGGTTCAATAAACTTAGGTTCAATTTCTCCTAAAACGACTTCGCGTTCAGACCAACTATCTTTTACTCCTTCGGATTTTGGATCTTTGGGATCGTCATATTCATAGACTTCGCCGGCGATGTAGCGAGCAACTGCTAAATCATTTTTATCGCGAACGATGTTGTTTAGTGAATACTTGTTGTTGGCATCTTTACGAGCCCTACACAAATCATAAAGCGCGCATAATTCCTTATCTTCTATTTCAACACCTTGATTTTCAAGACTTTTTGCAAAGTCTGAATTACGAACCTCGGCAATCCTTTCTGCCGATACATTCTCTATTTCTTTTAATTTATTTGCAAAATCAACTGTTCTTAAGGTGGATTCAACATCTTCTTTGCTTAGATTCATATATGATTGCTTTATGGCTAAGACCATAGCCTTTAAGCTGTCTGCATCAAGCTCTTGCTTTGCCGCATCTATCGCATTTAATCTCGTGATAAGTTTTGCTACAGTAGTATTTGCTCCTGCACCTCTGTTAGCCGTAACTACCATTAACATGTTCGGAACTGATGTTTTAACTATCTCAGGGTCCAGTTTTTCAGGTGCGGTTTTTATAGAAGTAATTAACGGCTCGTTTGCAATTCTTTTTTTGTATGGATCGTTTGTTTGCAATATTGCTTTTATTTTTTTTGTTTCTTCATAAATTTTAGCAATACCCGCAGCCAAAGCTTGCGCATCATCGCCTAATTTGCCTTTAAGTTGCTCTGTCAGCATCTTTATTTTATCTTCCAAGCTAAGTTCCGCTTTGGTTTGAATTATATCATCAGCCACTTCTATTGATATGATTCCGTTTAGTTCTTCCATCTTAAATTCGGATTCTTTTCCTTTTCCGTAAAGAACAACACCTTCCGCTTTACCTTCCGTTAAAGATGCTTTAACATCTTTGCACTGAAGTATTTCATTATCTTTCAGTTTCGGACGTTCAAATGACGATTCTGATCTATTAATTATAAATTCATCGGCTCCTGCGTCATGTTCAACAACGCTATATAATGTGCTGATATCTGTGTTGTGCGATCTTTTTGAGCCTTGTTTAATTTCATAGGTGTAATGCTTGTTTTCTTCTTCGTCTTCAAGCCAAGATTTTCTTTCAAATGCCATTGTTACGCTCCTTCAGATAAAACGTATATAGTCTAACATACCATATTTTTTGACACAAAACAATATTTTTGTCAAAAAAAAGGCCTTTTGCGTTATTATATCTGCAAAAGGTTAACTTTGAGTTTATATGTAAAACAATATGTTATCAGTTATTCGCGGGTTTTTCCAAGCAATTTTTCAATCATTTCCGGCAAAGATGCATGATGATTGTTTTCTATTGTCTGGATTATTTCTATTTCTTGTTTATCGAGCCTGCGATTTATGCCTAATTGGTCGTAGTATTCTTTGGCACTGTTATATAGTTTTGCGGCTTGCAAACTATTGCCCTCAGCATACAAATGTTCGGATATATGCTTGTTGGAGTTGGCGATTTGTTGGGCATTGATTTCGGCATCGGCATAATTGACAACATTTTGATAAGCCCAAATCGACTTAGAATGTGAATTTGCTTTTTTATAAACATCACCCAACGAACTCCATGCAACAACATTGTCCGGTTGAAGCTCTATAGCCATTTCATAAGACGATGTTGCCAACATAATGTCGTTTAACTCGGCCAAAGAACCGAAATTGCAAGCCATTTGCGAAACTTCTGCATATATTTTTTGTTTTTTTGCGTCTGATGTTATTTTTTGTGATTTATCTATTAACGTATCCATAAGGTTTTCAAGCAACGCTAAAGCAAGTGTTGCATCACCGTTTGCCAGATTATACAAGGCCTGATCTTCTCTCGGAAGAGAATCGTAGTTTTTGAGTTTTGCGAATTCGCCTTTTGCGCATATATCTATAAAGTATTTTAATGCATCTATGGTTTTTAGAATATCGTTTTCTTCGTTCATTCCTTGGTTTTTATAGTTGATTGTCTGGGCTATTTTGAGTTCATCGACACCTCTGGCGAGCATATCTATTGCCAAACCTATAAGTGCATTTAATTCTTTTCTGTTTTGTTGATATGTCAAAGAAATATCTTGAATATTTTCGACAGTTTTTTCATGAGTTTTACCTTTTTGCCAATCGAACTCTATTTCTTTTGAAATGTTTTTTTGAAATTTTTGCTCTTTCTTGTTTAAGTTCTCTTCTTTTTTTTGCTGCTCTTCTTTTTTTTGCTGCTCCTTTTGAACTTGCTTTTCAACTTCTGCCTTTTTTTGCTGTTTTTCCAGTTCTCTTTGCTGTTCTTCAGAATGGCGTTCGGATAAAGCCATTTCCAATTCAAACTGCAACTCTCGTTCAAGCTCGTTTTGCTCTTCAGTAAATTCATCATCTTCCGAATAGGCATACGAAGCTGTTTTTTTTGTGTTTATCTTTTTATTTTCAAAAACGCCCCTGACAAACATCAAAATCATCAACAACAAAAAAAGAATAACCGCTATAAGCATTAACACAAATGAAATCGCTTTAACACCGCCAAGTGTTTGAAAAAAGGCGTCTATATCGGCAATAATCTCGTTTGCTGAAAACACAATTTCAGTTGTTAACTCCGATGATATATTTTGTTCCATTTTTTAATTCTCAAACATTTACAAAAAAATTTTTAGTGTTATACTGCTTGCATAATAACAAACTTAAATTTTATTGTAAACAAATTAAAAATGGGTTACTTAAGTCAAAAAAAATCACAAATCCGCAAAGATGTGTTTTTTATGAGCACAAGCCTCGTTTGTGCATCGCTTACATTATTGGCTTTGTTGATTAATAATTTCGGTTATTCCTTTTTTAATTTGTTTCACATTTATTTAATTTCGTTTTTGTTGATTATCCTTGCTTTGGCATGCGGTCGCTTTAAGATTGCCTTTTGGTTTTTGGTTTTGTTTTTAATCAACTATATTCATCTTTCTTCAACCGCAAATATTTTTATATCTTCTTCGCTTGATGGAGGAAAAATTGTTGATTTAAGCTATGGAAAAAATATAAAATTACGAGATCTGACGGAAGATAATATTATCAAATCGGGGGATATAATCTTATCAGCTGACAACTATGCGCAATATGTAACAACAAAAGATGATATTACCGTCGTTTCTTTTGATTTTGATAATCTAACAAATGATAGTTTTAAAACTTCACTCAATAATCTACATAAATTTATCGTAAAACAAAACAATCGAATTATTGTTCTTGGCTATTTCGGAAAACCGATTTGGAACAGAGATATTGCAAAATTCATTGAAGCATCAGGCTTAAAGGCAAAAAACAAACTTTTGTTTACAAAAAATTCCCGATTTAATATCTTCACCTATCCAACTTTTTATGTTTTGGGTTTTGACAACATCGGTATCAAAGAAATAAAAATTGATGAAAACAAAAATATTAATCTTCAAATATCTTTCAACCCGTTCAATATTTGATTATAAACTTCCGGGCTCACATCTTTAGAATAAGAAAGGGCCGCTTCCATGTTTTTTTTAGCAATAGTTTTTTTACCAAGCATTTTTTCAACCAACGATAAATTGGCATAATCTATGGCAATTCCTATGTGCCGGTCGTTATATAATTCTTGTTTTAAGGCTTGATTAAATATTGCTTTTGCATGTTTAGGTTTGTTTTGTTTCAATAAAATAAGCCCTAACAGAGTGTATGCAGATGCAACATGAAAACAGGTTTGTTGTTTTTTTTCTTTTGCAATAACCATTCGCAAAATTTTTTCGCTTTTTTCAAAATCGTTCAGGTTTATAAAATTTTCGGCTGAAAAACAATAGGCATCATAGCATGCGGAGTAGTTTTTGAGCTTTTCAAACAACTTGGCCGCCGCAAGCGAATGAGAAACGCTTTGCTTGAATTTTTGTTTTTTGGCATATAATCTGGACAATGTGTCGCGAACCAAAGCCTCAACCTCGGGTTTTAGCTTTGGGTCTGACAGCATCTGCTTTGCCGTGTTTTCGGCTTTTTTATCATTGTTTTGCAACAAATAAAGCATTGACTGTTGGCTTTTAATAAAACCTTCAATAGGTTTGTTTGCCGCTATCATTAAGGCTTTATCCAAACAATCTTGAGCTTCGTCAAAGCGTTCCTGAACACTCATAAGCAAACTTCTGTTTCCCAACACCTCTGCCCGAAATGAAGAAGATGATAAATTTTGCAAAATTTCATCAGCTGCTCTATACATAAAATCGGCAGTATCAAAAACACCAACCGCGCGATACATATTTCCCAAGATAAAATATCCTCCGGCAGTTTCTGCTGTCATCCGATATTTTTGAAAATCCTTAATCGCCGAAGATAATTCCGCTTCGGCGGTCTGCATATCCCCTTCGCAAACGGCAAATCGGGCTATTAACATTTTTTTCAGTGCCGCTGTCTGCGGTTTAAGTTTTTTATCCTTAAACTTATTCAATATCTCCGAAGCTTTCAGGGGGTTGTTTTTTTTCAAATGCCACAAAACTTCCATTATTTCGTATAAAGAATCCGACTTATCCGTTTTTGTAAATTTATTTTCAACAACCAACCGCATTTTGGCGCGCAACAACTCATCCGAAATTTCAGGAATAAGTTTTTTTAATTTGTTTTCTTTTATATTTTTAAGAAATTCATTTTTTTTGTTTTTCGGCAAAGAAAACACAAATTTAACAAACTCTTTAATAACCAATGTGGAAACAAAGCGGTTGTCGATCAGACGTTTAATGATTATTTTCTCATATAAGAGCTGTTTTAAGTCAGCAAGGCTCAGCAATGCATATATTGCTAAAACAAATGGCAGTGCTATTATAAAAAACAAAAAATATATCATCAATTTTATTTTCTTTACTCAAAATTAGCTTTTAAGAGTATATTATACAAAATAAATTACCAAAAATTTAATTTGTGGGAGCTTTTTATTATGACTATTACAAAATTACCTGCTGAAAAACTCTATACTCGTTGCAATCCGCAAAAATTCAAATTTTCTTCGACCGCCGAATTGGAAGAAAGATTGTCTGCTCTGGGACAAGACAGAGCTTTGGCTGCCGTTGAATTGGGGATTAATATTCAGTCTAAGGGATATAATTTGTTTTGCTTAGGCCCTGAAGGAACAGGTAAGAGTTCGCTTGTAAAAAGAGTATTATCAAAAGAAGCAAAAAAGCGCCCCACCCCAAATGATTGGGCTTACGTTTATAATTTTGACGAACCATATAAACCAAACGCAATATCTTTTCCGGCCGGAACAGCCGCAGAATTTGCCAAAGATGTTGATAAATTGGTTGAATTATTGTCAGAATCCGTGCCAAGCATTGCAGACAGCGATGAATATAAAGCCGGCGAAACAATCGTTCATGAAAAATATAAGCAATCAAAAGAAAAATATATAAAAATGTTGCAAAAAAAAGCTAAAGGAAAAAGTGTTTCACTCTTGCACATGCCTGTCGGTTTGGTTGTTGCTCCGGTTAAAAACGGTGAAGTATTGAGTCCGGAAGCTTTTGATGAATTACCGGAAGAAGAAAAAAAACAACTGATTGAAGATCTTAATCAAATGCAGGCCGAAATTGAAAATTCTGCCCGTGATTTACCTGCTTGGGAAGAAAAACAGCGTTCCGAAATTTGTCGTTTGCGAACAAAATTCTTAAAAGAAGCTGTTAAAGCTCCGATTGATGAATTGCATGAAAAGTATAAGGGGTTAAAACAAGCAAATGACTTCTTGCGTCATATCCAAAAATATATTTTGGATAATTCAGAAGAATTTATGCCATCCAATGAACCTCAATCAACAGGCGATTCCGAAGATCCTTTAAGTTCTTTGTTGTCAAAAATGAAACAACCGGAAGAAGATAAATTTGCAAAATTCAAAGTTAATGTAATTGTTAAAAACGAACCGGATTCAGGTGCTCCTATTATTCACCTAGACCACCCGACACAGGGAAATTTGGTCGGTAAGGTTGAAAGAATCCAACAATATGGTGCTTTATTAACCGACTTTTCTTTGATTAAAGCCGGTGCATTACATCAGGCAAACGGCGGTTTCCTACTGATTGATGCCAGAAAAATGTTGATGCAACCTTTTGCTTGGGATTCACTAAAACGCGCGATTGCGTCAAAAAGCATTAAAATTGAAGCACCGAGCGAAGAAACTTCATTTACGACAATATCTCTTGACCCCGAACCCATACCTTTGAATGTGAAAATTATTTTAACCGGAGATGCCGAGCTTTACCAGCTTTTAAGCGAACGCGATCCCGATTTTTCAGATTATTTCAAAGTAGAAGCCGATTTCGGAGTTTTGATGGACAGAACTCCGGATAATGAGGTTGAATATGCCAAGCTTATCGGCTCTCTTTCAAAGAAAAAGAACTTACGTTCATTAAACAAACAAGCCGTTGCAAAGATTATTGAATATTCTTCACGCTTGGCAGAAAGTTCGGAAAAACTAACTGCACATATTGCATCAATCGGTGATTTGTTGCGTGAAGCTGATTATTGGGCAAGAAAGTCTAAGTCTAATCATATCGGCAAGAACCACATAGACCAAGCAATTGATGCTCAGATTTATCGCGGAGGGCGCATTAAGGAAGCTATGCTTGAACAAATTGATAAAGGCACAATTTTAATCGATGTTAAAGGAAAAAAAGTCGGACAGATTAACGGTCTGGTAGTTTATAACTTCTCTCGCAACAGCTTTGGCAAGCCCTCTCGTATTACAACTCAGGTCAGAATCGGAAAAGGTGAATTTGTTAATATTGAACGCGAAGTTGAGATGAGCGGCCCCATTCATTCTAAAGGTGTGTTGATTTTGGAAAGCTTATTGGCAAACCGTTTTGCAAAATATTGTCCGCTTTCGCTTAATGCCTCAATTGTTTTTGAACAATCATATGGCGGTGTTGACGGAGATAGCGCATCTTCAACCGAATATTATTGCTTACTTTCCGCAATTTCGGGAATCCCGATAAAGCAAAATATCGCTGTTACCGGATCAATAAACCAATTCGGCGATATCCAACCAATCGGTGGGGTTAACGAAAAGATTGAAGGTTTCTTTGATGTATGCTCACATCAGGGATTAACCGGAGATCAAGGAGTGATTATTCCTCGCACAAATGTTGCTGACTTGATGTTGAGAGAAGATGTTTGTCAGGCTGTTGATGAAGGCAGATTCCATATTTGGGCGGTTGATACCGTTGATGACGGAATCGAGATTTTAACGGGAATTAAAGCCGGAACACTCAACAAAAACGGAACATATCCTAAAGGTTCGGTCAATCATGCCGTGCAACAAGGTTTGGCAACATTTTATAAATGCTATGCAAAATATGCCAAGGAAACTCATGGCTGCTTAGGAAAATAGTCGCCTTTTTTGAAGGAGAAAAATTTTGACGCATCATTGTCATCAACACCTCTCGCACAATCATGATGTTTCGGCAAAAACCGTTCGTTATTTGATATTGTCTTTTATTATAAACATTGTTTTGAGTGTTGTTGAGTTTGTTTGCGGAGTTGTAAGCGGGAGCGTTGCATTGGTTGGCGATGCGCTCCACAATACTTCCGATGCGTTGTCTATTTTAATTGCCGTTTTGGCACATAAAATAGGACTAAAAAAGGCCGACAAATATTTTACCTACGGTTTTAAGCGAGCTGAAACCATAGGAGCTTTCATGAATCTCATCCTGCTTTTTGTTTCTGCAGGCTACTTATTAGTTGAAGGAATAACAAAAATCATTAAACCGGAACAAATAGACGGCTACTTAATTATCTATGTTTCCGTTTTGGCTTTAATTGTTGACGGATTAACAGCAAAATTATCTCATCATCATGCTCATCACAATACTAATATGAAAATGCTGTTCCTGCATAATTTAGCCGATGCTTTCGGATCGCTCGGGGTTATTTTATCAGGCATATGCGTGGTTTATTTCGGTTGGAATTTTGTTGACGGAATAATCGCATTATTAATTGCGTTTTACATGATTTTTCATGCGGTTACCTCCTTTCCGAAAGTTGTAAAAATTTTAATGAATGCAGCTCCGGATGACATTGATACTGATGAAATAAAAAAACAAATATTAAAAATAAAAAACATAACCGACATTCATCATATTCATCTTTGGAATATCAGCGAAGATACAATATCTTTCGAATGCCATATTGTGAGTGATGATATCTCAGCCGGAGAAAAGGTTAGAAAACTTTTGGCAAAAAATTTCGGCATAACTCATTCAAATATTCAAATTGAAAAATGCGGTAAAAACTGCGAAAATTGTTGTCTGTAAAAAATTTTTTCATTTTTCTATTGAGTCTGGCGATTAAACTGCTATTATCAAAAGCGTAATTACAAAATAAACTTAAGTTGATAAAAAATGGCAGAACCAAAGTTCATACATCTAAGAGTTCACACGGCATACTCATTGTCTGAAGGGGCGATGAAAGTTCCTGCTTTGGTTAAAAAATTGGGCGAAATGAATTATCCGGCTTTTGCCATGACCGATACTGCCAATATGTTTGGCGGAAAAGCTGTTTCAACTTTTGCTTCCGGAGCCGGAATTAAGCCGATTCTAGGCTGCCAGTTTTATTTGCGCAACCCCGATGCTGATGATTTGTTAAAGTCTAAAGGGCGCATTATTGAGCCCGACAAAATTGTTTTGTTGGTGATGAATGAGGTTGGCTACAACAACATTATGCACCTTATGAAAGTCTCATATTTGGACAACCCGACCCCACAGGAAAAGCCTTATCTTAAATTAAGCGATTTGCCTGAGGCAAGCGAAGGTCTTATTGCTTTAAGCGGTGGAGTTGAGGGACAGATAGGTCGTCTTCTTTTGGAGGGGCGCAAAGATGAAGCCGAAGAGCTTACAAAAAGCCTAAAACAAATATTCGCCGACCGTTTTTATATGGAAATTTCTCGTTTGGGAATTGAAACGGAAAAACAAACGGAAGACAATTTTATTGAGCTTGCTTATAAGCACGATATTCCGCTTGTTGCCACCAACGAAGCTTTCTTTTTTGATGTTGATATGTATGAAGCGCACGACGCTCTTGTATGTATTGCGGCATCGGAATATGTGAGTAATGATAATCGCCGCAAATTTTCCGTAAACAATCGTTTGCGCAGCGAAGCTGAAATGGTTGATTTGTTTGCAGATCTTCCCGAAGCAACACAAAACACGGTTATAATTGCTAAAAGATGCAACTATCTCTCTAAAAAAGTTCAGCCGTTGCTGCCGATTTTTGTTTGTCCTGACGGTCTAACACAAGACGAATATATTGAAAAAAGAGCTCGCGAAGGCTTGGCAATGCTTATGCAAAAGCACGTATACACCGCAAACATGAGCGAAGAAGAAAGAAAAGCGATTGATGAAAAATATTATTCTCGCTTGGAATATGAACTCAGTGTTATTAAAAAGATGGGCTTCCCCGGATATTTTCTAATCGTGTCCGATTTCATTATGTGGTCTAAGAATAATGGGGTTCCGGTGGGCCCGGGGCGTGGTTCTGGTGCCGGTTCTATTGTTGCTTGGGCTTTGCGCATTACCGACCTTGACCCGATAAAGCTTGATTTGTTGTTTGAACGTTTCTTAAACCCCGAACGCGTAAACATGCCCGACTTCGACGTGGATTTCTGCCAAGAAAACCGCCATAAGACAATTGAATATGTGCAAGAGAAATATGGTGCGGAGAAGGTTGCGCAAATCATTACCTATGGAAAACTTCAAGCTAAAAACGTTATACGCGATGTGGCTAGAGTCTTGCAAATGCCATATTCTCAAGCCGACCGCATTTCAAAAATGATTCCTCCTCCCATTCAGGGTAAGAACCCTACCTTGCAAGAGTCTTTGGAACAGGTTCCGGAACTGGAAGAAATGCGTCAAAACGACCCGCAAATAAACAAGCTTTTTGATATCGCAATGAAGCTTGAGGGCTTGTATCGAAACTCAGGTATGCATGCTGCGGGTGTGGTTATCGGTGATCGTCCGTTGGAACAATTGGTTCCCCTGTATAAAGACCCCAGAGCCGATATGCCTGTAACTCAATATGACATGAAGTTTGTTGAAGAAACCGGTTTAATCAAGTTTGACTTTTTGGGGCTCAAAACTCTGACTGTTATTAAAAAAGCAGTTGATTGGATTAAAAAAAGTCATGGAATTGACCTAAATATTGAAGAAATACCGCTCGATGACAAAAAAACTTATGAAATGTTGCAAGAAGGCAATACTTCGGCCGTTTTCCAATTTGAATCTCCGGGGATGCGCGATGTTCATAAACAAATAAAACCCGACCGATTTGAAGACCTTATCGCTATTGTATCCCTATATCGCCCCGGTCCTATGGATAATATTCCAACCTATATCAAACGCAAACACGGCGAAGAAAAAATAACCTACTTGCATCCGGATCTTGCCCCGATTCTTGATGAAACATACGGAATTATGGTTTATCAGGAACAAGTTATGAAAATTGCTCAGGTTTTGGGCGGTTATACTCTCGGTGGTGCGGATAAGCTCAGAAAAGTTATGGGTAAGAAACTGCGCGATGAAATCCCCAAACAGCGTGCAATGTTCGTTGAAGGTGCGGTTAAAAAAGGTATTGAAGAAAAAATCGCAACTCAAATCTTTGATCAAATGGAAAAATTTGCGTCATATGGCTTTAACAAATCGCACGCGGCCGCATATTCGTTAATTTCATATCAAACCGCATATTTAAAAGCGCACTATCCGGTTGAATTTATGTGCGCAGTTATGTCATTAGATTTGACTAATGTTGACAAACTTATGCTTTATAAAGAAGAATGCAAAAAAATGGGCATTAATGTCTTACCTCCGGATATTAATAAATCTTTGCCGGAGTTTGCGGTTGAAGGCAAAAACATTCGCTATGCTCTGACTGCAATTAAGTCTGTCGGTGCAAATAATATGGAGGCAATCATTAAAGAACGAATCGCAAAAGGCGATTTTAAGGACTTGTCCGACTTTATCCATAGAACCGATGCCAAACAAATTAACCGCCGCCAGTTGGAGCAACTCACCAAAGCCGGTGCTTTTGATTGCCTGGATAAAGCACGAGGTAAAATATATGCCAATATTGATTTAATGGTTTCACATATTGCCGCATCAACCGAGCAAAAAAACAGCGCACAGAGTTCGTTGTTCGGAGTTGAGGAATTACAATCTAAGATAGATTTTCCAAATCATCCCGACTGGCCGGAGTTGGAAAAACTCAGACAAGAAGCCGAAGCAATAGGATTTTTCTTATCAGCACATCCGTTAGACAGCTACCAAAAAGGAATGGAACGTTTGGGTGTGAAGAAATTTGCCGATGTTATTCAAGGATTACGTGTCGGTGATAATTTACGCAGTAAGCTGGCGGGTTGTGTAAACGGATTGCAAAAACGAATTTCCAAAAACGGTAACAAATATGGAATATTGGAAATGTCAGACGGAAGTTCAAACTTTGACGGATTTTTGTTCTCTGAAAATTTGGCAAAATATGAAGATATCATAAACTCGGGAAATCCAATTTTGGTTTCGGCAACCATTGATAAAAAAAATGAAGAAGCTCGTCCTTCCATGCTGATAAATTCTGTTGAATTGCTTGACCAAGCCATTGCAGAAACCGCAAACGGATTGGAGATTCATATAAACAACATCAGCGCGGTCACGCAGCTGCGCAAAATTCTGTCCGGAGATAGAAACGGCAAAAATAAAATATATATTAAACCTGAAGCTGCCGGATGGGACGTTCGTATCATCCTACCGGGCGGCTATGCTCTCTATGGAGATATATTGGCACAAATTCGCTCAATTCCGGGAATCTCTGAAATAAAGGAAATGTAAAAATGACTTTTTTTAATGCAATCTTTGGCGGTTTTGATATTTTAGTGAAAAACATTAAACAATTACTTTTGCCGTTACTGTCTTTTTCCTTCGTTTTAACAATTATTTACTATATGTTCGGACAAGATATCTTCTGCATTAACACAGAGTATATGCAATCGCACTACTGCAGAAACGAAATAATGTTTTTTGCTTTGACAAAGCTTTTGCAAGCCTTTTGTTTGATTATATTTATGCGAATTTGGTATCATGTAGGATTACAAAAAAATGAGCGTTACTCTTTTTCAATATTGAAACCGCAAAAAAGCGATTTTAAAACTATCGGCTTGTTTTTGCTTTTGTTTGCAACAATTGCCATATCATTGTTTGGCGTTTATTTGTTGGCTATAAGAGAGCCAAATCCCAATTGGCGTATTGAAGCTGCATATTTTATGACCGTTTCCTTACTTTTCTTTGTTCCGGTGTTTGCTTTAAGATTTTTGAGTTGGTTCGCATTTAATTGGGAAAACACCCCTATTCCGACTATTAAACAAACATGGAGGCAAACTTCAAATTATACTATGAAGATTTTTACCGGAATAATATTTTTTATGTTATTTATGAGCGCCTTGATGAATATGCTTGTTCGATTTGTATCAAATTATGATGATATTAACAATTTTATAATTCCATTTTTAGCAGAATATTTATCAGCAGTCATTATGGTAGTTATGGCAGCAGTTTTTACAAATATAACATATATACAAAAACAAAATCTATTTGAAAGGATTTAAGATGGATGGTAATCAAATAAAAAAAATTCCTTTTTGGGAAACAGTGGGCCGCAGTTTTAAATATGTTTTAAAAAACAGATCTTTGCTTAAAACCTGTGCTTTGGTGGCTCTGTGTCTGACTATTTTTCAAGCTGCTTTGGGAATGCCCATATTATGTTCAATTGACAACGAACTATGTCAAACAGGCTTTAAAAATGCACTAAACGTTTTGATCATGGCGCTCACGTCCGTGGCTATAATCATCAATTATTGCAGGACTATCATTCTTAAAGCCGATATTGATTTTATAAGCTTGAGCTTTTGGAAAAGAATGATTTTGTATATTTTTGCATCAATATGTTTAAGCTTATTAATTTCTTTTCCGACAATTTTAGTCTTAACCCTATTTATAATAATTAAAATGCCTGTTGCTGTAATGTATTCATTGGTGTTTTTGTTTATTTTCGGATTTAGTATCTTATTAGCACCTATATTCTTGGTTTTTCCGGCAATATCAGTAGACAACCGCGAATTGAGAAAATATTCCAAAGTTTATGAACTTGTTAAAGGAAACAAAACAGCAGTGTTTTTCGGACAATTCGTTTTGATGATGCCGTATTGGATTTTGATTTCAATGTTAACATTATTTTATGTGAATTTTGGTTCGGGGTTGTATGTATCAAAATTGATATTATGTGCGATCATTGTTATCCTTGCTGTTTTAGATGCAGCGCTCAAAGGTGCATATTTTGCACATATATACCAGTTTTTTACCTTTTACGATAAAAAAAGAACAAAATAGATTAAAGCCGCAGTAGTTAAAACTGCGGCTTTCTATTTAATTGATTTCCAATAATTTTTGAGTTTGATCTTCGGTTATCAAAGCATTAATTATTTCATCCAGAGCATCTCCGCAAACAATGCTATCGAGTTTGTAGAGAGTGAGGTTTATACGATGATCGGTTACACGACCTTGCGGATAGTTGTAGGTGCGAATTCTTTCCGATCTGTCACCGCTTCCGACTTGAAGTTTTCTTTTTTCGGAATAAGCTGAGTCAATTGAAGACTTTTGGGCGTCATATATTTTTGCCCGCAAATGGTTCATTGCTTTTTCCTTATTTTTAAATTGCGAACGATCTTCCTGACACTGCGCAACAATTCCTGTAGGAATATGAGTAATTCGCACAGCAGATTCCGTTCGGTTAACGTGTTGTCCTCCTGCTCCCGATGCTCTGTAAACATCTATTTTAAGATCTGCAGGATTAATATACATATCAACTTCTTCAATCTCCGGCAGAACGGCCACAGTTGCCGCCGAAGTGTGAACTCTTCCCTGACTTTCGGTTACGGGAACTCGTTGAACTCTGTGAGCTCCGGATTCAAATTTGAGTTTGGCAAAAACATTTTTACCACTGATTTTTGCAGAAGCTTCTTTATAGCCGCCGAGTTCATTCTCCGCAACATCGTTTACTTCAAACTTCCACCCCTGCAAAGATGAATAACGTTGATACATTTCAAACAAAACCGCAGCAAACAGAGCCGCTTCATCTCCGCCGGTTCCGGCTCTTACTTCCAAAATAGCATTTTTTTCGTCGTCTTCATCTTTGGGAAGCAACAAAATTTTTATTTCTTTTTCTTTTTCCGGAAGAAGCGATGCCAAATCATAATATTCAGCTTCCGCCATTTCTTTTAATTCCTTATCCAAAGATGTGTCTTTCATCATTTCTTGAGCATCTTTTTGGTTTTGAAGCAGCGTGCGATATTCGTTTATTGCATCAACTATCGGAGCTAAGTTGGCCATTTCCTTATTCATTTTCACCAAATCATCCGATGAAATATTAGGCTCGGAAATCAAGGCTTCCAACTCATTGTATCTATCCTTAACATTTGACAATTTTTCAATAAAATCCATTTTATTTTCCTATACTTTTTAACAACATATTCTTTATAAAAGAAGATAGCAGGCACATAAAAACCTGCTACCTTCAAAAATGATTAACTGACGCTATAAATTTTCTAAAAATTTATCTAAAGCAACATTTGTTTTTTTGTTAACAGTGAAAACTGTTGTTTTTTTGCCGTTAATATACACATTTACTCCATCATGCTTACCTACGGACAATATTTTTCCCTTGATATCAGTAATTGCGTATGTTGCCTTAGGCAAAAGAACTTTACTCAAATAAAGTTTGTTTTCGTCTTTAACCTCAACCCAAGTTTCTTTCAGGACTTCAATAAACACGCCTGTATCAGGGATTTGATTTGCAACTTCTTCTTTCGGTTCGCTTTTTATTTCTTCTTTTTTGGCATCGGCTTCCGATTCTTTAGCATCATTCGTTTCCACATAACTTTCTTCAGATACGGCTATTTGAACATCACCTTCCGGAGCCGAAGCCTGTTTGGTTTCATCGGCAGCGGAATCGATATCAATTTCTTCTGTTATGATGAGCTGTTCATCTTCTGCAACAACACTTTCTTCCGACATGGTTTCATTGTTTGTTTCTTCATTGGAATTCATAAACACCCAGCCGACAGATATCAAAGCAACTGCCAATAAACTTATTATCAAATACTGCACTCCCGGTATAGATGCTTCGGTTTGCGGGGAGAGTTCTTTGATGTCATTAGGAGAACACATTTGCGTTTCTTCTTTATACAAGTCGACAATATTTTGGTCGTTGAGACCCAAAAATTTTGCATAGGAGCGAATAAAACCAATTCCATACGGGAACAAAGGAATGTCTTTATAGCTGCTTTCCTCAATTGCTTCCAAATAGCATTTGCGAATACATAATTTGCGTGAAACATCAACAATTTTCAACCCCTTCTGCAAGCGCATTTCTTTCAGCATTGCCCCTACTTTAGTTATTTTTGGGGATTTTGTTTTTGCATTTTCTTTTCCGCCGTCAACATTGTTTTCGGCGATTTCGTTTTTGATTTCAGTTTCTTTTTTCACGTGCAGTCTCTCTTTTTAACGGGTTGTTTTTATAATCATATGCTCATAATACATGTTTTTTATAAAATATCAATACCATGATCATTCGCATAAGCAATTAATTGTGGACGAAAAGTTTTTTGATTGGAATTAAGCAGCAAATTAACATAATCGGCAACTTTTTGAGTATCAACCGAGCGTATCATTTTCTTTATTTTATTGAACGAAGCTCCGGATATTGACAAATTGCGATATCCTAATCCCAGCAAGACCATTGCTTCAATGGGATTGGAAGCCATTTCACCGCAAACCGAGCACAGAACACCATATTCTTTGGCTTTGTTTATAATTTTTTGCAATATTCGCAAAAACGGTGCCGACAATACATCATATCTGTCGGCAAGACGGTTATTTGTTCTGTCACAAGCAAACGTGAATTGAGCCAAGTCATTTGTTCCGACAGAAATGAAATCTGCTTCTTTTAATATTTCATCAAGCTGAAAAACAACTGACGGAACTTCTATCATCAGCCCGACGTTAACTCTTTTGGGAACATTGTTTCCCAAGCGTTTTTCTTTATCCAATTCAAGCATCAGGGTTTCTTTTGCATCTCTAAATTCAGCAAGGTTTGCTATCATGGGAAACATGACATTGAGCTCTTTTCCGGCAGCAGCCCTGATAAAAGCACGCATTTGCTGACGCAAAATTGCTCGTTTATCCAAAGTAATACGAATAGAGCGCCAACCGATTGCAGGATTTTCTTCGCCCGAATATGTCCAATAAGGAAGCAACTTATCGGAACCGACATCTAAACTTCTGAACACAACCTTTTTATTGGCGGCTTTATCCATTAATTTTTTATAATACATAAATTGATGTTCAACATCAGGCATTTTCTCGGCGGTCATAAAAGGAATTTCTGTTCTGTAAAGCCCGATACCATCACAATTTGTGCTGTCAATATACTCTAAATCAAAATCAAGCCCCACATTGATGTATGTTTTTATCAGTTTTTTATCCAGTGTTTTGGAGGGCAATTTTCGCATTTCTGCCATTTGCTCAAGCAGTATTTTTCTTTCGAGCAATTTTTTTTCAAAGGCATCAATAATTTTTTGCGGAGGATTAACAAATACCTTACCTTCCTCACCGTTAACAGCTAAAATATCGCCGTTTTTAATATCTTTATACAGATCCTTAATTTTAGAAACGACGGGAATTCCCAGCGCTTTTGCAACTATCGCCACATGCATTGTTGCAGTTCCGTCTTCTAAGACCAATGCACTGATTTTATGATAGTCATAATCCATCAAATCCGCAGGCCCCATCGTTTGAGCGACAATCACAATGTTTTCCATATCTTTTGCCACAAACTCGCGAGTGTCGCCACTCAAATAATTGAGAAGCCTGTCTGCAATATCGCGCAAATCGTGCAAACGTTCTTTAAGATAGCTGTCTTGCGTTCCTGACAACCTGTTCCACATATCTTCATAAGCGCGTTCTACTGCCGCTTCAGCTGTCAATCCCCCATCAATATGAGCTGCCATTTTATTGAACCAGCCTTTGTCTTTGGCAAACATTCTATATGCATCCAAGATATCGGCGTGTTCTCCCATTCCCAATTTGCTTACTGCAAACTTTTCATCCAAATCAGCATTCATTTTGGTGTGAGAATCAGTTAAGCGTTGGAGCTCTTCTTGTTTATCTTCAGCAAAAATTTTCTTAACGACCTGCCGCCTGCGATGCATAATCGCCGGACCATATCCATATCCTCCGCTAAGAGATGTTCCTTTATGATACAGTTTTGAAGATTGCCCCTTTTGGTTTATAAATTTGTTTTTGTATTCTCGCATTTCGTCAGATCCGGCCCAATCAGCCAAACACATTGACAAAGCTTCCAATACACTTATTTCATTCCTGTTAAACTCATAAACATTTTTTTTATAAAGACAAATAACACCTATCGTTCTGCCCCAACGCAACAAAGGAACACCCAGAAAAGCCTTATACTTTTCCTCCTCCACCCCGTCGCGATACAAAAAATCGGGATGTTCCCAAATATTTTCCACCGACATCGTGCATTTGCTTTTTGCAATTTTTCCGATAATGCCTTCTCCGACCTTCAGCGATATGGAGTTATGGAGTTTTTTACTGAAACCATGAGCTGAAAACAGTTCTATATAATTATCGTCAACAACTAAATAACATGCTGCGGCATCAACTTTCATTTGTTTGGCAAGAGTTGAAACTATGAAATTGAATTTTTCCGACATAGGCTCCTTGCTGCAAATAATTTTTCTTAACAGCTCAGATATCTCTACAGCTTTTAATTTTTGTGATTTTGCCGCCATATTTTTATACCATTTCAATGTTTTTTGCCTTGCGTTTTTACTTATATTATCTATATTCATATTCATCAAGAAAAAAACCTATTTTATTAAGGAATAAAATGGCTACAAGATATAAAAAAGGTGATAGTGAAATACGCCCGTGGGGATCATGGGAGGTTTTGGAAGCATTACCTGAGTACTGTGTAAAAAAAATAGTGGTTAATGCCGGCGGAATTTTGTCGTTGCAACTCCACAATCATCGTGCCGAGCATTGGCTTTTGGTTAAAGGTGAAGGAGTGATTACTTTAGGCGACAAAAAGCTTGCAAAAAAAGCTTACGACATGGTATATATCCCCGTTAAGACCAAACACCGAATAGAAAATAACAGCCTAACGCCTCTTGAATTTATAGAAATTCAAACAGGTGAATATTTAGATGAAGACGATATTATTCGTTTTGAGGACCAATATGGAAGAGTATAAAGGAAAAAAACATGAATTTTAAGGAACTTGGTTTAAGCGAACAAACAATCAAAGCAATAGACGAATTCGGCATCGCAGAACCGACAACGGTTCAGGCAGACGTTATTCCCGCAATTCTGGAGGGACGCGATATTTTCACAATTGCACCAACTCGTTGCGGCAAAACAATGTCGTATGTTTTACCATTGCTTGATATTATCAATGCAAAAAAAGCCAAAAATATTTTAATCGTTACCGCCAATTCACAAAGCGCAGTGAAAACTTCGGACTGCTTGGCTATTTTTAATAAATATCATGAAATAAGCGGTGCTGCCATTCAGGATAAGGATGAAAATATTGACGATGAAGCAAATGTGATAATAGGAGCTCCCGACCTGCTTTTAGACGTTGCGGCAAATGCCAGAATAGACTTATCAAAAGTTGATATCTTGGTCGTTGACGACATAAACCTCATAAAGAAAAACAAACAACTTGATAACCTTGAGAAAATATTGGCAGAACTTCCTTCGGAAAAACAAAATATTGTTTATACAAATCGTCGTTCCAAGGAAACTCAGGATATTTTGGCAAAGATATTAAAGTCACCGGAAGAAATAAAGGTTGATAAAGCTAAAGAACAGGAAGTTGAAAATTCTGCCGCCAATCAAAAAAACAAAGAAAAAAAGACCAAACATTCTTTTATAAACATTGAAGACAACGAGGCTGTTGATATCGCACGCAAAAACAATTCGTTCAACGGAAAACCCCCTGCATTTATTTTGGTTAAAGGCATAATTGCAGAGGGTGAAGAGAAATAAATCTGTGTTATCGAACAAAACAACCGAACATTATTAATTGTATTTCAAACAAAAAAAAGCTCCGTTTTCAAAAAAACGGAGCCTTTTTCTTAAAGAAAACACTTACAAATTAAGCATTTTTCTTCAAAGCTTCGCCCAAAGCATCACCAAGAGCAGAGTTGCCTGTGTTAGAAGAATATTCTTCCAAGGCTTTCTTCTCTTCGTCAATTTCCAAAGCTTTAATTGACAAGTTTACTTTAGAGTTTTTCTTATCAACTGTGGTAACTTTAGCTTCTACAACATCACCTTCTTTGAAGTTTGCTGTATCTTGCAAAGCTTTGTCTTTTGACAAGTCGGCTTTTTTAATGCTTGCGCTTAAGCCATTAACATCAACAGTAACAACTTTGTCATCAACTGCAGTAACGGTTGCTTTAACAACATCACCTTTTTTGATGCCTTCCAAAGCTGTTGCAACTGTGTTTTCGGTTAATTGTTTGATACCCAAGCTGATGCGTTCTTTCTCAATATCAACATCAATGATTTTTGCTTGGATTTCTTGACCTTTGCTATATTCTTTAACAGCTTCTTCGCCTGCCTTATCCCAAGAGATGTCTGACAAGTGAATCATGCCGTCAATTTCGTCAGAAAGACCAATGAACAAACCGAATTCTGTAATGTTTTTGATTTTTCCTTCAATGGTTGAGCCAAGAGGATGTTCTTCAACATATGCAGCCCAAGGATTTGGTGTGCATTGTTTGATACCCAAGCTGATACGACGTTTTTCAACATCAACTTCCAAAACCTTAACTTGAACTTCTTGAGAAGTAGAAACGATTTTACCCGGGTGAACATTCTTACGAGTCCAGCTCATTTCAGAAACGTGAACCAATCCTTCAATACCGTCTTCGAGTTCAACAAATGCACCATAATCAGTGATGTTGGTAACTTTACCGGTGTAGATTTCGTCAACATTGTATTTGCCTTCAACTTTAGCCCAAGGATCGTCTTCCAATTGTTTCATACCCAAGCTGATGCGTTGGTTGTCTTCATTGAATTTGATAACCTGAACTTTGATTGTTTGGCCAACAGACAAAACTTCTGCAGGATGGTTGATACGACGCCAAGAAATGTCGGTAACGTGCAGCAAGCCGTCAACACCGCCCAAATCAATGAATGCACCGTAATCTGTAATGTTTTTAACAACACCTTCAAGAACAGAACCTTCTTTAAGATCGTTGATGAGTTCTGCACGAGCTTCAGCTCTTGTTTCTTCCAATACAACACGACGAGAAACAACGATATTGCCTCTAACCTTATCCATTTTCAAAATTTGGAAGGGTTGAACAACGCCCATCAAAGGTGTGATATCGCGAATCGGGCGGATATCGATTTGAGAACCGGGCAAGAATGCAATAGCGCCGTTCAAATCTACTGTGAAACCACCTTTTACGCGACCAAAGATAACACCGTTAACTCTTTCGCCGGCATTGAGCATCTTTTCAAGATCAACCCAAGCTTCTTCACGACGAGCTTTTTCACGGCTCAATACAATGTTGCCGTCTTTATCTTCATAGCGGTCAACATAAACTTCTACAACATCGCCGATTTTCAATTCAGGATTTTGACCGAATTCACGCAAAGGAATACGACCTTCAGATTTCAAACCAACATCAACAGTTGCAAAGTCAGGAGTTAAGCGGATGATTGTTCCTTTAACAACCGAACCTGTGATACCATTATCACCGAATTGTTCATTTAACAATTCTTCAAAGTTTTCTGTTGTTTCAGGAATTTTAAATTCTGTATTTGTCATTAAATTAAATATTTCAAAAAATGCCAGACCCAAAAACTATATTGGCGGACTTGTGCGAGGTTTAATTAAACACAAGGCAAGCGCACCCTTGCCTTGTGAATGGTATTTATACATATAAATATTTATATTTCAAGATAAATTTACTGATTTTTTGCGGCGATTATTAAACAAACCCTGTCAAACACATCTTCAATGCTCAAACTTGATGTGTCAATGATGATTGCATCATCCGCAGGTTTAAGCGGAGCAGAACTTCTGGAAGAATCGCGTTCGTCCCTTTCTTTGGTCTGCTTTAACACTTCATCATACGACGAATCCATGCCTTTTTCTAAAAATTCTTTATGACGACGCATTGCTCTCACTTCAGGGCTTGCCGTAATAAAAAGCTTGATATCTGCTTTGGGACAAACAACTGTTCCGGTGTCGCGTCCGTCATAAACAACACCTTGTGCTTCTGAGCCATCAGCAAATTGCGGAGACAAAGAAAAATCTTGTTGCATTTTCAGCAATGCACTTCTCACCTCAGGAATCGCCGCAACCTTTGAAGCTGCCTGACCACCTATATTTGAACGAAAATCTGCATGTTTTGATAAAGATATCATTTTCGGAAAGGTAAGACTTTGGGCCGATTTTTCGGCTTCAACCTTATCTTCAACATCTTTACCGTTTAATATCAGGTCCAACCCAACTGCACGATATACCATTCCGGTATCAAAATATGCCAGTTTATATTTTTCAGCCAACTTTTGAGCAAGAGTTCCTTTTCCTGCTGCGGCAGGTCCGTCGATGGTTATAATCATAAAAAAGCCTTCTTATAAAAATTTTTCTTTATTAACTAAAAAATAAACTATATAATAAATAATAAAAGCAATAAAATTAATGATGTGCATATTTAGTTGAAGTGAGGATCCTAAAATGAATAAACTCTTTTTTTACAGTGCTGCCGCCTTTGTTCTTTTTGCATTCAACACCAATGCTCTTGTTATCCAAAAAGCAGGCAGCGCGTTAGCGTATAAAAACGTGGTAAGTCCCTCGGGCAACACCAGCACTCCTCAAAAAAAAATGGTAAAACAAACATCTTCATACTCGTCAAATCTTACAAGTTTAGATTCGGATTTTGTTAGCATGGCAGTTGGGGATGATGTTACCGTTTCATTACCAGAAACTTCAGGATATACATGGTCTTACAACGCGTCTTCATGCCTTTCTTTTAGTGAAACTTCTACTTCAGGCAATGTAAAGAAGATAGTCTTTAAATTAAGTTCCCGTTGCAGCGGCGAGGCGGCAATTGACTTTGACCAGAAAAGAAGTTCGGACGGGCAAATCACAAGAAATAAATCTTTAGTCGTCAGAACCCGCTAAATGAAAAACTGCCGAAACATTCGTCTTTTTGTCGGTTCTCCGATAAATATGAACACAGGACTTATTCTTGATGCTCATCAATCACATTATTTGTGTAATGTTATGCGTTGTGAAAAAGATGATATCATTAAATGTTTTAATGAAAATGATGGCGAGTTTTTTTCCAAGATTTCGCTCATAAACAAAAAACAAACTCTTCTAATACCTTATTTCCAAACACGCAAACCGGAGCCGGAAAAAGATATATGGCTTTTATTTGCACCCTTGAAAAAAGACAAAACGGATATGGTTATTGAAAAAGCTACCGAGCTCGGTGTAAGCAGAATCATTCCCGTATTAACAAAACTCGTTAACTGCGAGAAAGTCAAAACAGAAAGATTTGAAGCTCAGGCTATAGAGGCTGCCGAACAATGCGAAAGGTTAAGTGTCCCGAAGATAATGCAGCCGCGAAAACTTGAAAACATGATAGCTGATTGGGATAAAAACAGAATTTTATATTTTATGAATGAAAAACGCACAGGTAAAAATGCCTTATCGGTATTTTTGGAAAATAAAAACAAACCCGCCGCCATTTTAATCGGTCCGGAAGGCGGATTTGCCGATGATGAAATATCAATGCTTGAAAAACAAAAATTTGTTAAAAATTTATCGTTAGGCCCCAGAATCCTAAGAGCAGAAACCGCAGCAATAACCGCTTTGTCGTTGTGGCAAGCAGCTTCAGACAATTAGACTAAATTAAACAATCTTTTTTTGAAGTCTTAGGAATTTAAAAACCTTTTCGATTGTATATTAACCCTAGCGAATAACTATCAGAGGTTTTATAAAGATATGAATTCAATAAACAAAAAACAACTTTGCGAATATTTAGACATTTTCGGTAAGACAAAAATGCGAGGCTTGCTTAAAGATTATCTGGCTGAATCAACGAAGTCTTGGGAAAATCTCGACAAAATGCAAGATGCCGAGAAAAAATTTTTGTTTCACTCATGGCGAGCAAGCAGCCTTGTCTTCGGTATGGAAGATTTTTCTCGTATTTGCAACCTTATAGAAGAAAGCTTGCAAAATAATCGCAGCGCAAAAATTCCAACCCTTATCTCAGAAGGACAAAAGTGTTATCAAAACAGCATCTTAAAGGTTATTGAAGTGTTGCAAGAGAGAGAAAATGAGTATTAACTCTGATAAAACATCCGTTTTGCCTGATCATATTAAATATTCTTTACCTGACTACATCAAAGTTATTCATGGTGATTTATATAAAAGTCCGTTGAGATGTAAAATTGCCGACTCAATGATTGTCTGTATGCTGAAAAAGTTTTTTTTATACGACCTTCTTGTTGACGAACTTAATAAAGAAATAGCTTCAAAAAGAAGAATTATGCAGTTTGGAATTCCTTTCGGTAATCAGATATTACAAACATCTCTTACGGCCGGCGGACTGTCAACTTACTGCATCATAGATATCAATCCTACAGAAGTTAAACGTTTGCAAAAAAAATGCAAAAAAAACTATAATCATTTGGTTATTTACGATCAAGACGCACGATACATAACTCACGAAAAAAAATACGACTACGTCATTTGTTTTTTTCTGCTATCCGATGTTCCGAATGAAAGCAGAAAAAAAATCATCAAAAATGCTTTGAGTATATTATCGCCGAGCGGAAAGGCTATTTTTATTGATTGGAGCACCCCTATAAAATTTCATCCCTTCGGTTATTTTTTAAAAATATATAACAGACTTCATCATCCTTTTGTGGAACAGTTTTTAAAAAAAGATATCTCAGATTATGTTGACAAAAACTTTGCCAACCGTTTTTCTTGGAAAAAGACAAGCTATTTTGGAAATATGTTCAAAAAAACAGTTGCAAGAAACAAAAACAACAGCGAAAACCTATTGGCTTATTTTTAAAATCTCGTCAGCTATAAGTTTTGCGGAATTCAAGGTCTTTTGCGGATTAAAATCAAGCGCGTTTTCGTCGGAGATATCTGCAGCATAATTTGCCGATATCAATGACTGAGCAAAATTCCAGTGTTTTTTCGGAAGCCAATTTTTGTCCCTGAACAACAACACCGGTTTTCCTGTTCCACAGGCCTCCGAAGCCATTGAAACAGAATCGGCGGTAACAATAATCATGTCGGAACAAGCATAAAAACCCTGCAAAGGATTTTCCTTTTTTTCACCCCACATATATGTATACAAAGGAATATCTTTTATTTTGTTTAATATAATGTTTTCAGCATCCTTTCCTGTGCGACGAGAAGATGTTATGAAAATTGAACCGCCAACTTTGCGGTTTATTTCCACAATTTTATTTGCCAAGTTTTCAGCATTGGAAACAGGCCATGGCTTTCCCTTAATTGCACCTCCGAGAATAACGGATATCCACGGACGAGGCAAATCGGAAAAAACAGGTTCCCATTTTGCTTTGTTTTTTTCAAGAACTTCCGGTGTTACGATTGTGGGCGCTCCGATAATGACAAAAGCCTTAGAATTTTGTTGTTTTTTCAGGGAATCGTGGGCCGGAATAATTATTTTTTCCATATCACAAATTCCGACTCCGTCGGTAGGATACATCAGTTGAATAATTTTACTCTTATTACCCGATTTTTTTCTGAGATAGCGTGCAAGAGCTACTGTGCGGCGAGATGTTGACAAGATTAAATCAGGATATGGGGCTGACAAATTGTCAGACTTTTGACTATTAACACCTATCAAGCTGCGCCCTTTTAACCAATTGGGCAAACGTGCAAACTTGTTATAGATTATGTTTTTTTCAATGATTTCCAATCTGTTTTCTAATGCTTGTGCAACACCTCTGGCCTGATTAACGCTGCCTTTTCTGTCGTCAAGCAATATCCACATAGTCCGTGTCATTTCAACAACTCTCAAAAAAAGATATAAAATTTTATTTTTTGTAGTATATTATTTATATAAATTAATACAAGATGTTATTTAACAGATATTGAGGAAAAAATGAAAATATTTACTTCGCTTGTTTTGTTTTTAGCCATTATCCCCATTTCGGCACAGGCAATTTATTCCAGTCAAAAAAATGCTTCATATATCGCAACAATCAAAGCCGTTTCTGATTTTAAAATCAACGATGAAGAAAATTTAAAGCAAATTGAAGAATTGCGCGAAGACAAGGCTTTTAACGATACCTTACGCAAAATGTTGAATAAACTCTCCAATAAAAAAAACAAAGATTCGGTAAACAATAAAGTTTACAATATTTTGTTGCAAGCAGGTAAAGATATTTATAATGAACTTAAATAATATTTAATGTTTCTGTTTTACTGTATCGTTATGGATATAGGTTTGAAGGATTTGAAAAAATGAGAAAAACTTGCTTGGCATTACTAACATTACTCTTGTTGTCGGGATGTGCTTCCGATGCTTTTTCGCCGGATTATAACTACATAACTCAAAGAGTTACAATTGCGGATAAATCATCACGCCATGTGGTTTATGAATATAGCGATATCAGAGTGGATGAAATTGTCCCCGTTGCTTCAATATATTGCTATGAAAATGGCGGATATCAGGCGGAATTACGCGATATTACCCTTTGGCACAACAATCGTCGCAGAGCAACTTTCATTTGCCAATAAATTTTGCTTTTTGCTTGCAATAAGCGGTTTGCTTTCCTATATAATTATATAGGATTGATTTGAAGAGTTTAGATGATTTCATGAGCAAAAATTTATATAATATTTTAGGTGTTACAAAAGGAGCCAGCGAAGCGGAAATTAAGTCGGCTTATCGCAAGTTGGCGCGTAAATATCACCCCGATTTAAACAAAGACAATAAAGAAGCAGCCGAAAAATTTAAGGAAATTTCCTGCGCCTATGATATTTTGGGGGATAAAGAAAAACGCAAAAAATATGACAATAACGAAATTGATGCCGACGGAAAACCAACAGGCTTTGGTGCAGGAGGGTTCGGCGGAGGATATGGCGGGGGAAACCCTTTTGAAAACGGCAATCCTTTTGGCGGAGGATATGGTGGAGGCAATCCTTTTGGCGGAGGCGCTTCTTTTGATTTCTCTTCCATTTTCGGTGATGATATTTTTTCTAAATACACCAACCAAAGTTCAAATCCTTTCGGAGGCGGTTTCGGCGGTTCACAAAGAAGAGCTCGAAAAGGCAGCGACATTAACTACAGCATGAAAATAAGCTTTTTATCAGCTGCTTTGGGTGATGAAAAAACCGTAAATATAAAAGGCAAAAACATCAATGTTAAAATTCCTGCAGGATCAGAAAATGGGCAAACACTAAGACTCAAAGGCTTGGGCGATAACGGTATTAACGGCGGTGCTGCAGGCGATGTTTTAATCACTCTAAATGTTGAAAAACATCCTTATTTCAAATCTGAGGGTAAAACAGTTTTGCTCGATTTGCCAATATCAATGAAAGAAGCTGTTTTAGGAGCAAAAATTGTTGTCCCGACCATTCACGGAAATGTGGCTGTTAATGTCTTACCTTATGTTTCAAGCGGGGAAAAACTTCGCCTTAAAGGCAAAGGTATTAAAGGTGGTGACCAAATAATCACTTTGAAAATTGTTGCTCCGAAAGAAAAAAATCCTTTACTGGAACAAGTTATGAAAGAAATGCCGAACGATAATATCAGGAACTTTTGATGATATTGGAAAAAATTAAAAATTTCGATTGGTTTAACGAACCTCTCAATGTCGGATTTAATGACAATGGTGTTATTATTACCACTCGCCCTTATACTGATTTTTGGCAAAATACTGATTGCAACATCAGTAAAAATGACGGACATCTGTTTGCTACGGAAGAAAATAGTGATAATTTTGTCATAACGGTAAAATGGAGTTTTCCGCAAATAAAAGCTTCGGCTCAATGCGGCATTATGATTTTCAGCGATGAAAAAAACTGGATTAAAATGGGAGTTTTAACCTCAAATCCGTTTAACCCGCAAATAGGGTGCGTGGTTGCAAACGACGGATCATCTGATTGGTCTTCTTCAAAAATTAATCAAGACATTCATTGTCTGTGGTTTAAGATTGTAAGAAGAAAAAACGACTTCTCCTTATCATTTTCCTGCGATGGAGAAAAGTTCAATCAGGTTCGTCTGCTACACCACCCTAAAATAGCAAAAACAACAAAAACGGGGGCTTATGCATGTTCTCCGCAAGAAGATGTGTTTTGTTGCGTATTGGAAGATATTGATATAAAAAAACCGCTCTGAACGAGCGGTTTTTTCATTGCTTTGCGCGTGCTTATCGAACAAATACCATAACTGTCGGATTAGCAATTTTTGCATCAGTTCTGGATGAGATATTAACTCTGTCGGCGGTTATACCCAAAGCGATAATCTCCTGAAAAATCTTGGAGGCATATTTATGGGCATTGTTGCCTTGTAAAGAATTAACTCCTACAACATCAAAGATGACATCTCTTTTTTGAGCAACCGCACTACCTACTGCCTGTTTAAGAGCTTCATTATATTTCACATTATCGTTTACAAAACTGACTGAAAACAACGGTTTGTTCTCATTCGGTTTTGGCATTATTTTGCTGCCGGCAGGACCTTGGAACATAAGAGGTCGTGACATCGGAGGGTTGTTGATGCCGAAATTTCCTACCTTTATGGCATCACCAAGCTTGGCAATATTTGCATTGGCGGTGTCAACATATTGTTGCTGGCGAGTAATGTCATTATTCAATTCATTCAACAAAGAATGCATTAAAACACTGGTTTGACCGGCTTCGTTTTCAAGAATTCTTAACTGACGATGATCTTCATCAACCGCACCGGAAACGCCATATACGGAACGAATCGCTTCAATTAAATAATCTGTGTTGGCTGTATCGGCTGCAACTTTAGCAGAAAGCTGATTAAGCTTTGAGGAATTGGTGTTCATTGTTTGGATACTTTGTTGTGCCAAAGCCAATTTTTCAAACATATGAGGGTTACCGGGAGTGGTTCCCACTTGAAGTTTTGCCTCAATTTCACCTACAGTTTTGTGATATTGCAAAGCATTGTCCACAACCGAACTCCTGATTGATTGTAATTCAGCATTGTTTGTTTTTATTGCATTTTGCAACAAATTAAGTTCGTTACTGAATGTGATAACCTTCTGACCAACAAAGGTTCCGGTATTGCTGACAGCAGAAACGTTAACAGGTTCAAAGTTGGTTGTTCCCAAAACAATTCCTGAATTATTGGCACCGCGTTCTTCCAAAACCTGTTCCTGCTTATCTGTTCCATAAAGCGAAGGAAAGATAGAATCTTGCGAATATGTGCACCCTGTAAGTGCGGCAATCATTGATAAAAATGATATTTTTGCTAAATTTTTCATAGAAAAAAACACCCTCATATAAAAATAAAATGGTTATTTTCGTTTTACACCATCTGTTGATTTTGTAAAGATTTTTTTTACAAAATCATGTGATTTGGCACCAATATACTCCCTTTTGTTAAATTATTGGTAAATAAAAATGTTTTTTTCAAAAAAAATTCTTGCTTTTTTTATTTTGTTAATGTATTAACTGTTTCTAGCGATGCGCTCGTAGCTCAATTGGATAGAGCATCTGACTACGGATCAGAAGGTTAGGAGTTCGAATCTTCTCGGGCGCGCCAGTTTCTCAAAAGAGTTTGTTTTATCAAACTCTTTTTTTATTAAAACAAACAAAAAAGAGAGAAGGCTTTTTAAACCTCTCTCTTTTATTTTTTAATCAGATTTCTTTCGAAGTCAAAACCTCCAAGGCTTCAAACATCACTCTTATATGATGACGAGTTCCTGTGGTTATGATTGAAGCAAAACCTGCTTCCGAAAGACAAGATAAACTGTCAAAAATCTTGGATTTTTCCAGTTTATGATGCAAATATTTTTTATTTGATACAATCTCTCAGAAAAAAATTACATATTGGTATTTACAAGGGTTGAAAATATTTTTTGAAGACCTGATTGCTTGTTTTTAACAGATGCCAAATTGAGGTATGCATTAGACATCATTGTTGCGGTAGAATCGTATTGCATAGCCTGAATTTGCGCAGCATAAGCAGCAGAAATCTGTTCGGATGACGAAGTTGAAGAAGTGAGTGACACGGTTTCATTTTTAGTATCTTCAGAATCGCCCTCGGTTACCAAATAGTCGTTAACATATTTATTACCCTGTTTCATTTGCAAAACATAGGGCATTTCTTTGTTCAAATCATCTTCCGTGCCGATTTCAATATAATACATGCCTTTTTTGGCTTTATAGTCGCCGTTCATTATATCTTTCATGGCAAGATATTCTTTTGATGTTTTATCCGCCGTGCTGTCGCCGATACAAACAGTGCGCCCGCCTTTTTGCATATAAACCTTAATCGTCATCCCAGGGGCTACATCATCTAAAAGACCTGCTTTGGCTTTTTCGCGTTCTTCTTTCATTTTAGCAACTTCTTCTTTGGCAATCATCTCAGGTGTTTTTGGGATGTTTGCCAAAGGATCGTCGTCCTTTATACCCATCATGGCATTTTGAGCTTTAATCTCATTAAGACGCATTTCATATTTTGTAAGGTTTAAAACCTTGTCATCACTAGAATCGCCTGAACGCAAATTGATAAAAATTTTACCATTGGATTGAACTTGGACTTTATATGTATCTTTATTATCATATTTGCCCAATCGGGAAATTACTGAAATACGGGTATTGTTCAAGCGAGAATAGCCCAAATCCCTCGCATTTGCGAAGTTTTCGTCAACATTATTAACATCTACAACCGATTTATCCCAACCGGCTACTCCGTCAACTTTATTACTTACACTGGCTAAAGGCATAAAAGACCTCCCGCTATTTTTTGCAAAGAACACTCATCTATGTTAAATGGTAGCATATTTTTTACTAAAAAACAATTAATTTGTGCAAATTTTAAGCAGCAAACAAATCTTTTATCTTGTCAAAAAAGCTTTTTGATTCCGGTTGGCATTTGTCATCTTTACTGATAGCTCGGAACTCTTCCAGAAGCTCACGTTGTCGTGATGATAAATTAACCGGTGTTTCAACCCTGAGTTTTACAAACAAATCACCCTTCTTATCAGACCGGATTATGGGCATTCCTCTATTTTTAACCTTTACAACTTGGTCTGATTGAGCTCCTGCGTCTATCTTAAGTTCTATTTTTGAACCGTCAATCGAAGGTATTTCAATTTCGCCTCCAAGCGCTGCACAACACATAGAAATAGGAATGCGAGTATATAAATTTGCACCCTCGCGTTCGTATAGTTTGTGAGGCTTTACATTAACAAAAACATACAAATCGCCGCTTTCACCACCCCTAATACCGGCTTCACCGCCTCCGGCTATGCGCATACGTGTTTCGTCTTCAATACCTGCGGGTATTTTTACTTTGATATTTTTTTGTTTGTTTATAAAACCCTTACCCTTACATTTTGTGCAAACATCTTTAACCATACGCCCTGAACCTTTGCAGTGCGGACAGGTTTGTTCAACCACAAAAAAGCCCTGTTGTATCCTAATCTTGCCGGAACCGCCGCAATTTGCGCAAACAGGGGCTTCTTTGCCATCTTTTGTGCCATGACCATGGCACTCTTCACAGGTTTCGGTTGAAGGAATGGATATTTCTTTTTCAATGCCCGAAAAAGCTTCTTCAAGAGATATGCTTAAATTATAGCGAACATCCTGACCTCTTTGAGCATAGTTTTGTCTGCGTCCTCTGCCGCCCCCCATAAACTCGGAAAAAACTTCCGAAAAAATATCTGCGAATCCGCCGGCAGAACCGAAATCAAAATTAAAACCACCGCCAAAAGGATTTCCACCACCTTGTCCGCCGGAAAAAGCCTGATGACCGAATCTGTCATAAGCGGCTCTTTTTTGATCATCTTTCAAAACTTCATAAGCCTCATTTATTTCCTTAAATTTGGCTTCCGCTTCTTTGTTATCGGGGTTGCGGTCAGGGTGGTATTGCATAGCAAGCTTGCGAAAAGATTTTTTTATCTCGTCTGCATTTGCGCTTTTATTAACACCCAATATTTCGTAATAGTCTCTTTCGGTCATGCTTATATGTATCCCACATTGTTTTTAATATGCTCTATTTAGGAAAAATAATTTGATTATGCAAGCTTTTTCATTATTTTTTTCAAAATCATAGCCCTCCTTCGTATTTTACGAAGGAGGGCTATGACAAGGAAAAGAAAAAGTTTTTTATTTTACCTCTTCAAAGTCGGCATCCACAACTTTTTCATCTTTCGGTTGTTCTGCCTGTGCTTCAGCACCCTGAGCCTCTCCTTGAGCTTGAGAAGCTTCCGATTGAGCCTTATACATTGCTTCTCCCAACTTCATTGAAGCTTGCATCAGGCTTTCGGTTTTTTGCTTAATTACATCCAAATTGTCGGCTTCCAAAGCTGTTTTAAGGTCTTTGATTTCTTTTTCAATTGCCTCTTTCTCGCCAGAAGAAATTTTATCTCCGTGTTCTTTAAGAGTTTTCTCGGTTGAGTGAACTAAAGCTTCACCTTGGTTCTTGGCCTCAACAACTTCTTTTTTCTTCTTATCGGCTTCGGCATTAGCTTCCGCATCTTTCACCATCTTTTCAATATCGGCATCAGACAATCCGCCGCTGGCTTGAATACGAATTGCTTGCTCTTTGTTGGTAGCCTTATCTTTAGCCGAAACATTCACAATACCATTAGCATCAATATCAAATGTTACTTCAATTTGAGGCATTCCGCGCGGTGCGGGAGGAATTCCGACCAAATCAAATTGTCCTAAAAGTTTGTTGTCTGCAGCCATTTCTCTTTCGCCTTGGAACACACGAATAGTAACCGCACTTTGTCCGTCTTCGGCTGTTGAGAAAACTTGAGATTTACGAGTAGGAATTGTGGTGTTGCGATCAATCAAACGAGTGAATACCCCACCCAATGTTTCAATACCCAAAGAAAGCGGTGTAACATCAAGCAACAACACATCTTTAACTTCGCCCATTAACACACCGCCCTGAATTGCAGCACCCACAGCAACAACTTCGTCGGGGTTCACGCCTTTGTGCGGTTCCTTACCGAAAATTTCTTTAACTTTTTCTTGAACTTTAGGCATGCGTGTCATACCGCCAACCAAGATAACTTCACTGATTTCTCCGGCAGAAATTCCGGCGTCTGCCATTGCTTTTTTGCAAGGTTCAACTGTGCGATCGATCAAATCTTCAACGATTGATTCCAATTTTGCACGAGTAAGTTTGATGTTTAAGTGCTTCGGACCGGTTGCATCTGCGGTAATAAACGGCAAATTCACTTCTGTTTGAGTGGTTGAGGAAAGTTCGATTTTAGCTTTTTCCGCAGCTTCTTTCAAGCGTTGCAAAGCCAAACGATCATTTTTCAAATCAATACCTGTTTCTTTTTTAAATTCGTCAGCCAAATAATTCACCAAACGTTGGTCAAAGTCTTCACCACCGAGGAATGTATCACCATTGGTTGATTTCACTTCAAACACACCATCACCGATTTCCAAAATGGAAATATCAAAAGTTCCACCGCCAAGGTCATAGACAGCTATTGTTCCGGTTGCTTTTTTATCCAAACCGTAGGCCAAAGCTGCAGCAGTAGGTTCGTTGATGATACGCAAAACTTCCAAACCGGCAATTTTACCTGCATCTTTAGTTGCCTGACGTTGAGAATCGTTAAAATACGCAGGAACGGTAATAACGGCTTTTTCAACTTTTTCGCCAAGATAGCTTTCGGCATATTCTTTGATTTTTTGCAAAACTATCGCAGAAATTTGCGAAGGAGCATATTTTTGGCCTTTTGCTTCAACCCATGCATCACCATTATCGCCATCAACAATCTTGAAAGGAACCAAAGACTTGTCTTTAGTAACTTCAGGAGAATCAAAGCGACGCCCGATTAAACGTTTAATTGCAAAAAGAGTATTTTCCGGATTGGTAACAGCCTGACGTTTTGCAGGAAAACCTACCAATCTTTCGGTGTCGGTAAATGCCACCATTGAAGGAGTTGTGCGCGCACCTTCGGAATTTTCAAGAACTTTAGCTTCGCTACCTTCCATTACCGCAAAACAAGAGTTTGTTGTTCCAAGGTCAATACCAATTACTTTATTGCTCATTTTTTGTTTCCTCTTAGTTAAAAATAAATACTTTTCCTTTTCTAACTGTTTATATAGGAATCAAAATTACGTGGTGCAAGAGTAAAAAAACAAAAATTTAAAAATTTGTGAAAAATTATCTTTTTTCAAAATTAATTCTAGGATCAATAAGACAATATGTTATATCCGAAACCAGCTTCAAAACAAGCCCGATTAGAGCAAAAATATACATCGTGCCAAAAACAACCGGATAATCTCTGGTCATAATCGATTGATAGCCAAGCAATCCCAGACCGTTTAGAGAAAAGATAACCTCGATCAAAAGCGAACCGGTGAAAAGCATCTTAATCAAAAGAGAGGGAAAACCGGCAATCACTATAAGCATGGCGTTGCGAAAAACATGTCCGTATAATATTTGATTTTGCGTCAAACCTTTTGCTTTGGCCGTTATAACATATTGTTTGTTTATCTCGTCCAAAAAAGAGTTTTTAGTTAACATCGTAAGAGATGCGAATCCGCCAACCACCATTGCAAAAACAGGCAAGGTTATATGCCAAAAATAGTCTTTGATTTTACCGAATGTACTAAGTTCGTTCCAGTTATCCGAGGTTAGACCGTTTAGAGGAAACCAACTAAAATATGTTCCACCGGCAAAAAATACTATTAAAAACACCGCAAACAAAAATACCGGTATTGCCGACCCCAAAAATACAGCAAACGATGTTGCAATATCAAACTTTGAACCATCGCCAACCGCTTTTTTAATTCCTAAGGGAATGGCTATAATATAAATAATGAGAGTTGACCACAAACCTAAGGATATGGAAACAGGCATGCGTTCGACTATCAGCCTCCAAACGGTTTTATCATGATAAAAACTTTTACCGAAATCAAATAATGCATAATCTTTTATCATTTTGAAAAAACGAATATGTGCGGGCTTGTCAAAACCAAACTGTTTTTCCAAAACTTTCACTAAATCTTCGGGAACTCCCGATGCTCCTTGATATTTATTCCCGCCTGCAGATGCTTCCATTTGAGCAATTCCTTGACCACTCATGGCACCTGTTGCTTCGGTATTCATTCCGCGATATTTTGCCAAAACATACTCAACAGGACCGCCGGGAGCAAATTGAATAATAATAAAATTTAAGGTTAAAATACCCAAAAGGGTCAGCGGAATTAAAAGAAGTCTTTTTACTATGTAACTTTTCATTTATTCCTCCAACCACCATGAATGTATGTTTATTCCTGTTTTTATATTGCTTTTCGGATGTTTCAATTTTGAATGATATGCTATGCGCTCTGCTGAAGAATACCATTGAGGGATGAGATAGTGCTCGTGCATGATAACTCTATCGAGCGCTTTTGTATAGGCTTTGTAATCTTGTTCATTCTGAGCAGAAACCATGCCGAAAACGAGCTCGTCAACCACCTTGTTTTTTATTCCCATTATATTATAAGAACCAGCAACATCCGCCGATTGCGACCCCCACAATTCTTTTTGTTCGTTACCGGGAAGATTGCTCATGCGAAAAGATAAAATAGCCATTTCATATTCAAAATTATCTAATCTGTTTTTAAAAATATTAACTTCCAGGTTGCGAAAAGTAAGCTTAATCCCAATTTTGCGTAAATTTTCAATAAACGGCAGCATAACACGAGTAAACGAAGAACCGTTGGCGGCATTACCCAAAACTTCTATGATTAAAGGCTCACCCGTGGCGAGATTTGTCATTACACCATCAATAAAATCATAACCGGCATCATTTAGCAGCATTACAGCCTTTTTCAGGTTTCTACGTTGTTTTTCCGATGACGAATTATCGGGCAGCTCGTAAGGATGTTTAAAAATCGATGAAGGAATTTTGTCTTTATATTTTTGCAATATTTGTTTTTCTTTTCCTTCGGGCAAACCTGTTGCTGCTAAGTCCGTGTTGCTGAACAGGCTATATATTCTCTTGTATTGACTATAAAACAGATTTTTATTTGCCCAATCAAAATTGAAAGCCAAACCTATGGCTTCACGCACTCTTCTGTCGGAGAATTTTGGAAGTCTGGTATTAAAGCCGAAAAACTGTAGAACCGCAGGATTGTTGTGAGCCATATTTTCCTTTATTATTTTGCCTTCATCCAAAAGCTTGTTGTCGTATCCGCTCATCCAAATTTTGGCAATATATTCTTCTCTGGCATCTATAGCTCCGGCAAACAAGGCTTGTAATGTAACCGTTGTGTCCTGATAAAAATCGTAGCGAATTTTATCAAAATTATAAAAACCGCAATTAACAGGTAATTTACTTCCCCAGTAGTTTTTATCGCGTTTCAGTTCAACATATTTGTTCACTTCAAAGTCCGAAATTTTATAAGGTCCGCTACCGATAATAGGAACCAAATCGGGTGTTGCAAAATCTTTGTTTTTAAATTGTTTTGCAGAAAACACCTTAAATTGCGAAAGAATCATGGGTAACTCTCTGTTTTGAGTATCTTTCTTAAAATAAAATCGAATATGATTATCACTTATTTTCTCAACTCGCTCAACATCTTGATAATAAACTTTGTATATCGGCGAGCCTTTCTCAATTAAGGAATTAAAAGAAAAAATAACATCATCGACGGTCACTTTTGAACCATCGGAAAAATATGCTTTAGGATTTAAAAAGAAACCTATAAAAGATTTATCTTTAGGCAATTCAAATTTCTCAGCAAGCAGCGGATACACCGTCATTTTATCGTCAACAGAAACATATCCCAAACTTTCAAGGCTTAAATCAGCTCCGTCACTAAAAGCAATTCCTTTGAAAATAAACGGATTAAAACTGTCAAAACTTCCATAAGCCGGAAGTTTTAAAACTCCGCCTTTAGGAGCTTTGGGATTAACATAGTCAAAACAAGTAAAATCTTCTTTGTATTTCGGTTGACCATACACGGAAAAAGACTTTTGAGTAAAAGATTGAGCCTGAACCCCAAAACTCCATAACAAGCAAAGAAAAAGAAGCGCACTATTTTTGATACTTGTCAGCATCAGCCCAACCACCGAAAGGATATGAGAAATCCTCATCTTCTTTTTTTTGCGCAACAGAAACCTCAATGTCTTGCCATTCTTTTTTCAAATCGTTGAGAACTTTTTGGGTGTCGGAAACTTCTATTTTTGAGACTATTTCTTCTTCTGAAGAATAGTATCCGGAGGCAGACTTTAAAGAATTTTCCGTTTCTTCATTTTTTTCTTCGACATTATCAGCCGTTTCATTTTGCACATTTAATGGCTCCGGAGATAATTCAAAAGAAGGCTCTGCCCTCTCGGTTTGCTGCGGTTCATCCTGAAAACTACGTTCCAAAGCCAGAGAAAAAGCATCTTTTTGATATGTTTGCTTTTCATCTTTTTCGTTTTTTACTTTGTTGAAGAAACCAAAACCGGTTGATATTACTGTTTTTTTACTTTTTTTCGGCTTCAAAGAAAATTCCGGTATATTCGGTTTAACAACTTCTTCAACAGCTTTTTCATCTTCGTGTATATCTTCTTTTTTTGAACTTTCAAAAGACACCTCTCGGAAGCGGCGTATTTCGTCCGAAACGGGGGCAAAAACAGAATAAACCTTTCCTAAAACACCTGTTTCTATGATATTCAGGAAAGTTTTTTCACGATCATATTTTTCCAACAGAGACAAAAGCATCTGGTAGCGAGCACAAAACTCCATAATTACTCCAGCAAGCATTCCGTCTGCTGAAGCATCGGCATATATTTTCTTTTGGAAAAAAGGTTGGCGATTGTAATTTTCAATAATAACTTTTCCGAACGACCATTTTCCGCCATTTTGAACCTTTGTCCACAAATGCTCAACCTGTTCTTGAGAAACCAACCTCTCTTTCAATATTATCTCGCTTAAGAGCTCATTCATATCCGCAATCAAAAGATCAAAATGACTTAAAACATGTGAACTTTTTATGTTTTGTTCGGTTTCAAGCATTATTCTGGCAAGAAGATCGGAATATTCCTGATTTCGCTTCATCTGCGAAAACAAACGGTGCATTTGTTTATTTGTTCTGCGATTATTAAAATACTGACTGACAAAAGAAAAAACAAACCAAACCAACAACAAAGGAAGGCAAACAAAAAGAATATAGAGAGTTGCATTAACAACTCCGGCATCAAGGAGTGTTACACCTCCAAGATATTCGAAAACAAGACGTATGGAAAAAACCAACCATAAAACCGAAACAAACACCGTTAAACAAAATGAGAGAAACAACATCTGCCATCTCCAAAAAACCATTAAATATGAGGTATGTTATCAGATATTTAAAAATTTTAAACAAAATAATGACATCTTACACAAAAAGAAAAATTTGATAGAATTTTAAAAAAACATATGATATAAAACATCGGGAGCTTTCAGAGAAACACAATAAAAAACTATTTAAGGTTGCAAAAATGAAAAACAGAGAAATTACCGCATTAGATTTTGAAAAAAGCATTGTTGAAATAGAAAAAAAAATTGAAAGACTAAAACTTGTTGAAACAAACGAGCAAATCAACGTCGGCTCCGAAATAACCTATTTGGAACAAAAACTCGAAAGACATTTAAAAAGACTGTATACAAAACTGTCTCCATGGCAAAAAACATCCGTTGCAAGACACCCTGATCGCCCCCACTGTTTGGATTATATTGATTCGCTGATTGAAGATTTTGAAATATTAAGCGGCGACAGAGCTTTTGCCGACGACTTTGCAATGGTGGGCGGAATAGGCAGATTCAGAGGTCAATCGGTTGTCGTAATCGGACAAGAAAAAGGAAGCGATTTAGAATCCAGAGTTAAGTATAACTTCGGCATGGCACGCCCCGAAGGATATCGCAAAGCAATTCGCTTAATGAATATGGCCGACAAATTTAAACTGCCGGTTATTGCTTTTGTTGACACATCGGGGGCTTTTCCGGGAGTTGATGCCGAAGAACGCGGTCAAGCACAAGCAATTGCTTCAAGCATTGAAAGATGTCTTAACCTTAAAGTTCCTTTTGTTTCCGTCATTATAGGCGAAGGCGGATCGGGCGGAGCCATCGCCGTGGCTACAGCAAACAGAATTCTAATGTTGGAACATTCCATTTATTCTGTTATTTCACCCGAAGGCTGCGCCTCCATTTTATGGAGATCGGCAGATAAAGTTAAAGATGCGACGGCAGCATTGTGTTTAACGGCTCAAGACCTGCGCAAGCTGGGAGTTATTGATGAGATAATATCCGAACCGATAGGCGGAGCTCATCGAGATCCCGATACCGCCATAGAAAGAGTCGGAAATGTTATAGCCAGACATCTGAAAGAGCTGTCGGAACAAACTCCTGACGACCTTAAGAAAAAAAGAACCGATAAATTTTTAAAGATGGGAAGAAACTTTGCAAAGCCTGAATAGTTTTTTCAGCGAAAATATAGGAATCGTAATTTTCGCATTTAACACATTAGCAGTTGCCATTGCTTTTATTTTTGCATTCAAAAAAAATAGCGGAAGCATTGACGATGTTTTTGTTAAAAACCAAGGAGAACTTGCAGGGCGCATCGCCTCTTTAAGCGAAGCAAACATGCAAGAACAAGCTCGCTTGCTGGCTGTTATAAATGATCAAAAAACCTCCATTCTCAATATTATGAACGAGAAGCTTTTGCAAGTTACAAAAAGCGTTGATACAGGTCTGCGACAAAACAGCGAAAACACCAATAAAACCCTTACTGATTTGAGGGAAAGACTGGCCAAGATTGATGTTGCGCAACAAAAAATATCAGCCTTGTCGGAACAAGTGGTTTCTTTGCAGGAAGTTCTTTCAAACAAACAATCCCGAGGAGCTTTCGGAGAAATTCAGCTGAACGATCTGGTTGTTTCTATTTTGCCTCCGAACGCATATTCTTTTCAACACATCTTGAGCAACGGAAAAAAAGCCGACTGCCTTCTAAACCTTCCAAACCCTCCGGGAGCAATCGTCGTTGATGCAAAATTTCCTTTAGAAAGCTACCAAGCATTGAGAAATGCCAAAAGTGAACGCGAAAAAATTGAAGCAGAGCGATTTTTCAAAGCATCCGTAAGCAAACACATCAAAGATATTTCGGAGAAATATATATTGCCCGGCGAAACCGCAGAATCGGCATTAATGTTTTTGCCGAGTGAAGCTGTTTATGCCGAACTGCACGCAAATTTTGTTGATGTTGTGCAAGATTCATACAAGTCCAAGGTGTGGATTGTGTCGCCGACAACCCTTATGGCGACTCTAAATACTGTAAGAGCTATTTTAAAAGATGCGTATATGCGCGAACAAGCCGGAGTAATCCAAAAAGAAGTCGGCCTTTTAATTGACGATGTCTGCCGCCTTAACGACAGAGTTGACAATTTAAGCAAACATTTTAAACAAGCTAATGACGATATTGATTCCATAAAAATTTCATCAGGAAAAATAATTCGAAAAATTGAAAAAATAGAATCCATTGAAGTCGGAGACATACAAAATACAGCTATAACATATATAGCCAACGAGAATTAAATGCTTTGGATAAATTTAAAAAAAATCTGTTGGCTTTTTGTAAATTTGGTATATTGATAAATAAAATTTTAATAACTAACTATAAAAAAGGATTTGAAATGACAAAATCAGAATTAATTGAAAAAATCGCAGCAAAAAACCCTCATTTAATGATCAAAGACGTGGAAAGAATTGTTTCCGTTGTTTTTGATACAATCACAGAATCGCTTGCCAAAGGCGACAGAGTTGAATTCAGAGGTTTTGGAACTTTTTCGGTTAAAACAAGATCTTCTCGCGTTGCAAAAAACCCACGCACCGGCGAACAAGTTAATGTCGGAGAGAGAAAGATACCTCATTTCAAAACAGGAAAACAGCTTTTTGAATCCATGAATAAAAAATAAAATTCAAAAGAGGAAACGTGTCAAAATCAGATACGTTAAGCAAAGGGAGCAAAGTTATGGGATTTTTAAGAATAATATTGGGATTGCCGTTAATTCTTGCTGTGTTGTTTTTTGCAATAGTCAATAACGATTTGGCAACATTCAGTTTGTGGCCTACCGATATAAGCATAACAATATCCCTTAGTGTCGCCATTGTGTTTTTTGTTGTTTTGGGATATGTCTGCGGATGTTTTTTTACTTGGCTTTCTTATGCTCCCGTAAGAAGCTCCTTAAGAAACCATAAAAAACAAAACAAAAAATTATCCAAAGAACAGGAAAAATTGGTTAAAACCGTTGAGGGGCTACACGGCAATATTGAAGAACTTAAAGCTGGTCAAACGCAGCCGAAAAAAAAGAGTTTTAAAACATTTTTTAAGAACATGTTTACAAAGCAAACAAAAAACATTTAAAATCGGAGTAAAAAATGAACTGGATTTCTGATTTTGTCAGACCAAAAATAAAAAAGACAAAGCCCAAAGAGGTTGCCGATAATTTGTGGTGCAAATGTCCGGAATGCGGTCAAATGCTTTTCAGCAAAGAGCTGGAAAAAGATTTCTACGTTTGCTCTTTTTGCGGTTATCACTTAAAACAACCGGTAAAGCAGCGTTTTGACATGTTGTTTGATGATGCAAAATACAAAGTTTTGAGTCTTCCCAAACTGCAAGATGACCCTCTTAATTTTAAGGATACAAAAAAATACACCGACAGACTGAAGGTTTACAGGCGTTTAAGCAAAAACGACGACGCCATTTCAGTTGCATGCGGTGAGGTTGCCAAAATCAGAACCGTTATTGTCGTTTTTGACTTTTCATTTATGGGCGGATCAATGGGAACCGCTGTAGGAGAAGGAATCGTTAAAGCGGCTGAGTTCGCGATTAAAACATCATCACCTTTAGTCATTGTTTCTGCTTCAGGCGGCGCCAGAATGCAAGAAGGCATTTTATCTTTGATGCAAATGGCCAGAACCACGGCTGCAATAAACATGCTGAAAGAAAAAGGCTTGCCCTATATTTCAATTTTAACAAACCCGACAACCGGCGGAGTATCAGCATCTTTTGCCATGTTAGGAGATATCCATATCGCCGAGAAGGGATGCATTATCGGATTTGCCGGAGCCAGAGTGATTGAACAAACAATCAGAGAAACTTTGCCCGAAGGATTTCAAAAAGCAGAATATTTGCGTGATCACGGCATGGTTGATATTGTGGCGGAAAGAAAGGATTTGAGAAACAAACTCGCAAAAATTTTACATATTTTAATAAACAAAAAAATTTAATTTTATTGTTTTTAAAATATGATTCTTTTGTAATGAACATTAAATGTGAAGGATGAATTTATGCTTTCATTAAAACAGGTGGCGATAAACTCATTTAATGAGAACGTGGTATATTTGCACAAAGATTGCGAAGCATTCAAAGTTGATGAAATTGACAGAATTACAAAAGTTGAGGTTTTAGGCGGAATAACTCCCGTCTTTGCTTTTTTGGAAATTGCCGACGATGAAAACATTATAAAACCGAACGAATTAGGCTTAAACATTCCGGCTTTTGAACAAATAAACCTCCCGGAAGGAAGCAATGTCACTTTAACATTTTCAAGCACTCCTCCGTCGAAATCATATATTCAAAAAAAAATTAACGGCAGTGTATTGTCGGAAGCTGAGTATAAGGCTATTATATCCGACATTGTTAACAAAAAATACTCAAACGCAGACATCTCGTCCTTTTTGGTAGCAACTTCATCTTTCATGACTACACAGGAAGTCTTAAATCTTACTTCTGCATTATGCGGAAAGAACAGATTGTTTTGGGATGAAGAAAATCTGGTTGTTGACCACCATTGTTTAGGCGGAGTTCCCGGAAATAAAACAGATATTATAATCGCGGCAATAGTCTCGGCATATGGTCTGCCGATACCTAAAACAGCATCCCGTTCACTAACATCCTGTGCAGGAGTTGCCGATGTTTTTGCCGTTTTAGCGAATGTTAACTTAGACGAAAACAAGTTAAAGAAACTCATAAAAGCCAATAGAGGAGCAATTGTTGATTATTCGTTTTTCGAAGCAACAGAGGCATCAAAAACAATATCTGCATCGGAAAGGTCTTTGGGATTCATTCAGCCAAAACACATATTGGCATCTATTTTGGCAATAAAACTGGCAGCGGGAGTCAGTCATATGGTTTTGGATATTCCTGTAGGCGAAACGGCATATATAAAATCCACACAAGATGCTCTTCATATTAGAAAAATGGCCGAGTATATCGGCGATGCCTTAGGAATTGAAATTGATGCCGTTATAACTGATGGAAGAGAACCCATAGGAAATGGTGTCGGTGCCGTGTTGGAAGCCAGAGACATTATGCGAATTTTGCGAAACAAACCCGATGCACCTCAAGACCTTTTGGAAAAATCCTTATTCCTCGCCGGACGAATCCTTGAATTCGATCCTAAAATGCGTGGAGGACAAGGATATAATGTTGCTAAAGAAATTTTAACATCCGGACGAGCATTGGATTCATTGGGCAAGATTATATATGCTCAAGGGAAAGCTCCTCAAGCACAACTCGGGCACTTAACCAGAGAGGTTGTGGCAACTAAAAGCGGTGTTGTTGAGGCTATTGATAATTCTCAAATCAATAAAATAGGGATTACCGTCGGGGCTACTCAACATCCCGGTGCCGGTGTAGATTTGTTAAAAAAGGTCGGTGACGAAGTGCAAGCGGGAGAACCGATTTTCAGGTTGCACGCCATGAATTCGAGTGATTTTGCTTTCGCAAATTCTCTGGTTGAAGGTAACAACGGCTATAAAATACGTTAACCTTATTTATTCACGACACAAACATCGGGAGCTCGCAAATATAACGGCTTGGGATAGTTTATTTTATTTTCCGATAAAGCCTTTTCCGCAGCTTTTACCAAGAACTTAACAGGTAAAAAATCTTGTGTTTTGATTGTGTGCAGACACAACCCGCTAGGCATTGACAAAAAGCGCATAACTCCATCTCCGCAAAGAGAAACTGTTTCTCCGTATTCTTTAAGTATTTCTACAATTTCCTCTCTTAAAAGAGCTTGCGGCTCGGTAATTTTATTCAAATTTTCATCAAAAATCTGAACATAAAAATCATCGCGACGAGTTTCTATAATCACTGCATTCTTTTTTGCCGCTTCTTTTCCTTCAAAAGAACAGATATATGCATCAAACGCCGAAATTCCGCCAACCTTTGTTTGCGGAGAAGCAAAACCTAAAACTCTGGCTGCAGAAATAGATGAACGCACTCCCGTAAAAGACCCGGGGCCGACACATACAAACAATGATGAAATTTCCTCAAACGACACCTTGTTTGAATCCAGCATGTTTTTAATTTGAGGAATAAGAACCTCCGACTGACCGAAATCCATCATTTTTTCAAAGGTTGATATAATTTTACCCTCTTTGCTTAAAGCAACGGAACATCCGGCACCTGTTGTATCAAAAACTAATGTAAACATTTTTCCACTATAAAAAAAATTAAAGTTTGAATAATGCTTTTTATATACTAAAATCAGTTAACAAACAATTGTTTTTTTATAAACGGAAAAAGAAAAATGGATATGGAACTTTTGCAAGATATGTATTACGCATATCCGGAATTGTGGTATGTATTGGGCGGTGTTTTTTTTCTGCTCGTTTGTTTGCTGCTGTTTTTTATGTTTTCGTTGCTTAAAGGAAAACAAAAATACTATTTTTTAAAGCGAGACAGAGAACGTTATGCGGAAACATTATATGCATCGCGAGACGGCTATTTTGCTTTTATTTATCCGGACGAAAAAATTAATGACCCGAGAAACGCTATAATTGAAAGATGCTCTCGCAGGCTCTCGGTTATATTGAATTTGGAAAAAGGAAGTAAATCTGATTTTAACGATGTTTTGAAAAATTTTTATAAAGACGATGCAAAAAAAATCTGTAAGTATGTCGGGTTATTAAAAGAAGAAGGTATCGCTTTTGAAGATGTATTTGCGCTAAAATCTTCAGACAAATACATCAGACTTGAAGGTGTGAGAATAAACGGAAGTGACGGAAATATATATTGTGACATGATTTGGTTCAGAGATGTCACAAAATCAACAAATCGCATTAAAAAGTTGGAAGAAGAAAAAGAAAAAACTCTAATAAGTATAAACCAAAAACAGGAATTGTTGGATAACCTGCCTTTTCCTATTTGGCTCAGAAATTCAAATTTTGAAATTGTTCAGCACAACAAAAAATTTGTCGAATTTCTAACAGGCAAAAATAAAGAAAATATTTCAGAAAACCATTTAGAAATAATAGGATCAAACGGAGAATCCGTCTCTCGTGACTTGGCAGAAAAATCTCACAAAACCATGAAACAAACTAAAGGAATATCAAGCGTTGCGGTTAAAGGCAAACGGTTGGCCATGGAAGCTTTTGAAACACCGTTTTGTTTTGACGGATCCTTGGATAAAATCTTTAGCGCCGGCTGCCTTATTGATGTGAGCGAACTGGATGAAATTAAAAGAAATCTAAGAGAATATCAAACAGCGCAACTGGAAATTTTGGGAGGTTTGGGAACTGCTTTTGCTGTTTTCAACCAAGAAATGATTCTGCAATTTTACAACGAATCTTTTGCGTCTTTATGGAAATTAGATAAGAAACAGCTTCAGGAAAAACCTTCATACCCTGCTTTTTTGGATTATGCCAGAGAAAACAGATTGCTTCCCGAAGTCCCTGATTATAAAGCTTTCAGAAAAGATGAGCTCAAGAAATTTCGTAATCTTATCGGACCGGAAAACGACCTTATCCATATGCCCGACGGAAAAACTCTAAAAAGAATGTTGGCGCCATACCCGATGGGCGGTGTAGTTTTTGCATTTGAAGATATTTCTGACAGAATCGCAACAACAAGCGCTTATAATGCTCTGCTAAGTGTTCAAAACGAAATATTAACCAACTTGTTGGAAGGAATTTTGATTTTTGGAGCAAATGGGCGCTTGAATTTTTATAATTCGGAATATGTTAAATTATGGAATGCAGATATTGATTTTCTGATGAAAGAACCGGATTTCGGCGAGATTTTAGACAGTCAGAAGCGATTTCTTACACAAGATGGCGATTGGAGCATCATCAAACAAGGTTTGCAAACGAACATCCTGAAAATGACTTCAAAAACCATGGTTCTGCAAAGAATCGGTGCCGAAAACCTGCTTTTAGGTGTTGCGAATCTGTCAGACGGGTCATTGCTTATAACGTATAAAAAACTATCAAATAGTGATGATTGACTCTGAAACAAATTTATGTGAAAATAATTCTGTTGTGAAATACTTTTGGAGAAAATTGAATGACTGAAGAAGATTTTTCCGCAAATATTGACTGGAATAAGAATAAAAAAATATCTTCCGACACTCGAGAATCTCGAAAAATAGATATTCAAAAAGCCTCTTTGTCTGAAAAAAAAGACAGGAATAAATTTTCAGAACCGATTATAAAAACATTGTCTCCAAACTTAAAAAAACTAAGAAAAAAGATTAAAGATGTTTATGATGATGACGATGAGGATGAAAATGAAGAAATAGTTTTCTTTTTCGGCCCAGAAGAAAACTCTTCCTCTTTAATGAACGCACTCAAAGAAGAGGAAAAGTTGCAGTTAAAATTTCAAAACACCATAGAAAATCAAAAACTGCAAGAAACAGCCGGTAAAATGGAAGCTATTGCAACCGCTCAAAAAATTTCAAAATCTTTAGGAATACCCCCTCTTGAAAAGAAGTTGTTAAATCAAAAAGCTGCTGATGCGAGCTTGTCTGACGAAACCTTTAATGATGTTTTGACTGAGAATATTAATAAAAAGTCAGATATAAAAGTTAAGAATATCAACTTTCAAAAAGAGCTCAGCTCTGTAGGCGGAATAAAAGCCGTTGCATCAAAAATCAATGTCAACGGAAAAGAGGATGAAAAAAAAGGTTTCTTTTCGTCTTGGTTTAGCAAAAAAGAAGAAAAAGATCCGGTCGATAAGGTTGCAAAAACCATATTGAAAAAGACAGGTCGTCTTCCGGAAGATTCTAAGAAGAAAAAGACCAATAAATCCAAAGAGATGTTAAAAAACAAAAAGCAAAAGAAAAATCTAAATAAAGAAAAATCGCGCTAAGCATTAAGAGATTTTTTGAAGAATGCTTTTATATGTTGTGCTGATGAGTTTGAATTTGTTTTCAGCTCCTTTGTCGTCTTTGTTTAAGTCCGGATGATATTTTTTTGCGGCTTTCTTATAAGCTTTTTTCAGCTCATCAACAGAAACCGTTTCTTCCGACAACTCCATGATTTCAAGAGCTTTCCGTTCATCTTTGGTGAAGCGTTTTTTTGTTGCTTTGTAGTAATGTGTTTGTGAAGAAAAGAACTTATATATGTCGTCATAATTAAGACCGAATCCATATTTAAAATCTGATGAAAACGAGTTTTTCTTAGCGTTTTCTTCCTCGTCTGTTTGAAACAAATCGTCACCAAAATAGTTCCACTTAGAATTATATTCCTGAACATGCTCCAAACAAAACCAATAATATTCTTTGAGATTTTTGTCTTTAGGTGCGCGATATTCTCCGGCTTTATTGCATCCCGGATGATCGCATTTATGGCTGGAATTTTCATTTTGAGGAGCAAAATATTTGCTTTGACGTCGTTTCTTTTTCAGCATTTTTCTTTTTTTGTAAAATTCAGACACTTTTTATAAAGTAACCCATTTTGTTTGGCGGTGCAATCTTTTATTTTGTTGCAGCAAAAATATCGTATTAAAACATCTAAAAAATCGGATATCGGATGTTTATGCTTGTCGGCAACAAAATTATTGTTTATATTGAAAACAACCAGATAATTTTTCAAGTGAGCCCCAAAAACATGCCTGAACTGCCGGAAGTTGAAACAATTAAAAATGCCATACAACAAAAAATCGGCAAGGCCGTAATTTGCGAAACAATAATAAGGAATCATTCTTTAAGAACGCCGATTCCGGAAGACTTGCCTGAGAAGATAAACGGAAGCCGAATCCGTAAATATAACAGAATCGCAAAATATATAACCATTGATTTAAGCAACGGGCTTTCAATTTTGTGGCATATGGGAATGAGCGGAAAAATCAGAATCGAGAAAAAACTACCGCAAAATTTTGAAAAACACGACCACATCATATTAAAAACCGATAACGGATATCTGATTTATAATGATCCGAGAAGGTTTGGGCTTTTTACATATTATAAAACCGATGAATCGCACAATCTTTCAATGTTGAAAAATGTGGGAATCGAACCGTTTGATGAAAAACTTGATGCCGATTATTTGTATAAAAAATTGCAAAGACATAAAACAACGCCCATAAAAATTGCATTGCTTGACCAAAAAACAATAAGCGGAATCGGCAATATCTATGCTTCGGAAATATTATATAAGTCGCGAATTTCTCCTTTACGCAACTCAGGGGACTTAAGCTTGAGTGATTGCGAAAAAATAATCCGAAACACCCGAATCGTCTTGCAAGAAGCTATAGAAAAAGGCGGTTCAACCTTGCGCGATTATAAAAAACCGGACGGAAACATCGGGTATTTTCAAAATTTACATTGCGTTTACAATAAAACAGGGCAAAAATGTCCTGACTGCACTTGCAATTTTGCCAAAACCAAAGGTATAAAAAAAATTGTTATAGGCGGAAGATCAACCTTCTATTGTGAAAGCTTGCAAAAATGAAATCGTTTTTTTACACACTGGCTTTTTTGAGCATCTTCTTTTTTTCACAACCGGCAGAGTCGGCCTTTATTGAGGGGTTTGAAGATTTGCCGCTGGCAGAAGGACTGACTCAAATTGAAAAAGGCAGCTTGAGTTTCGGCAACGAGGAAATTCGTCTTATTGAAAGATATTTAACATCAAACACTATTTCTTTTTCAGAAGTAAAAAATTTCTATGAAGAAACATTGCCGCAACTCGGATGGCAACCCAAAGAAATTTCGGAAAATAAAATTTCTTTTGAAAGAGACGGAGAAATTTTGGAAATAGGTGCAGAATCGGTCTCACCTTTAATTGTGCGACTTATGGTTAAAAGCAAAAACTGATGAGGAAAACAAAATGAGCGATAATTATACCATTTTAACTCAGACTGACGGCGCTGTAGGCATCATCACTCTCAACAAAACCGATGACATGAACGCCGTAAATTTAGAAATGCTCAACGAAATTGCATATCAAGTGCAAGACTGGGAGTATAATGATGCAATTCGTTGCATTATTATACAGGGAAATGAGCGCTTTTTTGCAGCGGGAATCGACTTAAAAGCTTTAACAAACGAAGTTAACATGCAAAGCTTAGCACTTAAAACATGGCAAGATGAATTCAACAAAATTACCAATTGCAGCAAACCTATAATTTGCGTGATTGCCGGATTTGCTTTGGGAATCGGGTGTGATTTAGCTTTAGCCGGCGACATTATTCTGGCATCCGAATCCGCTCAGTTCGGGTATCCGGAGCTTTCCATCGGCACAATTCCGTCTTTTGGCGGCTGCAGCAGATTGATACATAGAATCGGTTCTGCCAAAACAATGGAGATGATTTTAACCGGCAAGGCTTTGAGTGCTGAAGAGGCTTCTCTATGCGGGCTTATAAGTCGCGTGGTGCCTCTGCATGATTTGTTTGATGAAGCCTTAAGAGTGGCAAACAGAATCGCCTCGCAACCCTATCAGGCAGTTTTGCAAGCAAAAGAGACTCTGAAACAGGTTGAAAACATGAATCTTAAAAACGGACTCGAATTGGAGCTGAAAAGCAGCAGATTAAGCATGAACACTCAAGAATTTAGGGATATTTTGAACAATTTCAGCTAAAAAAGACAAGAATCTCTTTTTTGAGGCAAAATTATTGTTGACTTATTGCGATGTTCAAGTCTATAAAGCATTACATTTGTAAAAAAATCGGATATAACTTTTTTTAATTGAAATGGAATAAAAATATGGCTAATCATAAATCTGCAAAAAGCAGAATCGTTAGAAACAATAAAAGAGCCGTTATCAACGGCGCTCGCAGAAGTCGTGTTCGCACCTTTATTAAAAAGGTTGAGGCTGCTATTGCTGCCGGCGATAAGGAATTGGCAAATGCATCTTTCAAAACTGCCGAATCTGAAATGATGAGAGCAGTTCGTAAAGGCGTTTTCAAGTTGAATACCGTTTCTCGTAAAGTATCTCGCCTTTCACAAAAAATTAAGGCTTTGTAATAGCTTTAAATTTGCTTATTTTCCATAACACAAACCCTGCTCTATAGTTTGTTATATAGAGTATTCGGGTTTGTGTTTTTTTGTGCGCAAAACCGCAGAATCCGTCCGAATCCTTGCGAATCCCATGTCAAGCAATTTAATTGCAATGTTCGATAAAAGTTCTGTTGTAATTATTTTTTTTCGGAAATAGTATCCAAATCACATTGATAGAGATTTTCTTGCTTACTTTTGAAAATTTTAGAATCTATAAATCTGACAGTATCGTCTTTGAATGAATCGGTTTTGATTTTTGTTTAAGAAAAACTTAAAAGCAAAACTCTTGCGTCAGGAAAAACGTTTTCCTATATATAATATGCCTAAGGGGAATGGGCGTGGGAGGAAAACATTTGAATTAAGAAACCGACCAAAAACCAAAGATTTTTGAATAGTTCAAAAAACGGGTTCTTAATAAAAAAAACGACAAGCAGCAAGGTTTTGTTTTGATGAATAGTTTTTGTAAAAAAACAAACTGAATAAGGTTTAATTTTTTAAGATATAGATTGGGGAGTAGAAATGGCTGAAGAAGCAATTGTTAATGATAGTTCAATTACAGATCAATGGAATCAGATCTGCGATCAACTGAGAAACGAGGTTGGCGAGACAGCCTTCGACAGTTGGTTGAAGCCTTTAACAATAGGTTCTTTTAATGATGGAACTATGAATATTTGTGTTCCGACAAGATTTATGAAAAATTGGGTTATCACTAATTACAGTGACAGAATCCACAAAATTTGGGAAAAAAGAAATCCGGCAATTAAAAACATCAACTTCATTGTTCAAGCCGGTCAGGATATGGTGGCATCAAAAGGTTTATACACCCCTACATGTCGCTCTCTTTTGAAAAAAATCAACACATCTCCGATGCCGCAAAACTTCTACCAATCAGGTTTTAATGCTGCGGTTGCCAATGCCAACGAAGGCGGTTTGCAAGATTCTTTGTCTGTTCCTTTGAATCCGCAATATACATTTGAAAACTTTGTTGTCGGAAAAACTAACGAATTTGCTTACGCAGCAGCAAGAAAAGTTGCAGAATCTCGCAATATTTCTTTCAATCCCTTGTTCTTATATTCGGGTGTCGGTCTTGGCAAAACTCACTTGATGCACGCGATTGCATGGCACATCAAAAAGCAAGATCCAAACCGTAATATTGTTTATTTGTCTGCCGAAAAATTTATGTATAAATTTGTTAGAGCTTTACGCTACAAAGACACAACCGCTTTCAAAGAACAATTCCGTTCGGTTGATGTTTTGATGGTTGACGATGTTCAGTTTATGGGCGGCAAAGACAACACTCAGGAAGAATTTTTCTACACATTCAATTCTTTGATTGAAGAAGGTCGTCAAATCATTATCTCTGCTGATAAATCGCCGGCAGATTTGGAAGGAATCGAGGCTCGCTTAAAATCACGCTTAGGTTGCGGTTTGGTTGCCGACATTCACCCGACAGACTTTGATTTGAGAATCGGAATTTTGAAAAACAAAGCAGCACAATTAGGCTTAGAACTTCCTCAACAAGTTGCAGAATTTTTGGCCACAAAGATCACTTCAAATATTCGCGAACTTGAAGGTGCTTTGCGTAGGGTGATTGCTCATTCTCAACTTCTGAGCAATCACGAAATTACCTTGGATATGACCCAAGACATTTTGAAAGATATGTTGCGTTCTTTTGACAAGAGAACCACTATTGACGAAATTCAAAAGAAGGTTGCCGAACACTTCAACATTTCAGTAAAAGAAATGCAATCATCAAGAAGAGCTCGCACAGTTGCTCGCCCTCGTCAGATTGCAATGTATTTGGCAAAACAACTTACATCTCGTTCGTTGCCGGAAATCGGTCGCAAATTTGATAGAGATCATACAACGGTTATGCACGCTGTAAGAAAGGTTGAAGAATTGATTATGGAAGATGTTTCTTTGGCTGAAAATGTTGAAACATTACGCAGAGTTTTAGAAGCATAAAAATACTTTTGAAAAAACGACCAAAAGAGGATTTGTTAAAACGAATCCTCTTTTTTTTGCATACAAAAACTGTCATCCGCTTTAAGCTTTTGACAATAACTTTAAAATGTCATGCGCTTTCAGAGAGCGCAGCGAACGAAATAAGGCATCTTCGAATTAATTGTTTATGTTACTTTTGTGCGAACAAACAGTCTCGGACTGGCGAACCAAAAGTCGCCGCTCCGATATTGTCCTTTCTCGCTTTTTTGCTCAATATGTGCCTACCACGCCTATTGCGTTGCATGGTTCATCATTCTTTTGCTTTATTTCGCAAAAAAGCTGGACAATAAGTCGCGGATACTTAGGGAAAAACAAAAAAATGTCATGCTTTGAGGTTCGTAGTCCAAGCGCACTCCCTTAAATGTCATGCCTTGAACGAAGGTATGAAATACCTGAGTGAAATAAGGCATCTTCGATGTATTTTTAAAAATTCGAAGATCGCTAATTTCGCTCTCTTTGTTCGCTCAAGCGATGACGGTTTAAATTATTCTTCCCTTAATTTTAAGGGAAGAGAAGATTTTTTGCAATTTTTAATTGCTTAAAAATCTAGATGAGTTTAAATTAGAATTAGATTCAATATTTGATTAAACTCACCCTAACCTCTAACTTAGTAAGTTCGCATATATTATGCGAACTTACTGCGTGTCGGTCACCGCTTTTCTATCGTTTGTTTCGCTTCGATTACTCTTGCTCACAAACTGACAAAAGCGTAATCTCCGGTAAAAATAGTTCGTTTAAGAACTATTTTTATCCTCGCCTCTTAAAATTAAGAGAGGGGATTTTAAAGAGAAATATTAAAACAAACTCAAAATTGATTGTGCAGATTGAGCAGCTAATGAAAGTGAGTTGGTGGCTAACTGTTGGCGGGTTTGCAACATCAGATATTCAGCCGAAGCCTCGTTCATATCAGCAAGCACCAAATTGTCCGCACCGGTTTCCAAAACATCGGTTAAAGCTTCCGTGAAGTTTTGGCGCGTTTGAATTATCGAATAATTATTGCCTAGTTCCGATTGGAAATCTCTAATCTTATCAATCGCCGATGTAAGCTCTTTGATTGATGTTTCAACATCGTCTTTACTCAACCAATCGCGAGTGATAAGCCCGAGATTTTCAGCGGTCATATCGCGCCCCGAAACCGTGAATTTATTAGAACGACTTTCATTAAAAGTAACGGTCAAATCCGCCCCTTTGAGGAGGTTTACTCCTTGATATGATGTATCATTAATCAGCTTATCAAACTCATCTAAAATATCTGAAAATTGTTTATTTTCACCTATCGATGCTGCATCAACTCTGTCAACTTCTGCCCCGACATTTGTTGCCATATAGGCTTCAAAATCAGCAAAAATTGCCGTTGTCTCAGCATCAAAACTGGCACTAGAATTAAGCTTTCCATTGCCGGTCATTATAGGTGTTATACCTGTTATATTTTTGTTTATATTAACTACTGCATCGTTATTGATGAAAATCACACTATCTGCCGTTCCAACAGCAGATTTATAATCTTCTGAATATGCGTTTAATACACTGTTATCATTTATATTCAGCTCACTATTATTTCTTACAGCAATATTTACATTTCTATCATATAAATTAACGTGGGTATTTCCAGTTACATTAATCTTAGAACCATTATAACTAATTAATCCCATATCAGTATTTAAGTTAACTTTGGCATTATTCATACTAACATTGCTTGAGCTTCGTAAATATATGCCTCTAGCAAATTCGCCTATTGTAAAAATATTTATATCTCCACAAAATTCTGCACTTGAGTTATCAAACGTAAAAGAAGAACAATCTGCAACAAAAGATGCTAATGACTTATCAATATTGATGGTTATATTTTGAAATTTCAAACCTTGTTTTGAATTTGAATAAATAAGCCCCGTTTCACCTTTTATGTTGTTTGTATTACTTACAAAATTTATATTCAAATCGCTTATAATAGTATTATTTCCTACAGTTATCGGCGACTCAACAGCAACATCTTCCGACATGTCGTAGTTGAAATTAAGAGTGGTTTGAGCGGCATTTTTATCAAAATATCTGGCACCAACAAGCGACTGATTATCCTTTAAAACAATGTTTTGGTTATCCGACATCGTAATATCGTTTTCCAAAACGATAAAACCCTCTTGTCCGGAATTTACTGCCGCTAAAAGTTCTTCTTCGGTAGAAACTCGTGCTACAATATTTGT
>JAZLEQ010000039.1:0-7050 GCA_045615365.1 Alphaproteobacteria bacterium
AAAAGGCTTGAGATTAAAATAAAAATTTAAACGTGATTACTTCGTTGACTGCGCTCGTTCGCGATATATCGCTCACCGGCACACTTCCGTGAGCCTCTCGCTTGTACTCGAACCCATTTCTATGGATTCAAATCCCTGTTGGTGATGCTTAACTCACGGTTTACGAGCAATTTATATTAAAAAAGGTGCTTGCATTGTACAAGCACCCATGTAAAACAATAGTTTATTAGCTGAAAATTGCCTCTACAGCTTCCTCAAATGATATTGGATTAGGATTGGTCCAACATCCATTGATAAGAACGTACTCAGGGCGTTTACTCCATATGTAGAGTTCACGTGGATTCGTTGCCAGGTGAAGAAACTCAGAAGTACTAACTGAACCACCAAAAGTTTCTTTCAGTGCATCAGCATGTTCCTTTGTGCCCACAAAATACTGTGCATCCAAAGATAGCACTTCGAAGTCGATACCATGTCTGATGCTTCCATAGTATACTACATCTCGTAGTACACAACCTGCATCAAGATATGTAAAAAATACTTTACCGACATTCTTTACGAATGCTTCAGAACCACACATATTGTTTTCTAATTCAGCTTTAATTGCTGCTAGTTTTTCTTTTTTGGTTTTCATTTTTTATTATTTTTTTATTAGTTAATAAATCGATTTCATAACTAACCAAACCATCACAGTGCACGATATTCTCAAAGTAATGGTAAAAACCATAAAATAATGAAAACAATTTATAAAGCATCTATAATAATTCGGAATAGAGTTTTATTATATCATAAAATTAGGTAGTATGCAATATTAACATTATAATTAGATTATGGTTATAAATTTGTAAGGAAGCCTTAAAACAGCTTTCTTTTTTATATACATGATTTCAACCTATTTCCAAAAGGTAATAAGTTGCTGAAAAACAAAGATAGTTGATGTGTTAAGGTCGTAAAAATTACAAAAACATCAATTTTTGAAAAACTAACACTCGAAACTGCTGAAAGGCTTGGAAATAAAAGAAAAAGCAGGCATTTGAAAGCCTGCTATTTGTATTGGTGATCTTTGGCGGGATTGCGCCGCTACGGAAAACAAAAGTTTTCCTACTTGCGCGAACAACTAAGTGTTGATTCAGCTTCGCCTCTCAACACTAAGAGAAGTTTCGAACCCAATGGGCTCTTCAGCTCTGTTAGAATAACCAATACAAAAAACCTCCCACAAGGGGAGACTTTTTGTATTGGTGATCCCAACGGGATTGGGTACTCCCGCTCAAAGCTTCGCGGGTCCTCCTCGTGTCGTAAGGCTCAAACATCATGTTTCGCTAAGCGATTTGCTAAGCTCAACACTCGTTTTCGCCAACTATCCACTCCGAACCCAATGAATTCTTCAGCTCTGTTAGAATAACCAATACAAAAAACCTCCCGCAAGGGGAGGTTTTTTGTATTGGTGATCCCAACGGGATTCGAACCCATATTACCACCGTGAAAGGGTGGTGTCCTAACCTTTAGACGATGGGACCATCGGTGAAGACAAAAGGATATATATATGTATTTTTTTTATTGGTCAAGTGTTTTTTTCATTTTTTTTATTTTTTTTAAATTTTATCTGGGTAAGCGTTTTAAAACACGATATTTTGTCTGTGTTTTGATAGGTTTAATATTTTAAATTTTTTTTGTTACTTGCGCAATATTAAAAAACAGATGAAGTTTATTAAAAATACTATGCCTATGATTAGATGCAGCGTTTTTAATAAAACACCTCATCCGGAATTGTTGCGGATTATTTCTCAAAAAACCGGAACTGATTTAAGCAAAGATAATGTAATTTACATTTCAGGACTTAAATAAAAAAAACAGGGTTCGCTTTAACTTCATTATTGAATGAAAAAAGCGAATCCTTTTTTTATTTGTATTGCGGGTTTAGAACTTTGATTGCTTTACTTAAAGGAATTATTTCAACTCCTTGTTTTTCCATAAGCGGCAGCCATTCTTTCAGAGCAGCATAGGTTTGGCTTTTAGGATGACCTATCGCTATGGCGTAGCCGTTTTTACGGGCCAATTTTTCTGCTTTACCCAGTTGACCCAAAATATAGTTTTTGTCATTTTGATTATCTAAAAACACATGACGGTGAGCATAGGCTATTCCACTTGCTGCGGCGGCTTTTTCAGCTTGAGAGCGCGACGATGTTTTGGAATCTAAGAAATATAACCCCTCGCCTTTTAGCACATCCATAACAACCTTCATACGCTCATAATCCTCGGTTAGCTTGCTGCCCATATGATTATTGATTCCTCTAACATCTTTGAACTTTTTAATCATCTTTAATAAATTTTCTTTTATTTCTTCCTTGCTCATATTGGTTGTCAATACGTCGGGAGCAACATCAAGGTTCTTTTTAGCTTCCATGGGAACATGGATTATAATTTCATGACCGCTTTCTATGGAATTTTTAATTTGTTCATCAAGCTTTTTTCCGTAGGTTAGAAACGATGCGGTTATCGGAGCTTTTAGAGATGCAATATCTGCTGTGCGTTTGGGGCTTATCCCCATGTCGTCTATGACAACCACAACAACCGGTTTTTCGCCGAAATAAGGTGGTTTGCGAGCAGGCAAAATATGAAGTTTTTTCATTTTATCGTTTTTAATATCAACAACTTCTACTTTTTCCTCAGATATATCGATAATATCATCAGGAAGTTTTTCTTCGTATAGACTATCCAAAACAGAATTGATATCTTGAATATTAAAATCAATATTCAGATTGCTTCCCTGCTCTGCTATCGCTGAGATGTTTTGTATTGTTGCAATATCCGAAGCATCAGTATTCTCCATTAAGATTATTTTAGGAACATCTTTGACATCTTCATCCGAAATGACAGCCTGATCGCAATTCATATGTTTGTTTATATTGCAAAACAGCTCATACGCAGAAATGTCGCCATCAATAAAGACGGCAGCCTGAGGCTTAGTTTCTTCTTTTACATCCTGATATGAATTTTTAAAATATAAAAAAGACAAAATAAAAATAAGGATTGCTGCTATAAGATGAATAGCTCGCAGCAGCAAAATCCTTATTTTTGATTCTGTAAGTCGCTTATAAAACAATCTATCAATCTTTCTTTCTTAATGTCGGGAAAGCTATTACATCGCGAATCGTTTCAGCTCCCGTGAGCAAAATGGCTAAGCGATCAACGCCCATTCCCATTCCACCTGACGGAGGAAAGCCGTTTTCAAGTGCATTAATGAAGTCTTCATCCAACATTTGAGCTTCGTCATCGCCTTTTTCTCTGTCGGCACATTGAGCCTCAAAACGTTCTCTTTGTTCTAGCGGATTGGAAAGTTCGGAGTATGCACAGCCCATTTCCATTCCGCCGACATAGGCGTCAAAGTGTTCGACAAGGCGCGGATTGCTACGGTGGGTTTTAGCCAAAGGCGAAATGTCTCTCGGCATGTCCATAACGAGTGTGGGCTGAATCAAATTAGCTTCAACCTTGGCATCGAACACTTCGGAAATTACCTTACCCCACGAAATGCAGTCTGATGCGTCAACACCGACAGATTTTGCCAAAGCTTTGGCTTCTTCCAAGTCGTTGGCTTGCATAAAATCGGCTCCGGTGGCTTCTTGAACCAACTCAAGCATTGATTTTCTGGCAAACGGTTTAGATAAATCTATTTCCTGACCATTGATATTGAGAATCGTGGTGCCGTTTACGGCTTTGGCAACATAGGCTAAAAGTGACGGAATGAGCTCGGCCATATCATTGTAGTCGGCATAAGCCTGATATGCTTCCAAAGCGGTAAATTCCGGATTATGAGTTTTGTCAACGCCTTCGTTGCGGAAATTGCGACCGATTTCAAAAACCTTATCAAAACCGCCGACAAGCAATTTCTTTAAGTATAATTCAGGTGCAATACGTAAAAACAAATCCATATCCAATGTGTTGTGGTGAGTGATAAACGGTTTGGCATTGGCGCCGCCCATAATCGGGTGAAGCATGGGGGTTTCAACTTCCAAAAAGCCGTTTTCTTCAAAATAACGACGAATCGCCGATGTGATGGCGCAACGTTTGCGATAAATCTCGCGGCTTTCATCGTTCATTATAAAGTCAACATAGCGTTGGCGATAGCGTGCTTCAATGTCGGTTAAGCCGTGAAACTTCTCAGGCAATGTTTGAAGAGCTTTGGATATGATGTCGAACTTTTCGGCAGCAACAGATAATTCACCGCGAGGTGTGCGACGCACATAGCCTGTAATACCGACAATATCGCCGACATCTAAGTCTTTGAGCAAAGCCAAATCTTCTTCAGAAAGGTGGTTCTTATGACAAAATGCTTGAATCTTGCCGCTTTTGTCTTTGACATCAATGAACATTCCGGTGTTGCGAACTGCCATGGCACGGCCGGCAATGGTTACCCGATCTTCAGTGTCGGTTCCGGCTTCCAAGTCCTTGTATTTTTCTTGTAAATCGGCCGCAAACGCTGTGGGTTTGAAGCAATATGGATAAGGGTTGTAGCCTTTTTCCTGAAGGTTTCTTAATTTTACCAGACGTGATTCTCTGTGAACATTAGTTTCCGTAGCCATTATTTTTTCCTGATAGATGTTTAAAAAAATATAATTGACGCTACTATATACAAATAAGTTGTTTATTTCAACACTAAATTTATTTTTCGTGATTATTATTTGGCAATGGCATCTGTTTTTCTTGGGTTTTAGCTTTTTCCGAACGTTCTATCGGAGTAAACCTGACATTATAAACTTTACAACCTTTTGTCTCATCATCAACTTTTGTCTCATCTCTCATCTCGCGAACAACAGCACCAATTTCCAAATCAACCAAGCCTCGTTCTGCCATTGCTTTCATATAGCGAAGCGAAGTATCTTCTTTCATCTCGGCTGTCCATTTTCCGCCTTGAGCACGGACATATCTCACAACTTCGGCCATAAGTTTGCCGCTTTCTCCGCGCCCACGACTTCCGTTTTTATCAGGCAAAACAGCCATATCGTAAATATGTTTCTTGACATCGTCCCACAAACAATATCCCAAAATTTCACCTTTACGATCAACCAAAACCATACCTTGCGGATTTTCTTCCGGTATAGACAAACTTCTGTCGCCTTCGGGAAAACATTGTGCACAAACTTCTTGCGCTTTACTTATATCTTTTTTATTAAAGCCTCTGACCATAATCTCAGGCAATTGTTCTTTGGTTGCATTCGGATTATCAAATAACATCCATTGACTGTTTTGTGCATCGGAATAATCGCTATATCCATGAGGTAAAGGAGATTTGTTTTTAACTACATTAAATTCGTTTTCATTGAAATGCAAATCCGGACTGCTTCCTATGGTAATTTGTTTATAATTATCACCCTCAAATTGTTTTACCATCCCCTTAAATACTTCCTGAACCGCTTTAATATTACCCTGATCATTTTGCGCAGCATTGTTTATCTCAACATTATCAAAGCAAAGGCTTTTATATTCGCCCATTTGCGAACGATAAAACCACGAACACCCAAGCATATCCCAATTGCCATTTTTGTTTTGTTTTTCAAAAATCAAACATCCGCTATCCGGATTTATCACACTATCAACCGCACAATCACTTCCTGCTTTGCCATAGCTTTGGCAACAACTTGCTCTCTTTGAACCAAAGGCACCGCCGGCACAAATCGGACGAACATCTTCTTTGCTTGCTACATAGCAACGCCAACTGCCATCTTCCGACACAACAACTTCCTTATCCCTAAATGCTGATGGCGTAGCTCTGCCCTGTTCATATATTGCTTCTGCTTCCTGATATTGTTGCTGTGATGATAAAAACTCACCGTTGCTCAAACAAAATTCCTTATTTTTTCCTGCCCATTTAAGTTGCTTCGCCGTGGCAACCAATTCGGCAAAATTTAATTCCGATACCTTGTCTTTCAACAAAGCATAACGCCCTAAAACCAAACTAAGTTCATCTTCGTTTTTTTGACCTTCCCTGCGACAAGCAAGAGTTTCTTCATTAAATTCAACTTCTACCTTCGGCATATCAAAGCGGTTAAATATCTCTCCGGTGATGCTTCTTTCAACTATATGTTTATCAACAAATTTGCGCATTTCCGACAAATTTTCGCCATTCTTTACCGCTGAAACCATCCATGCGGTTACTTTTTCGGCTGATAATTCCGAACATTGCGAATAATCAATATATCTTACAACGCCTTTTAAGTTGCCGCTCAAAGCTCCCGCCCGACGATTGGCTTGAGCATAATTGGATTGCATTTCATTATATCTCGGATCAGACGCATCTATATTTTGCTCTCTGACATCATTTGCCTTAGCTTCAAGTTTAGCTGCTTTTATTTGAACTTCTAAAACCTTTGACTTTGAAGCTATTTTTGCTTCTCTTTGTGCCTTATATGTTTCATCGTTTTCTAAAGCTTTAAGTTTTTTTAAATCGTCATTATATTTTGCAATCTTCTTCATATATTGCTCGCTGTCGGCTCCATATATTTGCGAAAACGCAAACGTATGCAAATATAGCCAATCTTTGTTTTGCTCTATTACCTGTTCGTGCGACAAATCAGTTGAAGAGCCTCGCTCCTTCTGCGAAACAATTTCCGCCTTAATAATCGCCACTTTCGCTCTTTGATATTGTTTAATATCAATCTCGGCAAGCTTGGTAATACCGAACTTTTCAATAAGAAGTTCCTTTTCTTCCGATTTAAGATATTTCAGTTTTAAGAAATTATCTAAATTTTGCTTTTTCTCATCAGATAACGAGGCAATTTCTTCAGGAAATATAAGTTTTAAGCATTCTTGGCGACTTTCTTCGCTCAAATGCGGATACATATCTAAAAAACATCTTCTTGCTTGCCATAAACTATCTCTATCATTCTTATCAGACTTCAGCGCTTCCTTAAAAACATCGAAAGCCTGTTCTGCTAACTCCGGTCTTGCTTTAATGATTGCAGATAAACAAGAATATGCTTCCCCTAAACGATCTCCATCATTCTCATCAGACTTCAGCGCTTCCTTTAAAACATCAAAAGCCTGTTCTGTTAATTC
>JAZLEQ010000040.1:0-26038 GCA_045615365.1 Alphaproteobacteria bacterium
ACAATATGTTTTTGACGATAAATTCATATTAGATTTTTATTGTGCTGAAAAAAAGTTAATTATAGAATTAGATGGAGGTCAACACAATGAAAATACAAAAGATTATGAACGTGATGAATATTTACAAAACAGAGGTTGTAGAATTTTACGTTTTTGGAATAACGAGCTTATTAAAAATACCGACAATTGTTTGAATATAATTATCAAGCACTTACAAGAATAGAATTAGATTCAATATTTGTTTAAACTCTCCCTAACCCTCTCTTGAAATCAAGAGAGGGGATTTTTAAAACAAACTCAAAATTGATTGTGCAGATTGAGCAGCTAATGAAAGTGAGTTGGTCGCTAATTGTTGACGAGTTTGCAACATCAGATATTCAGCCGAAGCCTCGTTCATATCAGCAAGCACCAAATTATCCGCACCGGTTTCCAAAACATCGGTTAAAGCTTCCGTGAAGTTTTGACGCGTTTGAATAATGCTGTAATTATTACCGAGTTCGGTTTGAAATTCGCGTATTGCATCAATCGCACTCGTCAGCTCTTTGATTGAGGTTTCAACATCGGCTTTGTTTGTCCAATCGCGAGTGATAAGCCCGAGGTTTTCAGCACTCATATCGCGCCCCGAAACCGTAAATTTATTAGAACGACTTTCGTTAAAGGTTAGCGTTAAATCCGCCCCTTTAAGAAGGTTTACTCCTTGATATGATGTATCATTAATCAGCTTATCAAATTCATCTAAAATATCTGAAAATTGTTTATTTTCACCTATCGATGCTGCATCAACTCTGTCAACTTCTGCCCCGACATTTGTTGCCATATAGGCTTCAAAATCAGCAAACATCGCCGTTGTCTCAGCATCAAAACCTGCTTTATTATCAGCATCCAAATTTCCGTTTGCCGCCAAAGTTGCAGAACTTAAAGTCTCTCCACTCACATCATTATTAAAAGTATATGTTCCGTCTTTGGTTGCAATTTGTGCACCGGAAACAGCACTAAAAGAACATTTTGTAGAACTAACATCGACATCCATGTTAACTTCTGCCGATGTTGAATTTATGTTTATAGAACCCCAGCCAACTGCTGTTGATGAAACATTAAAACTTGCATTATCATAAACATTTATAACTGTTTGATCATAGTTATATAAACTAGCACTTGTAATAGTTACATTTGCATTATCATTAATATTTAATGCGCCATCATATCCAGCAGCATATGTAGCATTATGAATATTTATAACACTATCATCATTAACATTAATGGTGCCATTATCATAAAGAGATATCCCAAAAGCTCCGTTTTCTTTAGAATATAAATTTATTACAGATTGTCCATTAATATTAATTGTTGAACCATTACAACTTTGAAGCATCATTGCACTTATATTATCTGAAAAATTGTTGATTCTTGCACTATTCATATCAATAATACTTCCTGTATCTGCAATAATACAACGCGAATAATCACCTTTTGTATTAATATTTATATCACCATTAATTTCAGCTTCACTTTGAGAAATTCTTAAGGCAAAAAAACCTGCAACTTTGGTTGCTGTTGAAGTATCAACATTTATATTTACATTTTGTATTTTAATTCCTTTTTTATTAATTGATCTAATAACGGCACCCTCACCATTAAAGCGCCTTGTATTACTTACAAAATTTATATTTAAATCGCTAATAACAGAATTATTTCCTACTTCAATAGGAGATTCAACCGTAACATCCTCAGGCATATCGTAATTGAAATTTAAGGTAGTCTGAGCGGCATTTTTATCAAAATATCTGGCACCAACAAGCGATTGATTGTCTTTTAACACAATGTTTTGGTTATCCGACATCGTAATATCGTTTTCCAAAACGATAAAACCCTCTTGTCCGGAATTTACTGCCGCTAAAAGTTCTTCTTCGGTAGAAACTCGTGCTACAATATTTGTTGCTTTGCTTGCTGCCTGATTCGCTACTGCGGTTGCTTGTTCAAGGAAAGATGTGGCACTTGTCAAGCCTTCGGTTGCGGCTTGGATTGTTTGAATACCTTGTCCCATGCTGTCAAGAAGTGCGCTTAAGTCTGAGGCGCGATTAGTCAACGCACGGGCTTGATAATAGCTTGAGGCATTATCAATCGCTGAGTTTACTTTCTTGCCGGTTGATAGAATATTTTGGGTCTTGTTCATCTGTGTCGCGATTGTTTTAAGCGACATCAAGTTACTTCTCATCGTTGCGGTTAAGGTGATGCTAGTCATAGCTCACCTCGCAATCTTTGGAAAGCCTCAGAAATGTAGGGGGGGGGTAAAACGATTCGAGACACAAAAACCCTTTGCGATTCTTTCACGCAAAGAGCCTAAATGCTTACAAAGCCTATGTCTCAATCCTTGCAACACTCCTGTGTTTCCTCATACTTTCGTTACATAAAACGGATAAATTCCTATCCTTCTTATAACATACTAAAACATAATTACTTAATTTAAGGTTAATAAAAAAGGAGAAAAGATTTTTTCAATCTTTCCTCCTCAGCTTCGTTGCATAAATTTCCAAATGGAAATAAAGCATTGAAGCCCCTTTTAAGTTCACTCATCTTGGCTAAAGAAAGTTTTTAACCTTCTTATCAGAGCCATCATCATGAACAAACTTAATATATGCTCTAAAGATAAAAATTTAAATCTTATACAAAACTAAAGATTATAATTTTATCCTTTTATCCTAATAATGCAATGGCTGTGTCTATACGTTTTAAGCATTCATCTTTGCCCAAAACCACAGCCAATTCCGTTGCCCCACCGGGGGTTGTTTCAAGTCCTGAAAAAGCGATACGCGCCGGATACAAAATCTGTCCGTTTTTCATTCCCTGTTCTTCAGCCAAAGATTTAAGACTTGCAAACAACGCATCGTTTGTCCATTCGTCTTGCTTGCTCAAAACATCTTTAATCAACGGTAGTGCTGCTTTAGCAACCTCAATATCTGTTTTCATCTTTTTATTGATAAACAATTCCGGAGAATAATTCGGCAATTCTTTCACAAAACCGATTTGCTCGGCTATTTGTGCCAATGTTTCAACACGAGGTTGTAAAGCTTTAGCCAAAGCTTTTTTATCAACTCCGGTAGGAAGGTCTGCAAAATATACCATTGCCTTTTCATAAAAATCATCTTCGCCTAAATTGCGAATATAAACCCCGTTCATCCATGTCAGCTTAACAATATCAAAGATAGACGGCGACTTGTTCAAACGTTCAACCGAAAAGATTTTTTCCAATTCTTTAATCGAAAAAATTTCTTCTTCCGTCCCCGGATTCCAACCCAAAAGCGCAATATAATTTATGATTGCTTCCGGCAAATATCCTTTAGCCAGCAAATCTTGGAATGAGGCATCGCCATTGCGTTTGGAAAGTTTGTGTTGCGCATCTTTCATTACCGGCGGTAAATGAACATAAACAGGACGTTCCCAACCGAATGTATCATAAATAAGGTTATATTTCGGGGTAGAGGGTAAATATTCACTTCCTCTGACAACATGAGTTATTTTCATTAAATGGTCGTCAATCACATTGGCAAAATTATATGTCGGGAAGCCATCGCTTTTAAGTAAAACACCTTCATCCAATTCGTCATAATCGATTTCGATTATTCCGTAAACCTTATCTTCATATTGCGATTTTCCCTTTTTGTTAATTGTTTGGCGCACAACATATGGTTCGCCGGCAGCAATACGTTTTCTGGCTTCTTCCAAGGAAATATGTTTGCAAGGGTCTTCAAATTTGGCAATAATTTCATTGCCTTCATCGTCAACTTCTTTTTCTCTTTCTGCGCAAAAACAATAATGAGCTCCCCCCAGTTCAACCAATTTATGAGCATATGGTGCATACAAATCTTTTCTTTCCGATTGCACATAAGGACCATAATTTCCACCGATATCCGGCCCTTCATCCCAATTCATGTTAACCATTTTAAGGGTTGAATAAATTATGTCGGTTGCACCTTCAACAAAACGTTTTTGATCAGTGTCTTCAATACGCAACAAAAATTCGCCTCCTTGAGCCTTAGCAATCAAATATTCATAAAGTGCGGTTCGCAAATTACCGATATGCATATATCCGGTAGGGCTTGGTGCAAAACGTGTGCGTGTTGTCATTTCTTTATCCTTTTTTTTGTTATGTTATTATTTCATCAATTTCAGAGCCGCAGCGCGAGCTTCATCAGAAACTTCTTCGCCGGCTAACATACGGGCAACTTCTTCCTGACGTTCTTCTTGCGACAATGTAAATACATTTGTGGTTGTTATATCATTTTCGGTGGATTTTACAACCTTAAAATGTTGGCTTCCCAAAGCAGCCACTTGTGGCGCATGTGTTACAACCAAAACTTGAACATCTTTTCCCAAACGAGCCAATCTTTCGCCTACAGCTTGAGCAACTGCGCCTCCGACACCTGCGTCAACTTCATCAAAAATCATTGTAGGAATTTGGTTGCCTTGAGCCAAGTTTACCTTTAGAGCCAACATAAAACGAGAAAGTTCTCCTCCGGAAGCAATTTTATTAATCGGTCCTTGAGGCGAATTCGGATTTGTTGCAACTGTAAAACACACATCATCGAAACCCTTTTCGCTCCACGAAGTTTCAGCTTTTTCTTCAAACTTAGTAATAAATTTTGCTTTTTCCATTTTAAGCGGCGGAAGTTCTTTCATCACCAAAGAGTCAAGCCTTTTGGCCGTTTCAATTCTTGCTTTGTGCAATTCGCTTGCTTTTCCGATATATTCAAGGCGTTTTTGTTGTTCATCTTTGCGCAAATCCGTTAAACCGTCTTCGCCAAGTTCTATAGCACAAATTTGTTCTTTAAATTCTGCTAACTTATCCGCTAATTTTTCAACCTCAATTCCATGTTTGCGGGCAACATCTTTCAAGGCAAAAATTCGGCTTTCAATTTGTTCTTGTTCTTGCGAATTAATCGCAATATCTTGCGATGCATTTTCAATTTCGTCGGTTGCGAAAATAATATCATTCAAAGCTCTATCAAGGGCTGAATAAATCTCAGCATATTTTTCATCAACAAAGGAATTGGCTTTGTCAATTCCATTTTGTGCGGCTCGCAATGATGAAGCAACATCTTTTCCTTGAGTTAATGCGGAATATGCATAGTTAAGATTTTCAACAATTTTTTCCGCGTGCATCAATTCTTGACGTTTTGTTTGCAATTCGTCAAGTTCGCCGTTTTTGGGCGCCAACATTTCCAATTCTTTAATCCAATGGCGCAAATTTTCTTCTTCTTCCTTAGACTTAGCAATATTATTTTCGGCACAAATTCTTTTATGTTCGGCATCTTTATAATTATGATACGCTTTTTTGCACGACTCAAGCGAATCATGATATCCTCCGAAATTGTCTAAAATAGCCAAATGGTTAGCTTGGTTAAGCAGCCCTTGATTATCAAACTGCCCATGAACTTCTACCAAAAACTTTCCGATCTCTTTTAGCAATTTGGCTGAAATTGGTTGGTCGTTAAAAAATATTTTACCTACACCGGATGTAGAAAGAGTGCGCTTTATCATAATTTCGGAAGAATATTCCAAGTCATTTTCTTCTAACAAACTTTTAAGTTCGGCATTTTCTATTTCATCAAAAACAGCCGTAACCGATAACTTTTCAGTTCCTTTCCTGATAAGCGATGTTTCAGCTCTTTTACCGAGCACCAATCCCAAAGAATCGAGCAAAATAGATTTTCCGGCACCGGTTTCTCCGGTCAAAACACCAAAACCGGCTTCAAAATCAATATCAAGCCGGTCTATCAATACCACATTTGAAATATTCAGCGAACGAAGCATATTTTGTTATTTAATCCTGTTTAAATTTTTGTGGCTTTCTTGGTCCATTTGCTATTGGGATAATTATGTTGCAAAACTTTCAGTGCATCATTAGCTTCATCGTTTAGCCCCAATATGTGATAAACCTCAACTTGGCGATATAGAGCCTCTTCAATTTGCGGGGTAGTCTGATATTTTTCAACCACTTGTGAAAAACGGTTTAAGGCGGATAAATAGTTTTTTTGGTTTAGATAATATCTTCCCACTTCCATTTCTTGTCCAGCTAAATGATCTCTTATCAATACCAGTTTTGCTTCAGCATCTTTTGCATATTCAGAATCAGGAAAACGAGCGATAACCTGATTAAATGCTTCTTGGGCATTCAAAGTATTTCCTTGGTCTTTTTCGGCGCCGACAATTTGATCATAATAGCACAACCCCTTCATATAGTAAGCATAGGCAACATCTTTATTCCCCGGATGGTAGCGAATAAATCTGTCCAAGCTTAAAATTGCATCATCGTATTTTTCGTCCTTATAATATGCATATGCGCTCATGAGTTTGGCTTTTGTAGCCCATTTTGAATAAGGGTGTTCAATTTCAATTTTTTCAAAAGTATTTGCGGCCTTGCTCCAAGCGGTTTTCTCCATTTCTTCATGACCTTTGTTGTAAAGTTCTTCTGCCGAAAAGTTGGTTTTTTCAACGTTCGAAGCGCATGCGGCAGTGAAAATTAAAAGTCCTAAAGCGAGTTTTTTCATATTTTTTTCCTTATAAAAACAAGTTAAATAATTTGGTAATTAGAGCTGTCAGCAAACAAAACTTTCAAAATTTGATTATTATGGAAATGTCCGGTTTTTGAAGCTGTTAATTTTCCGATAATCGGTAATCCTGCTGTATACATATCGCCGATTGCATCTAAAACTTTGTGGTTAACACATTCGTTCTTAACTCTGAAACCTTCCGGATTAAGAATTGTTTCACCGTCAAGCACAACGGCATTATCCAAACTTCCTCCCTTAATCAGTCCGATTGAACGCAAATAGTCAATCTGATACTTTTCGCAAAATGTTCGGCAAGGTGCTATTTGCGAAGCGAAAACATTTTCATCTATGTTGCCGTCAAATTTTTGATATCCGACGATTTTTGATGGGAATTCAATTTCAAAATTAATTGCAAATTCATCTGCCGGTTCTAGAGCAACTTTGTTTCCTTTATCGTCAGCAAATTCAACCTTTTTTAAGACTTTTATCTTTTTTCTTTTAGAATCTTGTTTTTTTACACCCGTTTTTTTAATTTCTTCAAAAAAGATTTTAGCCGATCCGTCCATAATAGGCATTTCGGGCGAATTAACCTCGATATAAATATTGTCAATCTGCAAAATATAAAGGGCAGCCATCAGGTGTTCGATTGTAGATATTATATTGCCGTTTTCATCAGCCAGACAAGTGCAATTTTTTGTATCTTTCACATTGTTATAAGTGGCGCTAACTTCCTTACCGTTATCGACATCTGTTCTCTTAAAAACAATTCCGGTGTTTTCTTTAGCAGGTTTTAAAATCAGTTTAACATCGGCTCCCGAGTGAAGCCCCACACCCGTAAACTCAATTTCATCAGCAATAGTTTGTTGCATTGTAATAACCTCCAAAAACAAAATAAACAAGATAGCCTATAAGCCGGGTTATGTAGTTTGCAAAAAACAAACCGACAGTCATTCATCTGGGCCGGTTATTACTAAACGGCTCGTCGCGACCTACCTCTGGAGCGGATAGAGAATAATCCGTATCATCCGGTTTGTTGCAAGCAACACCTTGACGCTCCTAACTTGGTCTTGCATCCGATAGGGTTTACCTTGCCAACCATGTTGCCATAGTTGCGGTGAGCTCTTACCTCGCCTTTTCACCCTTACCATGCATATAGCAAGGCGGTATATCTCTGTGGCACTTTCCCTTGAGTTACCTCAGCCGGACGTTATCCGGTATCGCATTCTCTTGAAGCCCGGACTTTCCTCACCATAATCTTAAAGTTATGGCGCGACTGTCCGGCTATCTTGTTTAGCGAATATTAGCATAATAAAAAGCTTTTTTGAATGCAAGAAAATATCTTGTTAATAAGTGTAAAAAATCTCAAAAAAATCTTTTTCTTCGCAAGCCTAAAGCCAGAGCCAAACACACTTTAAATACTGTAGAACATTACCAGAACAGTTAACAAATTACTAAAAATTCCCATTGATTCCCATGAAAAACCATGTTACACCATAATACATATTGTTAAACGATAAGGAACCATAAAATTGCGTAAAACATTTTTGTTTATGGATACGGTTGTAAATAAGGTGGACGCCAAAGGGCGTGTATCTTTGCCGGCTGATTATCGCGCAATTGTAAAAGGTTCGGAATCGGAAATTGTTTGCTATCGCAGCCTTTCGGCTCCTTGTGTTGAGGGGTGTTTAGAAGATTTGCTTGATAAACTGGCCCTTGAAATGGAAAATTCCTTAGATTTCTTTTCTGAAACTCAAGATGATTTAACAAACCTGATATTTGGTGATGCTAAACGCTATTCTTTTGATTCGACAGGTCGTATTATGCTTTCAGAGAAGTTGCTTAAACATGCTCAAATCAAGGATAAGGCTGTTTTTGTCGGTAAGGGAAGGAAATTTCAAATCTGGAATCCTGAAAACTGGGAAAAGGAAGAGGCAAGAATTAGAGTCGAAGTGATGAAAAAACGTCCGTCTATCAGGCAATCGGAGGGTTCAAGATATGAATCCTAATTATCAAAAGCATTATCCTGTAATGTTGAAAGAAGTTTTAGAAAGTCTTGATATTTCTTCGGGTAAGCTTTTTGTTGATGCTACTTTTGGTAATGGTGGGTATTCTGAGGCAATTTTGCAGGCCGCTGAATGCAAGGTTATTGCAATAGATAGGGATAAAAATGTTTTGCCTCGCGCTGAAGAGTTGAAGCAAAAATACGGTTCGCGCTTTGAGTTTAGACAAGGTTGCTTTGGCGATTTTGCCGATATAATTTCCGAAGAAATTGATGGTGCTGTTTTTGATATTGGAGTTTCATCGATGCAGCTTGATGAAGCTGAGCGTGGTTTTTCTTTTTCCAAAGAAGCTCCCTTGGATATGCGTATGTCTCAATCGGGAGATACTGCAGCCGATTTGGTAAATTTTTTGTCGGAAAGTGAACTTGCTGATATTTTGTATAACTATGGCGAAGAGAAAAAATCACGCCAAATAGCAAAAAAAATTGTTGAAGCTCGTAAGGTTAAACCCATTAAAACAACCACCGAGCTTGCCAATATTATTTATCAGGTAATCAAACGTTCGTTTAATCAGACGATTGACCCTGCCACCCGCAGTTTTCAAGCACTGCGTATTGCCGTAAATGACGAACTTGGCGAACTGGAAAGAGGTTTGCAACAATCAGCTCAAGCTTTGAAGAAAGGCGGAAGATTGGTTGTTGTCGATTTTCATTCGCTTGAAGATCGAATTGTTAAAGGATTTTTTAAGAAAAACTCTGATAAAACAGTTCATGTATCGCGTTATGGCAAAGTTGAACCAAAAGAATCCGACGCAATGTTCAGCTATGCATCGAAGGTTGTTGTTCCGTCACAAGAAGAATTGGAGGCAAACATTCGTTCGCGTTCGGCCAAGTTGCGTTATGCCATAAGAAACTGATAAAGTTCCAGAAGGAGTTGTTAAAAATGAATTTTAATCGAGTGTCAAAAATAGCTTTAAGTTTGGTGATGGTTTTGTTTGTGATAACTATGTCAAATCACATGAAGAATACCGTATATCGTCTTGAGGGGGAGCTCAGAACAATAAAGACAAACATCAATAAGGACATGGAATTGATTCATGTTTTGCAGGCCGAATGGTCTAAATTAAACAATCCCGGACGTTTGCGTAAGTTGGCTTCCGACCATACTTCGTTAAATTATGTCAAGGCTGAACAAATTATTAACTATTCTGCGTTACCATTCGATTACGAAGGCGATTCTCGCCAAGATGTCGCGCGCAAAAATATAGCACTTTATGCTAAAAACAATCGCGATATAAAAAAATTGGCATCATCGCGTCGCTAACACATTAAAAACAAAGTATTTTGGTTAAAAGGCAATGAGCAGAAGTAATTTGTCGCAAAGCGAAAAGTCAGGTTTTTTTCTTCCCGGACAAGAAATAAATGTTAAGTCCGGAGACATGTTTTCGCAATGGGATACACAAGAGGGTAGAATAATACGCAAAAAACGTTTGTTTTTCTGCGTTGCTTGTTGTTCTGTTTTTTATTTTTTGGTTGGAGCCCGTTTGTTTGATGTGGGAGTGGTTCCAAATATCGGAAACTATCAAGTTGAAAAGAAGGAAGAAAAAAAACGAAAATCCCCGATTTATCGTTCCGATATTGTAGATCGCAACGGCACTATTTTAGCGGCATCAATACCGACAGTTGATTTGAGCGTCAGGACTAAAAATGTTTTATTTCCGCGCCAAACCGCACAAGAATTGGCTAAGATATTTCCCAATCTCAAGTTTGAAAATATTTATTCGGCACTACGAAGTAAAAAAAACAATATAACATTAATGCCCAACTTATCTCCTCATCAACAACAGTTGGTAAATTCATTGGGTAACCCCGGTTTGGAATTTGTTTCCGGAAATAGAAGGGTATATCCGCATAAGCATCTGTTTTCACACATAATAGGTTCATCAAGCACAGACAACAACGGCACTTCCGGAATCGAAAAGGGGCTTAATGAGCGTATAACTTTGTCAACTTTACCTCTTCGCCTTACTGTTGATTTGGGAGTTCAAGACAGCATTCGTTCAATTTTGAATAAAAACATGAAGAAATACAAAGCCAAAGGAGCAACAGCAATACTTATGGAAGCTTCAAGCGGCAACATTATTTCCATGGTTTCGCTTCCGGATTTTGACCCTAATGATATTAAAACAACTCCAAAATCCAATATGGCCACTTCATATCTTTACGAACCCGGATCGGTGTTTAAGGTCTTTAATACGGCAATGTCGTTGGATAGCGGAAAAGTAAGAGTTGGTGAATATTTTGATGCTTCTCAGCCGTTAAAAGTTAAGGGGCACGTAATCAAAGATTTTCATGGAGAAAACAGGTGGCTTTCTGTTGAAGATGTTTTGGCTTATTCTTCAAACATAGGTTCCGCGCTGATGGCTTTCAAGTCGGGATTTGATGAACAATATAATTTTCTAAAAAAGATAAAGATGTTTGATCGCCTTAAGCTTGAGGTTGTTGAAGCGGCAAGACCTTTAGTAATTGAAAAAGAGAGTTGGAGAAAAACCGAAGCCACTATTGCCACAGTCTCTTACGGACACGGAATTTCAGTAACTCCGTTGCATGTGATTGCCGGTTTTAATGCAGTTATAAACGGCGGGATATATTATAATCCGAGTTTCATTCCCAACAAGCAAGAAGGCGAAAGAGTAATATCAGATAACACAAGTCGTCAAATGCGCAAATTGTTGCGTTCTGTTGTAGTTAAAGGGTCAGGTAAAAATGCCAATGTTCCGGGTTATGAAGTAGGGGGCAAAACCGGAACCGCCGATAAAGCGGTAAACGGCAAATATGATGGTAAGCACAAGCACAACACCTTTGTATCGGCTTTTCCCATATCCGCTCCGAAATACAGTCTTCTTGTTATGATGGACGATCCCCAAGCGGTTGATACCTATTTTTCGACTGCCGGCAACAATGTTGTTCCGACTGCTGCCGAAATAATTTCCACCATTGCTCCGCAACTCAATGTTATGCCGGTTTATGATGTTGAAAATTCTTCGGGTTTAAGGATTATTGAAGCTTCATATTAGCTTTGAAAAAAAAGCAAAAAAATTAATTGCCTGTTTACCATTTTTAATGTATAATATTACATGCTAAAAAGGATTCTCTGTGCGTTTCCTTATATATTTGTTGTGGGGGTGGCTATGCAAAAGCTGTTTGTTATTATATTTTCAATTCTGTTGAGTAACTTATTGGTGGTTTTCGGTTCCGATGCAAAACCGACCAATCTCAGCGAATATAAATATAAAATGTTGGATGAGAATATAGAAACCGACGAATGCGAAAGCTACGAAGAAGGCCTGTTATCAAAAAAGCCCGATAATTCTAAATGCAGGGTTATCCGTAAGGGAAGTCGAGCTTGTTATGTCGCATCTACTTGCGAATGTGTTGACGGCTTTATCCCCTTTGGTGAAAACAATGTTTGCACACGATATGATTGCTCAGGATATGACTATAAGTTCGGCTTAAATGCAGACGGTTCGGTCAAATGTCCCGCAGGCGCAACTTGCACGGCTTGCCCCATGGACAATACTCGCCATGCTTTCACATGTAAAACAAACGAGGGGTGGGTTATTTCCGGTGAAAAATGCGAATGCGACACTTCCAAAGGTTATATAAGAAGCAACAATACATGTGTTTGTAACGATGCTCTCGGTTGGAAGGCGGGAACAGGAGGCTGCGTAGCAAAGGAATGTCCTAGCGGCCAATCAACAACCACTAACACATGTAATCCCGGTTATCAATTAACATATGGTGACTATTCCGGTGGTGTTTTGTGCGCATATTGTGATAAGGAAACATGTGTTCGCGGCGATATTTACGACGCTGCCAAAGGAGAAGGAAACATCTTGTTATGCAGTTCTAAGGGTGAACCTTTAGCAACTAAGAGAGATTGGGTTGAAGACGGTTGGAAAATTAAAGCTTATCAACTTTTATCCGATGAACACATTTGTTACGAATGCGACTGCAAAATAGACGCCAATAAAAAATTATACGATGGAAACCGCAATAATTTATATAGCGGACAACCATACGACTTTCAGACATGTCCGAACGATGGTGTTTGTGAACCGGGATGTAATGAGTTGTATTATTTCAGAACATGCAATCCGGGCTATACTAAAAATTCGGCAGGAAACGCCTGCGTGTGCGATACCCAAAATTGTTATGCTCAACGAACAGATAAAAAAGTTCCGGATGCTTCAGCCATCACCGGAAGTAATATATGCTTGAAGCCGACTGCATGTAATACGGGATATAAGGTTAGTTGTGATAAATGTGTTTGCGATACGGAAAATAAGTTTCTTATTTCAAAATGCGATGATCATGGTGATTGCACCGGTTCAAACGTTTGCTGGCGAATTGATACTTGTGATTTGGGTTACAAAATAGCATCAGATTATAAATCATGTGTTTGTAACGTAGGCAGTTACTACTTGTTGTCATCAGAAGATGTTCCTTACGGAAGCACGAGCGGCTCAGGAAATTGTTGGAAAATTGATTCCTGCACTTCACCGCGTGTTATCTCTAATGATAAAAGATCTTGTGTTTGCGCCGGAGATTATCCGCTCACATCTTGTCCTGATCACTGGGCTACATGTCCGGAACATACTGCAACTGACTGCTATAGACTTGATGCATGTAAAACCGGCTACTATATCTCAAACAACAAATGCCTGTGTGACACCACAAATTATCCGCTGACAACCGACTATGCCGCTCATGCAACTGAGTATAGCGGTTCGGATCAATGCTGGAAAGTAACCGCCTGCACAACAGGATATGCAGTAAATTCCGATGCATCAGGTTGCACCTGCACATTACCTTTGTCTTCGCAAAATGCAACAAACGTTGCCAGTGGCGGATATTATGGTTCTACCGATTGTTGGAAAGTAACCGCCTGCACAACAGGATATGCAGTAAATTCCGACGCATCAGGTTGCACCTGCACATATTCACGAACAGATAAAAATGCAGCAAACGCTTGCGGTTATGAAGGTTCAGGCAATTGTTGGCGAGTATCTTGTTGCAATGACGGTTATGTGACAAATACTGATAAGTCCGGTTGCACTTGCACTTTGCCGTTGAGTTCAAAAAGTGATACTAATGCCAGTGAATATACAGGTTCCGGCAGTTGTTGGAAAATCACTAAATGTAACGATGGTTATGAACCTAATTCCAATGGTTCTGCCTGTGTATGCAAATCAGGCTATGGAACATGTCCTGCCGGCTATAGTTGCACCGGTTCGGGAAGTTGTTGGAAATCTACCGGCAGTTGTTTGTCAACTCACCCTTGTTCTTTGGGTGCCGGAAATGCCACTGGTTCATCCAGATGTTGGACAGAACCTACTTCGTGTGACCCTCAATTCGAGCCTAACGGTTGTTTATGCAAACAATGTGATGCAGCATATTCATACTCTTCGTGTCCTGCTGGATATAATTGTGAATGGTGTGGTGGTTATGCAAAACCGACAACATGCAAATCAGGATATGGTTGCACATCTTGTCCGACATATGGAACTTGTGGCGGCTCAAGCAGTTGTCGCACAAGTCCGACTTCTTGCGGTTCATACAGAACAGCTTCCGGGTGCAGTTGTAATTGTTCAACAACATATCCTCTGACAGCTTGCCCCGAAGGAGGAAACTGCTCCGGAGGAGATGGATGTAAGAAGTTGGATAGTTGCAAAACTTGTTACACACAATCAGGTAATAGTTGTTCATATACTTGTCCGAGCACTCACCCAACCAGAGGTTCGAGTAGAAACACTACTTATTACACTTATGAACAAAATTCTACTTGCACTGATTGCTATAAACAAACAGGTTGTGCCGCTCCTTATAATGCTTGCTCATCTAAGATAACATCCAACGGTTCTAACTCAGGTACAGGCGGTTGTTGGACAGCTCCTACATGTAATCAGTGTTATTCGGCTTCAGGATGTTCATGCGTATATACTTGTCCGAGCTCTCACCCAACCAGAGGTTCGAGTAGAAACACTACTTATTACACTTATGAACAAAATTCTACTTGCACTGATTGCTATAAACAAACAGGTTGTGCCGCTCCTTATAATGCTTGCTCTGCTAAAGTAACATCCAACGGTTCTAACTCAGGTACAGGTAATTGTTGGACAGCTCCTACTTGCAACTCAGGTTACACCGCTTCCAGTTGCTCTTGTGTCTGCGCTGCAGGATATGGAACTGCTAATGGAGGATGTGCGTCTCAAGTAACCGCTAACGGTTCTAACTCAGGCTCTGGTTCTTGCTGGTCTGCTCCTACTTGCAATTCCGGTTACACCAGATCAGGCTGCTCTTGCGTAAAACAACAAAGCTGCGGTTCTGAATATAAATATAGCGAAAAATGCGAAGCTTGGGAAAAATGTTCAGAATGTGGCGGTAAGTGGAAATATGAAGGCTGCGATTGGAGTTCATTAAACGATGAATGTGCATATGTAAGCGGAGACCGTTGCTATACCATATTCCAAGATCAATTTTGTGAAAAATGGTGTAGTGAAAGTTGCTGGGCGAATGCAGAAAATAATGATGCATGCCAAGGTTCTGCTTCCGGATGCGAATTCCAAAGTCGTGCAGCGTGTTCTTGCTTAGGTTACTAGAATTTATGCCTGTTTAGAAAAAAGTGAGAGATTTATAATACATTTCTAACATGATCGCAGTTAGAAATCTGCTCGTTGTCTGTTTCTTATATGATTCGTTAAAATCGACATCGCTAAGTTTTTTTTTGATTTTCAAAAAAAACTTAGGTCAAAACATTTGTTTTGTGAGGGATATTTTTTTGTCAATGCAACAATTATATCGTTAAAGAAGCTTTTCCATCAAATCTCTGGGGATTTTAACCGGTTTTTTGCTAATCAAAGAAATATGTGCAACTTTAATATTTATTGCCACCAAAATATCTTTACCGCGCCTTATTTCTTGCTGCATTGTTGCGGTAACGCCGCCAATATTTGTAATTCTGCAACTTACAACCAATTCATCATCCAAAACCGCCGGAGCCATATAATCAACCTCGCAATGACGAACAACCCATGCTGTTTTTTCATCCGATTGCAGATCTTTTTGTTGTTTTGCTCCTAGCGATCTGATAAACTCGGTTCTGCACCTTTCTGCAAATTTCAAATAGTTTGCATAATAAACAATCCCACCGGCATCTGTGTCTTCATAATATACTCTGACAGGAAATAAAAATTCTTTTTCAAAAAATTCTCCTTTTGTCGGAGCAACAGATTTAATAATCATTTTTCTAATCCTTAATCTTCCAATAAATCAAGTTGAGGGTTATATTTTTCTTTTTTCAATTTCGGAACGCCCAAATATTCACACCCCAAATCAGAAACAACTCTTCCGCGAGGTGTTCTTTGCAGAAATCCCAATTTAAGCAAAAACGGTTCAATTACTTCTTCAATAGTGTCGCGTTCTTCGGAAAGTGCTGCAGCCAAAGTATCCGCTCCTACCGGACCGCCGCCGTAGTTTTGCATAATGCAATTAAGATATCTTCTGTCAAAAGCATCAAGCCCGTAATTATCAACATCCAAGCGTTTTAGCGCACCGTCTGCTATTTTATTATCAACTTCAGCAGCACCGCAGACTGCTCCAAAATCGCGCACTCGCCTGAGTAACCTGCCTGCGACACGAGGTGTTCCTCTTGAACGTTTGGCAATCTCCAATGCACCTGTTTCCGACAATGGCATATTAAGTAAACCGGCGCCTCTTAAAACAATTTTTTTCAAATCATCAGGCGAATAAAAATCCAACCTTAGCGGAATTCCGAAACGTTCACGCAAAGGGGTTGAAAGCATTCCCGAGCGTGTTGTTGCCCCCACAAGAGTAAAAGGTTGCAAATCAATTCTTACCGATCTGGCCGAAGGTCCTTCACCTATGATCAAATCGAGCTGAAAATCTTCCATCGCCGAATATAAAACTTCTTCAATAGCAGGATTCAAACGGTGAATTTCATCAATAAACAAAACATCGTTTCGTTCCAAATTAGTCAAAATTGCTGCCAAATCACCCGATTTGGAAATCATCGGCGCCGAAGTTGCTCTGAAACCGACTCCCAACTCTTTTGCAATAATAGATGCGAGAGTTGTTTTTCCAAGCCCCGGAGGACCGAATAACAAAACATGATCAAGTGCTTCGCCTCTGGCTTTAGCTGCATCAATAAAAACCTTCAAGTTTTCGCAAACAGTTTTTTGCCCCACAAAATCATTTAAGCAATTCGGACGCAGATTAACAGGTGTGTTGTTTGTATTTTCATCGCCAATTTGTTTTTGCGGACTGACTATTCGTTCTTCAATCATTTAACTTGTTCCTTTGCAAATTCTTTTAAGGCCAAACGGATTAATTCAGCAGTTTCGGCATCGGGTTTTTTGCTCAAAACTGCATTAACCGATTTATAAGCCTCAAGGCGTTGATATCCCAAATTAACCAAAGCGGAAATTGCATCTTCCATTTTTGTCGGGTCGTCATCACGCGCTATCAGGATGTCTTCATAATTCAAATTTTCAGCTGTTTCATCATTAAAACTTATGGCTTCTTTCAAATTGTGCGAAATTTCCGCCATTGGAACGGTAACAATTTTGTCTTTAAGTTCGGTAACAATTCTGGCTGCAAGTTTAGGTCCTACACCATTCGCGCGTGAAAACGAATTTTTGTCTTGTGCGGCAACTGCTTGAGCAAGTTGGTTTGGTGACAATACCGATAAAATTGCCAAACAAACCTTTGCTCCCACGCCCTGAACTTTGGTCAGGGTATTAAACCATTCTTTTTCCAGAGGGTCAAAAAAACCATATAAAGAAATATTGTCTTCTCTGACAATGGTTTCAATCATTAAAGAAGCAGGTGAGCCGAGCGAGAGTTTACCCAAAGTCTTGTTTGAAGCAAAAACCAAATAGCCGACCCCGTTCACATCAATAATCAAAAAATCATCACCTATTGTGTCAATCAAACCTTTTAATCTGGCAATCATAATTTTTTCCTACATTGTATATGTCAATTAAACACAATTATATAACAATGTTTTTTGCTTGCAAGTGTCTTTTTGGGTTTTAGAACAAAAAAAGAACAATTTTATAGCAAAATTTTTTCATCTTTAAGGTATTTTTCTAAATATTTATTCCATTCGGGAAGGTTATTTTCATCAAAAAAACCATATAAAAAGTCAATCATTCTTTTCAGGCGAATTTCCGATTGTTTTCTTCCGCCGTTTGTCATCATCATCTTACCCAAACGCAGAGTTTTTTCAAAGAAATGATTAATACAATTATCAGCTTTTCGGTTTTTTTCTTTATATTGTTCTGCCGTCAGGTTTATTTCTGGCCAAACATTTTTATCAAAAACCGGAGTTCCGTATTTTTGGCACCTTGCAAAGGCATAGTTGAGTGTTCTTATCAAACCGTTTGAACCTATTGCATCAAGCATATCAGCATCGGAAACAATCATTCCTTCAATTGTTTTCGGTCTAATTCCCGCCAACGATTTTGAATATCCCATATTATTGATAACTTCGCAAATTTTTTCTTGCATTTCATTGCCTACATTACATTCATTCATAATTCTTTTGGCGTTAGTCAGGTTGTCGGCAGCTTCTTGTCCGAATAGTTTATAATCGTCAGCATCATGTAAGAGTGCGGCAGCCAGCACAATATCTTCATTTGCATTTTCTTCTTTCAGGAGTTTTTTTGCTGTTTCGTAAACTCTTTCAACATGATCAAAACCATGCCCGCAGTCATCGTGGTTCATGTGAATACGCACTTTTTCTTTTATTTTTTCAATCATTTTTTTATTCCGTATGAATTATTATATTGAAAGTGGCAAAGCGCTATGGCTAAAGCGTCGGCTGAATCATTATTTTTCGGTTTGCACCCCGGTAACAAAATTTTCACCATATTTTCAACTTGTTTTTTTTCGGCTCGTCCAATTCCGACAACAGCTTTTTTAACTTTTGTGGGTTCATATTCGTAAACATTAATTCCGTATTGCGCTGGTGTCATAATCACAACTCCGCGAGCCATTCCGAGTTTAATTGTTGATGCCGGATTCGAGTTAAGGAAAACTTCTTCGATGGCAGCTTCATCAGGTTTATATGTTTCCACAATTTCGCGTAAAACTTCGTTTATTTTTGCCAAACGTTCATTTATCGGGGTTTTGGGATCGGTCGGTATAAAACCATCGGCCACATAGCTCACGCGATTGTGCTCCGCATCAATAATTCCCCATCCGGTAGATGACAAGCTCGGGTCCAAACCTAGAATTCTCATATAAATACTCACATCAGTGTTTTAATCTTTATATTTTCCCCATTATAAAACAATACACACGTTTTGCAATGCATAATTTTATAAAAAAAGTATATGTTGCAAAAAGGAAGAAAATTTTTTTTCAAATAATATATTTTTTTTATAAAACCAGCAAGTTTTAGACAAAAAGTGTTTGTTTTTTATATAAAAATATGCTATCATACCCTTAAATAATGAGATAAATCGGAAAAGGGGGGGGCTGATAATGGTAAAAAGTTATCGCAGCTTTATAGTTTCAAAAAATATTAAAGAAGTCCATGGCTTAGAAGAAGCAATTAAAGATATTGAGGAAAACTATAAATTCTCGGATGTCATCCAAAAGTTAGGGTTAACTCCGCCGTTTGTCTCTGATGATTTTCGCGAAGCCCTTTCTCGCGAAGTAAAGGCATATAGCGAAGCTGAAAAATATTTTTTTGACTCGGTTGCTAACAAAGATTTTCAATATGGGCACGGCAGTAAGTCGGAAGGTAAGGTGGACTTATATAAAGAATATTTTGATGAACGCAAAGCGATGCAAGATGACGGGCACGTAACATTTTACCAAAATTATCTTATGGACAGGGCTCAAATCGAATCTGACTGTACATTAAGTAATAAAGAAAGAGATGCCAGAATAGTAGATTTGGAGAGAAAAAATAAAAACCTTATTAATCGCCAAAATAAATTTGAAAGCAATGAGAAAAAAGCCCGATACCTTCATGACTTTTTCACCGTTCTAAACAGAATGCCCCAGAAATCACAAAACAATCTGCTCAATTTCTACCGACAATGCTGCGATAAAGGAATGGAAGATAAATTCAACCAAACGATGAGCGAATACTTGGTTGATACACATCGTTACCCATCTCAAGAAAACGGTAAAGAGGTTAAAAATAGTCATAACTTCAGTTTAGATGACAATAACCAAATTCGTCATGCAATTTTCAACCTTGGCGGTTCCAATCTTGATATCTGCATTATTGATAATAAAGTCGGGTTTATAAATTCCGAAAACACGTTGACACATTCTCAAATTAATGCTCTCGCAAGCTATTGCCGATATAATGGCATAAGCATTCCCGATTATAATCAATTTTCCGATATGAAAGTGGTTGATAACAATGGAAAGATATCGCAAGTTACGAATGAGGATGGAAAATCAAGAGATGAAACGGTTGCTGAAGTATTAAAAGAAGTTATGTCGCCGGCTAACAACGATTTGGAAGTTAGCGAGAACGCCGATATAGAATATACTGACCAACTGAATAACAACTCTAACGATAATAGCCCTGCAGGTAACGCCGACGATATATTCACGTCACGCAACCCTCTTCTTAAAGAAGCCAAGCTGAAAGATTATGACAAAAATAAAATGTTGGAAGCTTGCAAAGCTCCGCTTCAGATGAGCGGTGCACAGGGCGACAAGATGAAGGTTGATAAAGGAATTAATAGTGTAACCATTACAGTATATAAAGATGAGGCTGATCGTTGGGAGGGAGATGCCAAGGTTGCTAAAAACGGTTATATTAAGGATAATCGCGCCTATTCAATTAGAATAACCTATAGCAAACCACCCAAAATAAATTTCTGTGCCGGCGGAAAATTTGATAAGTTCACAGCCGACCATGCCAAAGCCATGCTTAAGGCTGCTCAAGAAGCCGGTTGTAAATATTTTACAATGCCGCCTCTTAATGAAAACGGTATCGGTAAGTCGGTAATGGAAGCTTATTTGAAAGCTTCTGTCAGCACCGGCGTTGTTCCTTTGTTAAAAGGTTCAAAAGACGGCAAAGGAATAATGATTGGTGAAAGCGATATTGCCAACATCTTAAAGTTTGTTAATGAAGATGAGGGGGTAAAAGATAATCTTCCTGTTAAACATGAATACCTCATTCGTTTGGCAGAACAAGTAGATAAGCTTAACAAAGGTTGCGGCAAAAATCTGCCGGTTAATAAAATTAAGAATATAGTAAAGTTTGAATCTGTTAAAGAATGTGAAAAAGATATTAAAGATTTTTTCCGTCAGGGAGTTGAAGGTGGTTGGGATAAAGCTCAAGAAATAGCTGCATATCAAGCACTGAGCAAAATTATGAAAGATATTCATAAAAACGGAATGCTTGACGGAAAACCATTCAATCCTTTGGATTATGGTAACAATGCCAAACTTATAACTGCAGCACTTCAAAAGGAAATGAATGCTAATTCTAAACAAGTGAAGAAACAAATTGACCAAAAATACCAAAGATTCATATCATCCAGCAGAGATTATAACGAAAGTGAGAAAGACAGATGCTACAAAGATATATATAAAGAAGAGTTAGGTAATGCTCTGAATGATATTAAGGAGATTTTGGAAGATGTTAAATCAGAAACCGGAGTAGGTATGGAATTTGGAAGAATGAACAAAGTTTCATCGTTACTTGAAAGACCGGATATAGGAAATAGACAAGGATTATCGAGAGATATAACTACGCAAGATACACCTAGCGTGGGAAAATTGGGATCGCCAATTCCAAATAAACCTCAGAGAAGCATATAACATGATGCAAAAAAATCTCTCACTGAAAGGTGAGAGATTTTTTAATCAAATTATCACAGTTCTAACAGGCCTTAATTTTCCAAATTTTATCAGCATATTCCTGAACCGAACGGTCAGAAGAAAACTTACCGATTCTTGCGACATTAAGAGCTGCCTTTTTGTTCCAAACCTCTTTTTTGTTAAAGTCTTCTTCAGCTTCTTCCATTTTTTTATCAAAGGCTTCCAAATCAGCCAAAACAAAGTAGTAGTCTCTGTTTACAAGTTCTTCAAAAATGGGCTTAAACAACAAAACATAATCCTTTTCGCAGAACATGTTTGAATTAATTGCATTCAAAATACGTTTAATGTAATTGTTGTTTTCATACAATTCGCGAGGATTATAAGTTGCATGTTTTTCCTGAACTTCTTTTTCAGTTAAGCCGAACAGGTAGAAGTTTTCTTTACCGACTTCTTCTCTTATTTCAATATTTGCACCATCAAGAGTTCCCAAAGTTAGAGCTCCGTTTAAAGCAAATTTCATATTCCCCGTTCCCGAAGCTTCAAAACCTGCAGTTGACGATTGAATGCTCAAATCAGCTGCCGGAATGAGCACTTCGGCCAACGAAACTTTATAATCAGGTATGAATACAACTTTAAGCATTTCGTTAACTCTGGCGTCATTGTTAACCACATCGGCAACATTATTGATGAGTTTAATTATCAATTTTGCAAAATTGTATGACGGAGCTGCCTTTCCTGCAAAAATATATGTTTTTGCAACTGCCGGTTTTTTATTATCTTTGATAATATCCAAATAATCGCCGATAACCTGCAAAATAGTCATTAATTGACGCTTATATTCATGAATTCTCTTTGCATGAACAATAAACATACTTTCCGGATTAACCAATACACCGGTTGTTTTTTGAATTACTTTAGTCAAGCGTTGTTTGTTTGCAAGTTTAACTTCACCGAACTTTTTAATAAATTCTTTGTCATTAACAAATTTTTCCAAGCCCTTCAATTCTTCCAAATTAATAACCCAACCGTTTCCTATTTTAGAGTTAATTAACGAAGTTAAACCCGTATTTGCATGTAGCAACCAGCGTCTTGGTGTAATTCCGTTGGTAACATTTGTGAATTTTTCCGGCCATAGTTCATAAAATTCCGGCACTAAATTGGTTTTAATCAAATTTGAGTGAATTTGAGCCACACCGTTTACTGAGAACGACCCGACAATCGACAAATTAGCCATACGAATAATTTGATTGTCGCCATTTCCGGAAACAATGGAGACTTTGCTCAATTTTTCTTCATTTTCACCGAATTTAGAGCGTGCAAATTCCATAAAACGGCGATTGATTTCGTATATAATTTGCAAATGTCGCGGTAGCATTCTGCCAATGATTCTTGCCGGCCATGTTTCCAAAGCTTCAGGCAATAATGTGTGGTTTGTATATGCAAAACACTGCGATGTAATGTTCCAAGCGTCGTCCCATTCTTGCCCGTATTGGTCAATTAAAATTCGCATCATTTCGGCAATGGCAATGGCAGGGTGGGTGTCATTAAGTTGAATTACCACGGTTTCCGGCAATTTGGCGAAATCATCACTCTTTTCCAAGAAACGACGAACGATATCTTGTATTGCACAAGAAACAAAGAAGTATTGTTGTTTCAAGCGCAGCTCTTTACCGGATTCTACTGCATCGGACGGATATAAAACCTTAGAAATTGTTTCGGTTTCAATTTTTTCTTTCATAGCCTCAATATAACCGCCTTTGTTAAACAAATTAATGTCCAATTCATCATCGGTTTTGGCAGAAAACAAACGTAAATAGTTTACTGATTTTCCTAAATATCCCACAATCGGAAAATCAAAAGGAACGCCATAAATCGTTTGGGTGTTCATCCACAAAAAGTCCTTAGATCCGTCAGGATTATTTTGAACTTCAACATTTCCGTATATAGGAACTTTGGCAATACGGTCATGACGAGCAAATTGCCAAGGTGATTCTTCACCTTGCCACGTATCTGCCTGTTCTATTTGATAACCGTTTTCAAACTTTTGTTTAAACAAACCGAAACGATAATTTATGCCGTATCCGAACCCCGGAAGCCCGAGTGAAGCCATCGAATCCAAATAGCATGCTGCCAAACGACCTAAACCGCCGTTTCCTAGAGCAGGGTCATATTCAGTGTCAAAAATTTCAGCCAGATTTGTGTAAGGGAAACCTTCAATTTTAATATCTTGCAAAATTTCAAAAAGCCCGAGAGAATGAAGGTTATTTTCAAGCGAACGACCAAGCAGATATTCAATGGAAAGATAATAAACTCTTTTAGAGTTGCATTTGTTGTATCTTGCAATTGTCTGATACATCTTATCCATAGCAAACTCTCTTACAGCTAAGGCGATAGCATCCAAAGCTTCTTCTTTAGTAACCTCGCAAACTCGTTTGCCGATAAAATATTGAATATAATGTTCAATCGAAAATTTCAGGCGAGCTTTATCTATCTCACTGATTATGGCTGATTTTTGCTTCACAATACTATCTCCTCACTAAAAATATAAAAAACCTAATTATCAACAGTCTATGTTTAATTGTTTGAAATATAGTTAATAAAAATGTTATTTTTTAGATAAGGATGAAAAAAATTATTCAAAAATTAAGCATTGCCGATATAATCTGGCACCAATAAGATATTGAAAACATGACGGGAAATTAATATGAGAAAAAATATTTTTAAAGCAACGGTTTTATCATTATCACTGAGTTTTTTGGCAAACGACGCTTCTTCTGCCAACATTTTTGATGTTTTGTCACAAACATATGACACCAATCCCACTTTGCAGTCTCAAAGGGCCTACCTGCGTTCAATTGACGAAAACGTGGCCTTGGCAAAATCGGGATATCGCCCGAATATTAATTTGAACGGTAACTATTCCGATGGAGAAAAAGACATTAAAAAGGGGGTGGGAACCGGAGGTGACTACAATAATCTGAGCGGATCGGCATCAATTTCTCAGCCGGTTTTCAGTGGGTTTTCAACGGTAAACTCGGTTAAAGCGGCAGATAGAGCGGTTAAAGCAGCTCAACACAACTTATCAAATGTCGAACAACAGGTTTTGCTTGATGCGTCAACCGCATATTTGGATGTTGTTCAAAACAGAGCAATAGTCGATTTACAAAAAAACAATGAAGAGCTTTTGCAAAAAAAATTAGAAGAAACATTGGAGCGTTTCAAAGTGGGGGAAGTTACCAGAACCGATGTTTCACAAGCAAGAGCGCGTCATTCTCAAGCAGTTTCCGACCGCATTGCTTCAGAAGGAAATTTGCAAGCTTCAGTGGCAACTTATATTGAACTTATCGGAACAGAACCTCAAGAACTTGATGAACCGGAAAAAATTATCGGATTCTTACCTTCATCATATGACGAAGCATTGAATGTTGCCATGAAAAATAACTATACCATAAAACAAGCACAAAATATTTACGCTTCAAGAGGATATGAAGTATATGCCAATATCGGCGCTTTGTTTCCTACAGTCAGTTTAAACGGTTCAATAGGACGTGTGAAAAGCGAACAAAATTCAGCCGATACTACCACCGAAAATACTGAATGGGGGGTAAATTTAAGCATTCCTCTTTATTCCGGAGGTGCCGACAGAGCAAAAATACGCCAAAGCAAGTATTTGAAATGGCAAGCACAAGAAGGTGTCATGGAAGCAAAACGTGCGGTTAAGGCCTCTGTTCAAAGTGCATGGGAATATATGAAGTCAAATGAAGCTCAACTGGGAGCAATTGCCGAACAAGTAAATGCCAACGCAATTGCCTTGGAAGGCGTACAAAAAGAAGAAGCTTTGGGTAATCGCACAATATTGGATGTATTGGATGCATATCAAGAACTTTTGAATTCTAAGGTTAATGATGTTAAGGCTAGGCGAACATATTATGTTTCTGCTATGAATTTGTTGGCTTCAATGGGAAAAATGACGGCAAAAGATCTTAAACTTAAGGTTGAACTTTATGATGCCGAAAAGTTTTATAAAGAAACAAAAGGCAAATGGTTATCTCTTAATTAATCGCTAAAGTTACTTGCAAAAGAATTTTTTTTAGATAGCATATAATAGAGAGCTCAAAATAATTTTGAAAGATTAAATAAATGGTTGAAGAAAATCAAGAGATGGAAATGGAAGAAATATTATCTTCTATTAAAGACATTTTGGAAAGTAATGATGATACTGTGGTTAATACTTCCGCGGAAAACTCTCCGGTTGAAGAAATTGCGTCTGCGGAACCTTCTCTTGAGGATGTCACGATAGACGCTGTCGCTGAACAGAACATTGATGACGACATTCTTGAATTGTCTCCCGATATGCGAATAGAAGAAAATATTGTGGACGATGTTTTGTCGGAAACAACAGATTTTGTTGCCGAAGAACCTGTTGAAGAAGCTTCATCCAATTTGGTGGACGATGTTTTGTCGGAAACAACAGATTTTGTGGCCGAAGAACCTGTTGAAGAAGCTTCATCCAATTTGGTGGACGATGTTTTGTCGGAAACAACAGATTTTGTGGCTGAAGAACCTGTTGAAGAAGCTTCATCCAATTTGGTGGACGATGTTTTATCGG
>JAZLEQ010000041.1:0-1725 GCA_045615365.1 Alphaproteobacteria bacterium
CTATTTGCTCATTTATGCCCTTAATTTGCCCTTTTACATCTTCCAATGCTTCATTGTTCATTGGTGATTCTTTTGGGGTGTTTTGAGGCAAATTTTGCTCATTTGGGGCATCTTCTTCACGCACTAATCTATATCTATCAATCCTTGGTGCCTCAAGCTGTGAAAAGCCCATTGATTTCTCCATTACAATCGGTTTGCCCTCAATCTTGAAGGTTACACAATTGCCGGGTGCCACCGGATAACTCCTTGCAATATCCTCATTGGCAACAAGCATAAATCCGCCATTTTGCATTTGTTGTTGGCTTTGGTAATTCTGTTGGAATGCCTGGGGATTCTGTTGGTAAACCTGGTTTTGCATCGGTTGATAATATGGCGGATAATAGCCATTATTGTATGCCATCTTTTATCTCCTTTTTTCAACAAATATGCTATAATTCTTTTAAGCGGATAGGTTAGCTACCGAACAGCCATTTGCCTTAATGGCTTTCCGCTCATTCTATTTAAGGCATCTATTACACGGAAGGCGGTGTTATTTTTATGTCTGAAAACGATATTATTGGTCGAAAATTCGGCAAATTAATTGTTATTGCAAGGGATTATTCTTATAAATCTCCAAAACATACAAAATGGATATGCAAATGTGAATGTGGCAATATGAAATCTATTTTTCGCAATTCCTTAATATCCGGCGATTCTAAATCTTGTGGATGCCAAGCCAATAAAGGCACAAAGGGAATAAATAAAACTCATGGATTATCTCAATCTCGGATTTTCAAAGAATGGGCAAGCATGAAATCAAGATGCCGCCCTCACTCCAAAAATGCAAAAACATATTTTAATCGTGGTATTTTTGTTTGTGATGAATGGCAAAACAATTTCGATTCTTTTTATTCCTGGGCAATTAATAATGGTTATGATGATTCTTTATCGCTTGATAGAATTGATAATAATAAAGGTTATTCCCCGGATAATTGCCAATGGATAAGTATTCAAGAGCAACAATCACACAAATCAAATACCCTCTACGTTTTTTATCAAGGCAAAGAATGGTGTTTACATACTCTGTGCAATCAACTGAATTTCCCATATAAAACCGCTCAAAGACGTTATTACCGCATGAAACAAAAAGGATTGCCAATTGATTCAGATAAGTTGTTTGCTCCTATCCAGGAAAACAAAATTGCAATTAAATATAGAAAATAGGTGGATTTTGCAAATACCATACATAAGAAACATATTCATTTCCACTATTCCATGCATCATAGTAATTTCCGGAATCAATAGCAACAACATGTGTTCCGGTTCCAACAACAAATATTCCTTGTTGATTGTCTTTGCAAAATTCCTTAATTGTTAAACAATCCGGGCAATCGCTTGGAATATTTGCCCTTTTAAAACCATGTTGCCTTAACACTGAACCTATTACATTATTTGCACTTGGCATATCTCCCATAGAAAAGCCATTAATAACTAAAAGCAAATATGCCTTTTCCCATGTTGTATCAAGAGCCTTTGCAATTGCACGAACCGCACAATCCCCCACACGGGCACCCACCGGGCTTGGGTTGTATTCCTTCCACATATTCTTTTTCCTTCTCCGTGATAAACTCGGTTAATTCCTTTGAGCCATAATAATTCTTCAAAAAATCCTTCACAATGCGCCATGCTTCGGCATCGGCAACCCCAAGGCTCTTTAATCGGTTTACACTGTTTTTTACTATATCC
>JAZLEQ010000042.1:0-109737 GCA_045615365.1 Alphaproteobacteria bacterium
GCCTGAAGGAACTGAAATGGTAATGCCTGGTGATAACATCACTATGACAGCTAAGTTGATCCACCCGATTGCTATGAACGAAGGTCTTCGTTTTGCTATTCGTGAAGGTGGTCACACAGTTGGCGCCGGTGTTGTTTCTAAAATCTTGAAGTAAGATTTTAATTTAACAACCTGAATATAACTTTAGCCTCGCTTTTTTCAAAGCGAGGCTTTTTTATTTGCAATTAAAATTATGCATGATATGTAAAAAGTATGATTTTTATTTTTAGTTTATATATTTAATTTTGATTACTATGAATGATAAAATTAAGGAAGTTGTAGCTTTTATGAAAGAAAAAGGAGTTACAATTGATGAATTGAACGCTTATCATAATGAAAAATTGAAAAGAGATTTTTCTATGGTTGTTGATGCTGTTTATGATTTTAAAGGCGTTGTTGTTGCAGGAAAAATTGATGCCGGTTATTTATGTGTCGGTATGAATTTAGAATTGCAGAGTGAAAAAACTAAAATTTTGTGTACCTGTGCTCTAGTTGAAAAGAAACGTTGTTTAGTTAATTTTGCAACTAAAGGAGATTATGTTGCAATTAAACTTAAAGGAGTGAGTAAAATAGATGTTAAAACAGGGATGATTTTGAAAAGTTTTTTCTAAAAAACTTCAAAAACTCGCTTATTAAAAGCGAGTTTTTTATTTATTTGGATGATAAACATATACATTCATTTTTTTTAATGCTAATGATGATTCTATAACCTTTATTTGTTTTAAAACAGGAACTTCAAAAACTTCCGATATAATCACAGCATCTTTTTTCAAGTCTTGATTAAGTTTTTCGCCAATTTTCGGCGCCAATTCGTTTCCCAAATAACAAAGCACCAACTTATATTCCGATAAATCAGCCTTAAAAAAATCTCTTTTATAAACAACCATATTCTTAAAAAACAGCGACTTAAACTTAGCAATTAAAAAAGGCAAAACATCATACTCATATCCAACAAACACACTGTTTTTAAATTTTCTTGCCAAAGGAGTAAGCAAACAACCCGATCCACAACCCAAATCCGTAACCTTAATTTTCGGATTCTCTTTCAAAAAAGCCTCAGCCTCTTTCAAAACTTCTTTTTTCACCTGTCCGAAGGAGCTTATAAACGGAGGTTCTTTTCCCTTACATTGAATAAGCTTAACCACCATCTTAACAACATAAGCCAGTGTTACAAAATATAAAACGATACCGATTTTTAAGAGCATTGCGCCGCTCCAAAAGACATTTACAAGAATTGGCGCCAGTGAGAGGACTCGAACCTCCTACCCACAGTTTAGGAAACTTCATCCACCATCGGCGCCTATTTCAGATAACAACTTGAATTAAAAGATTTTTTCTTTTCAATATGAGATATTAAAAATTTCGGTGCCTTATGGGTGCCTTATAAAATCTTTTACAAATCATCACCATTGCCGCCAATACTACTTTGAAAGATTTAAAAGTCAACAAAGATTAAATTTATTATAATATGAACAAGTAAGTTTAGAAAAAGCACAAAATTTGAACTTAAAATTTATTTTTATTGTATAAGTTTATTTTCTTAAACTTATACAGTCTAAACAGTCAAATTCTTTTTTTGGTATGAATCTTTAAAGTTTGTTGATTTTTATTCTTTATTCCTCATAATATTAAGCTGAAATGGAGTAAAAATGTCTTTTAACTATAAAAAATTAATAGAAAATCTTTTAGAGAATCCTAACGAAAGGGAATGGTTTGAGTTTAAAACAAACAATCCATTAAATGAAGATTTAGGAAAATATATATCAGCACTATCTAATAGTGCCTGTTTGTGTAAAAAAGAATTTGCATATTTAGTTTGGGGTATCTCTGATAATAAAGACATTATAGGAACAGCAGTCAATCCTTTAACGTCCAAAAAAGGCAATCAAGATTTAGAAAATTGGCTTCAACAGATGCTTCGTCCAACAGTTAACTTTAAATTTGAAGAAGTTGATTACAATGGAACAAGATTAGTTGTTTTGGTTATTCCTTGTGCTCTCGCAGAACCTGTAAAATTTCAAAATGTTGCATATATAAGAGTTGGTAGTCATAATCAAAAATTAAGCGACTATCCTGACCGAGAAAGATGTATGTGGAACATTTTATCAAATAAAGATTTTGAAGACGGTATAGCGATAGATTCTCTTTCTTACGAAGAAGTTTTATCACTTTTAGATTTCACTAAATATTACGAAATCTTGAAATTGCCTCTTCCGGAAGAAAAAAGATTCTTTTTAGATGCCCTTATTAGTGAAAAATTTGTATTAAAAAATGACGATTCGTCATATTCAATTACAAATCTTGGTGCATTATTAATAGCTCAAAATATTCAATCATTTCCTACGGTTGCAAGAAAAGCTGTTAGAATTATTCAATATAAAGGAAAAGACAGAACTGAAACAATTTCAGAAGTAGAAGGTAAAAAGGGATATATTTCAGGATTCTCTGGAATGATGAAACATATTGCAGCAATCTTGCCTCGTAACGAAGTAATTGAACAAGCAATTAGACAAGATGTTCCTCTATATCCGGATATTGCTATAAGAGAATTAGTTGCAAATGCCCTTGTTCATCAAGATTTAACTATTTCCGGAACAGGTCCTACTGTTGAAATTTTTTCAGATAGAATAGAAGTAACAAATCCAGGTGTACCTTTGATTGACCCTATTCGCTTTATTGATGAACCACCTCAAACAAGAAATGAAAAAATTTGTGCATTTATGCGAAGAGTCGGTATTTGTGAAGAACGTGGAAGTGGCATTGATAAAGTAATTAAATCAGTAGAAATATACCAACTTCCTGCTCCTGATTTTAAAACAAAAACAAATCATACCGTAGCATTTTTATATGCCCCTGTACCATTTAAAGAAATGGGAAGAGAAGATAGAGTTAGAGCCTGTTACCAGCACGCAAGTCTAATGTATATTGCCAATCAAAGAATGACCAATACATCTTTAAGAGAAAGATTCGGCTTATCAGATAAAAGTCATACGACCGCATCTAAAATCATTGCTGATACTATGCAAGACGGTCTTATAAAACAAGTAGAACAAACCAGTGCATCCAAGCGAGATATAAAATATATCCCATTTTGGGGATAAGGTGTGTCATTTAAAACTGCTAATGAAGCCACAAACATTACTATCACATTGAAAACAAACAAAAAATGTGTGTCATCGTTATTTGTTGAACACTCAAAATTGTATGTCATTTAAATTAGCAAACAGTCTTGTTAATGATTTTATCTCATTGAAAATAAAGAAGAATTATGTGTCATCGTTATTTGTTGGAATAACATAAATTAAATATTTTAACCTTGACATATGGCAAGCAAATACAACAATCACTATTTGAAACCTTAATTCCAAATGATGATAAGCTTTCTCATTTAGTTGATGAATTAGAAGCAAAATACGGTCAAGGCATTATAAAAAGCGGAATGTGATATAAATTTAATCACTATTCAAAATACTTTCGTTTATATAACGATGCAAAGTTGACCAAGTACAACCCATTAGTCTTGCAATTTCTGCTTTTGATACATTTTTATCTAACAGTTCTTTTATCTTATTGTGCTTCTTCTCAAGCTTTTTGTAGGTGAAACCATATGGTCTGCCTAAATGCTTTCCTTCATCTTTGAGACGTTGTAAAGAGTTTCTTGTTCTATCAGAAATAAGCTGGCGCTCTATTTCAGAAGCTAAAGAAAATGCAAAAGCGAGTACTTTGGAGGAAATATCAGAACCAAGTCTATAATTCTCTTTCAATGTCCAAATCTGGCATTCACGTTCAAGACATTGTTGTAAAATTCCCATAACTTCAAGTAAATTTCTACCCAATCTGCTCAATTCTGTAGCGATTAAAACATCACCTTTTTTTAGTTTTTTGAGCAATTTTCCCAGTTTTCGTTCATTTAAGGGCTTACGAGAAGAAATGACCTCATCGTGCCATTTATCAATTTTTAGATTGTTTTTCTCGGCAAAGGCTTGTATTTCGTGCCTTTGGTTAAGAACAGTTTGTTGCGATGTACTGATTCTACAATAACCATAAATCATAATGAATTCCTTTAATAGTTTCCTTAACTATTTATAGGAATTACTAGGATTTTGATTGAATTTGGTATTAAAAATAGACACTCTCCGTATATCACCGTCTAGTCAATAGAGGTAACTATATGAATATATGTGCTTTTGTAACTCCTAGAAAATACTTGATAATAGCTTGATTTTTAGATTGATTTTCTGAAATCTTAACCGTATTATTTATGCTGGATTGGTATATAATATAGACGGTGATATATGGATAGTCGTGCAAAATATAATATGTCTTTTACATCAGGAGGTCTTTTAGAAAAAGAGTCCTTAACCTTTGCTAATGCTTATTTTCAAACAAACAGTTGGGATTTAGCATCTGAAAACATTAAAGAAGGAAATCTATTTCAATATAGAACTCTTGTTGCAACTAATAGAATTTTGCAAGAACTTAAATCCAGATTTTCATATCTTAATGAAGATGCGTTAAACTTAATCGTTTCAGGATTTTCTAACGAAACACAGCAAATATTGTGGTTTGCCATCTGCCAAAAACACGCATTCATTTTTGATTTTATGAAAGAAGTTGTCAGAGAAAAATATTTTATGGGACAACTTGAGCTTACAAATTATGATTTTGATGCTTTTTATAACAAAAAGATGCTTCAACATGAATCTTTGGAAAAAATAACAGATAATAGCCGTTATAAGTTGAAACAAGTTCTTTTCAAAATGCTACGAGAGGTAGGACTTTTAAGCAATCAGAACTTTATTCAGGCAGTTATTCCAACATCAAATGTTGTGAAAGTCATTAGCAATCAATCCCCAGAATATCTTTGTATTTTTGTTAATTAGAGAGGGATTATGGCTAATATCGTTGATAAATTTAATCATCTTGTAAAAATCACATCAAATCCAGATTTCTTAAATTGTAAAATTTTGTGCAATGATATTCCAATTTTCATTGCAGACTATGATATTTCAGAAGAACAAGAATTTATTTCTATGCAAGATAATCTTATCAAAACCTTGCAAGACAAAGAAATTAATGTACTTTCCATTAATTTATACGATTTAGTTATTGAAATTTTACAAAGCAATCAAGGTGATTGGGAATGGCTAACATCACCTGAAAGAAATAAAGAAGAGCTTTTAGATGAATTAAAGGGAATTCTTAACGTTGAAAAGTATGTAATTCCGGCAATAGCAAACAAAATGGCTGAAAAAGCCAATGAGTATGACATTTTGTTCTTAAATGGATGCGGTAGCATTTTCCCATTTTTAAGAACACACACAATTTTGAACAATCTTCATATGCACATTACCAAGCCTATAATCGTGTTTTTCCCTGGTGAAAGCGTTTCAAAAGGTTCGCCTTATGCTTCGTTTAAGCTATTCAACCAAATTGATGAAGGAAACGATTATAGAGCAGCAAACATTTTCCAAATAAGAGGGCTATAACAATGAATATTTTAACATCACTTTTTAGAAAAAGCATAGATAGACGTATTGAAGGTGTTGTAAAAGCTGACGATATTGAATTAGCAAATTTAAAACACGAAGTAGATGAATACGTTTTAACTAATAGTATTGAAAGCAAATTAGAGTATTTGCTTGATGCTTATGCTAAAAAATATTCAGGTGGTAATGGTGTATGGATTTCTGGCTTCTTTGGTTCAGGTAAATCACACCTCTTAAAAATGATAGCTCTTTTATTAGAGAACAGAGACCTTGGTGGATATAGTGTTGTTGATGCTTTTGTTGAAAAATGTTCATCTGATAATGCCCTTCTTAAATCAAGACTTAAAACCCTTAAAGCTCCTGCAAAGAGCATTTTGTTTGATATAGCAAAGAAAGCAAACATTGATAATAAGAAAGATACTGTTTTAGAAATCTTTATGAACGTATTCAATGAAGCCTGTGGTTATTATGGAAAATCAAGAGACATTGCCCAATTTGAAAGAGAATTGGACGAAGAAGGTTTATTAGAAGCTTTTAAGAACGAATTTAAGAATATTACCGGAAAAGACTGGGAAGAAGGTCGTGAAAGACAAAGATTTAGACCAGATATTGATAAAGCATATAACAAGGTTCATGGCAAAGATGGTGAACATAGAGATGTAATTGAAAGCACCAAGAAGACAAATATTACATCTATTGAAACCTTTGCTGAAACCGTAAAGAGATACATTGACAAACAAGGCTCTAATTTCAGAATTAACTTTTTTGCCGATGAAGTAGGACAATACATCGGTAGCAATGTTCAATATATGCTTGAATTACAAGCAATCACAGAGAAATTAGGAACATTATGTAACGGAAGAGCCTGTGTTATTGTAACCTCACAAGCAAGTATTGCAAACTTCCTTGAAGATATGGGAACAAACTTGTCTCGTGATGACTTTTCTAAAATTCAAGGTCGTTTTGAAACCAGAGTTCACTTGGACAGCCAAGATGTTGAAGAAGTTATCAGAAGAAGATTGTTGGATAAACAAGATGATGCGAAATCAATTTTAAGTAATCTCTACAAAAGTGAAGTTAACAATTTCAAGACTTTATTTGATTTTACTGAAGGTCAAGTTATTAAAAACTTCAAAGATGAAGAACATTTCATTGATTGCTATCCTTTTATTCCTTATCAATTTACATTATTTCAGAACGCAATGCAGGAATTATCTCGCCACGGAGCATTCCAAGGCGGATATACTTCTGTAGGTGCTCGTTCAATTTTGACGGTATTCCAACAAGTAGCAATCAAAGTAAGCCAAAGCAACCAAATTGGTGAAATTGCTACATTTGATATGATGTATGAAGGAATAAGAAGCTCTTTGGCTACAATTCAATCATCTATCGCAGTTGCAGAGAAAAATATAGAAAATCCATTAGCTGTAAAGATTTTGAAAGCTTTATTCTTGGTTAAATACATCAAGTCATTTAAGGCGACACAAAGAAATATCGCAGTTTTGATGCATAGCAATTTTACAGAAAACCAAGTAGAATACACCAAAGCAATAGAACAAGCCTTAAATATTTTGGAAGAGCAGACATATATTCAAAGAACAAATGATGTTTATGAATATTTGACTGACAAAGAAAAAGATATTGAAGAAGAAATCAAAAATACAGATATTGCGATAACTGATATTCCAGAAGAATTACAATCGTTAATTTATGATGGTTTGTTAAGACAAAACAAAATCCACCATACAAATGGAATAGATTATAGCTTTACTCGCAAGCTTGATAATAAAGCTCATTCTCGTGAATGCGAACTATCAATCAACATTATTTCTCCATTATGTGATGAGATTAAAGCTGGTAACATTGCTATGAAATCCATGGAAAGCAATAAAGAATTGTTTATTTTGTTGCCGGAAGACAAGAGATTGATTGATGATTTGGGTTTATATAAAAAGACAAACAAATATATAAATCAAAAAACAAGCTCTGGTATGGGGGATGATACTCGCCGAATTATTCAAGAAAAACAAAGCCAAAATGCCGAAAGAAAAAATAGATTACAAGAAAGAATTGCATCTGTAATTTCTAAATCTCGCTTTTTTGTACAAGGAACAGAAATAGAAATCGGTGGAAATGATGCTGCCGGATGTATAATTAAAGCATTTATTGAGCTTGTAAATAAAACTTATACAAGTCTTAAAATGCTTGGCGGTGTAGTTTATAAAGAACAAGAAGTAGATAGAATTATCCAAGATGGCGATGCTTTAATGCCTGTTAATTTGTCAGAAGCAGAACAAGAAGTATTAAACAGCATTACAAGAAGCGGAACATATAAAGCAACGGTTAAAAGCATTTTAGATAATTTCCAAAAAATACCTTATGGTTGGTCTTATCCTGCTGTTTTGTGCCATATTGCAAAACTTTACGCCAGAAGAAAGATTGAAATCAAAGAAAACTCTAACATTTTAGAAGATAATGATGTTATTAGAGTAATCAGAAACACAGCAAAGCAAGACAATCTTATTTTGCAACCAACAACAAGCTTTTCTCCTAATCAGATAAGACAATTAAAAGAATTCTATCAAGTTTTTTGCAATGAACCTATTGCTGATAGTGATGCTAAAACCATTGCAAACAAGGTGAATGATAAGCTTAAAGCTAAATTAAACGAAGTAACAGAGCTTTTATTTCAGAAGACAAGCTATCCGTTTATTGCTTCATTAACCAATATCAAAGAAGAATTGGCGAAATGTGTAGATAAACCTTACACTTGGTATTTTAACGAGTTTACAGGAATGTCTGAAAACTTGTTAGATAATAATGATAATTTAATTGCTCCTATTTGTCGCTTTATGCAAGGTGCAGGAAAAGGCTATTATGATGAAGCAAAAGCATTTATATCAGAACAAAGAGATAATCTTGGACATATAAATGCAGATTATAATTCAATTTCAGACATTTTATCTGATTTAAATTGCTATAAAGGTAATACAATACAGCAATTAAGGGATAAGGTTTCAGAATTAAAACAAAAGATATTTGTTGTTTTAGAACAAGAAAGACAAGACGTTTTAGCTGAAGTTGCTCGTTTAAGAGAAGAAACTCTAAAACTTGAAGAGTGGAACAAATTAAACGAAGCTAACCAACAAAGATTTTTGCGTTGTTTTGAAGATTTTGATGCAGAAAGCAAGAGACAGCAAAGCATTCCTGTCTTAAAATATAATTTAACCCACTTTAAGAATGTTAAATATGTTGAAATCTTAAACAAAATCAACGAAGCAATCAAACCTGTTGCTACAACCTCAACAGATATACCTTCTGAAACCCCAACAGTTCAACCGGAAAAGCCAAGAGAAACCATTATTCTTGCAAGTAATGTCTCTGTAAGACATAGCAAGACTTTGCTTGCTACCGAAGCAGATGTTGAAGAATACTTATCAAATCTTCGTCAAGCTATGCTTTGTGAAATCTCTGATGGTAAAAAGATTAAGATTTAAGGAGACAGCAGATGGATACTCCAAAATTAAAGAAATTTGCTGTTGAAGCTCGTAAATCATTGATGGGAACAGTCGGAGCTAAACTTAAATTAGTTTTGGCTGAAAATAGCTTTGAAAGAAGAAACAATCCGAAGGCAATTAAGGCTTTGGAAGGTTTGATAAAAGAAATTGGTGAAGAACAGACAATAGAAAAAGTTGCTTACATTTGGTTTAACCGCTTTATTGCTTTGCGTTTCATGGATGTAAACCATTATACAAAGATTGGTGTTGTTTCTCCTGTTGAAGGACAAACTCAACCTGAAGTGTTATCCGAAGCAAAGACTGGTTATATTGATGCAAATGTTGTATCAGATGAAGTTAAACAACGTATTTTAGGGCTTTTAGACGGTGCAATAAGCAGTCCAAAGCCACAAGAAGAAGTTTATAGATTGTTGCTTGTTTCTTATTGTAATGCTTGGAATAAGCAACTTCCCTTTATGTTTGGAAGAATTAAAGACTATACAGAACTTCTTATGCCAGATGATTTATTATCAGAAAGTTCCGTTCTAACCCAAACAGTTGAAACCTTGGATGTAGAAACCTGTAAAGATGTAGAAGTTATCGGTTGGTTGTATCAGTATTATATTTCTGAAAAGAAAGACCAAGTGTTTGCAGGGCTTAAAAAAGGTAAGAAGATTGCCAAGGATGACGTTCCTGCGGCAACTCAAATATTTACACCGGAATGGATTGTAAAGTATATGGTTGAGAATTCGGTTGGTAAAATGTGGTTAGAAAGCCATCCAGATAAAGATTTGCAATCAAAATTTAAATATTATCTTGAATCTGCCGAACAAGAAGATGATGTTAAAGCCAAAATACAAGAGTTAATCAATCCTAATCTTAAACCGCAAGATATTAAGGTTTTAGACCCTGCGTGTGGTTCAGGACATATTTTGGTTAAAGCTTTTGAAGTATTGTTTGAAATCTATAAATCACAGGGGTGGCAAGAAAATGAAATCCCAGAGATGATTTTGAAACACAATCTCTTTGGTTTAGATATATGTGACCGTGCCGCTCAATTATCTCAACTTGCTGTAATGATGAAAGCAAGAGAATATGACCGTAACATCTTTAATAAGGTAACAGAACTTAATATTTGCTCTATAAAAGATACCAATTGGTTGGATTTTAGTATTGCTGATGAACTTCTGATTGGTGTATCCGATAAAGATAAGGCAACAAAACAAATAAGATTACTCCAAGATACTTTCAAAGATGCCAAAGAATACGGTTCAATTTTGAAAATAGAAGGATTGGATTTTGATTTTTGGGATGAACGCATCAATTACTTTAATCAAAAAGGACAGTCTTCTCTTTATGGTGACATTATAAGAGGTCGCTTAAAATTCATTATAAAACAAGCAAAAATAATGCAACAACAATATGAATGCGTAACCTCAAATCCACCATATATGGGTAACAAGGGGATGAGTGCAAAATTATCAGATTATGTGAAAACCCATTATAAAAACACTAAAACAGATTTCTTTGCTGTTTTCATCGAAAAGAATTATCATTTTACTAAAAATAATGGTTATACCTCAATGATTACTCAACCATCTTGGTTATTCTTGAGTAGTTTTGAAGAATTAAGAAAACAGATATTGGATAATCAAAATGTAATGTCCCTTCTTCACATGGGGAGAGGTATTTTTGGTATTGATTTTGGTTCTTGCGCATTTACATTAAGAAAATCCACCATCAAAAACCTAAAAGGTTGTTATTTTAGATTACATCAAAGAACATTCCAATATATAAACCCTGAAGATATTGCGAATTTATATTTAACTGCAAAAAGTAATCACGATTTTACATTTGATTTCGCATCTTATAAAGCAAATCAAAATGTCGCTGAAGAAAATGAAGATGAACAACAAGAACATCAAATGCTTAAAATTTACCACGAAGCTAAACAAACAGATTTTAGTTCAATACCTGGGGTACCAATTGCATATTGGGCAAGTGATAAAGTTCGAAAATTATTTAAAAATCAAAAAAACATTAAAGAGATTGCACCTCCAAGAGCAGGAATGCAAACTGGTGAGAATGATATTTTTATTAGAGCTTGGCATGAAGTAAACATAAATAAAATGTATGAATATTGCAATAATTGTGAAGAATCAGAAGGACTTGAGTATAAATGGTATCCTTACAATAATGGTGGTGCATTTAGAAAATGGTATGGAAACAAATTTGATGTAGTTAATTGGTATAAAAATGGCAGAGATATCAAACAAGATAAATTGGATAAATTAGAAAAAGGATTATGTTTACCAAGTAATTCAAAACCTAAAAATATGGATTTCTATTTTAGAGAAAGTATAACTTGGTCTTTTGTAAGTTCTACAAGTTTTGGTGTTAGATATTCGCAAAAAGGCTCTATATTTGATATTGCAGGTTCTTCTGTTTTTGCGACTCCTGATAATATAAAATATTTAACAGGATATTTGTGTTCAAAACTTGCTTTTAACTTTTTAGGCCTTTTGAATCCAACACTTAATTTCCAAGTTGGCAATGTTGCATCTTTACCTGTAATTATAACTAACAATGACAATCTAAAAAGACAAATAGAGGATATTGTTGATTCTAATATACAAATATCAAAAGATGACTGGGATAGTTTTGAAACATCTTGGGATTTTGAACAGCATCCTTTACTTCGTTTCAAAACCAATGGAAAAGTAGCAGATTCATTTACTGCTTGGGCTGAATATAAGGAACAGCAATTCAATCAGCTCAAAGCAAACGAAGAAGAACTAAACCGTTTATTCATTGAAATCTACGGATTACAAGATGAAATGACACCTGATGTAGCTGACAAAGACATTACGGTTGCCAAAGCAGATGAATTAAGAGACATCAAATCCCTTATATCTTATGCAGTTGGCTGTATGTTTGGTCGTTATAGTTTAGATACCAAAGCTTTGGTTTATGCCGGTGGTGATTTTGATGAAAGCAAATACAAAACATTCAAAGCAGATACAGACAATGCAATACCTGTATTATCAGACAACTACTTTGTTGATGATGTTGTAGAACGCTTTTATAACTTTATCAAAGTAGCCTTTGGCGAAGAGCATTTTGATGAAAACATTTCATACATTGTAAATGTATTAGGCAAGAAGAATTCTCAAACAGCAGACCAAGTTTTAAGAGACTACTTTGTTAAAGATTTCTATAAAGACCATGTTCAAATGTATCAAAAACGTCCGATTTATTGGATGTTCTCATCAGAAAAGAACGGTTTTAACGCTATTGTTTATTTACATCGTTACAATAAAGATACAGTAAACATCGTGTTGAATGAGTATTTGCGTGAATATCAAAACAAATTAAATGGAAAAATAAAGACATTATCCTTTATGGAAACCAAAGCAGATGCTTCACAATCTGATAAAATTAAGGCAGGTAAAGAACGTCAAGCATTACAGATTATGTTAAATGAAGTTGAAGAATATGAAAGAAACACTTTATATCCTTTGGCAACAGAGCGTAAAGAAATAGATTTAGACGATGGTGTAAAGGTTAATTATCTTAAATTTGGTAAAGCTTTGCGTAACATTGGTTTGAAGGAGAAAGCATAAGATGTGTGTTCAAATCAAAAAAATGTTATCTAAAAAGTTTGAAAACAATCGTGTCGTATTTTGGTATGATAAAGATGGTCAGTTTAGCGAAGACTTTCAAAACATTGAACTTGATGATGTAAAAAAGCTTGTTGTCGGTGAAAATGAGTTTGTAATTAAATACCAAATCTTACGCCAAGAGCCAAATCAAAAGTTTTTGATTTATAAGAATGGTGAAAAGCCAGACAATAAAGAAAACTGGCTTTTAGATATATTATTAGCTAATGATGAATTCCAAACAGAAGTTTGGGCTATTACTCTATCTGAATTGGGATTAGGCTCTGAATACAGCGAAATCACCAAAGACCACGCATTTTTCTTTAATAGTAAAGACAGAACAGAGAAATTAAAAGACTTACTGGATGAAACTTGTTCTATCAATCAAGTAAGAATGAAAATGCTTTTTGTAATTACTAAAACAGAAGGCGATATAAATGCTGTGGTTTCCAGCCTATTGCAAGAATATGCTAATGGCGAAACCAAAATGATGAATGCTATTCAAAAAAGCAATTTAGATAAGTTTTTGTTTAATAAAATGGATGAAACATTCGGTTATCATTCAAACAACCAAAGCATCAAAGACTTTATTATCAATGCTTTTAAGTGGAGTTTTGCAGTAAGCTTGAACAAATCTGTAAAAGATGAAGAAAAGCTTTCCAATGGTGCAAGAATATTCCTTAACCAATGGAAAAATGACAGCAGATATAACAAAGACTTTGAAAGAATATCAAATGAAGTAGCTGAAATCATAAATGCGGAAAACATTGTATATAGTGAAAACTATAAAAATTTGGTGGATGCAGACTACTTTGAAGTAATTGATAAGAGGATTTTAACATCTCTTATTGATGATTTATGCAAACGAACCATAAATCCCAAGGAAGTATTTGATATTATAGCTCAAAGAAAGTCTATGAGATGGTATAAGAAGTTTGAAAATTTATACCTTGCAGTATGGTATGCAACACAATTTATTCAAATGTTTGATGTCAATGCTCGCTTTGATGTTTCTTCTATTGGTACAGGAATTGAGAATTATGTTCAAAACTGGTATAAGATAGACTTGTATTATCGTAAGTTTATATTCAATATCAAAGCTTCCGGACATATCGGAACATTTGGAAAGTTTGTTGAAGATATTGAAAACCTTTATTCTAACAAGTATTTGCTCAATCTTAATGATAATTGGCAACAACAAATTGATAAGAAAACAGTTTGGGAATTTGATTGCGTTGACAGACAAAGAGACTTTTATAAAAACTATGTGGCAGATAGCAAAAGCAAGCTTTGTATCATTGTTTCTGATGCTTTGCGTTATGAAATCGGCGATGAATTAGCAAGTCGTATCAGACAGGAAGACCGTTTTGAAGCTAAACTAAACCATGCAATTACAGGACTTCCTAGTTATACTCAACTTGGTATGGCATCGGTATTGCCTCATGATGCTTTAGAAATTATTGAAAAAGATGTAACCGTTTTGGCTGACAATGTATCAACATCAGGACTTGATAACAGAAATAAGATTTTAAGCCAAAGAACAACCAAAGCAATTGCCTTAAAAGATACTGATGTTGTAAACAGTAACATTGAAGCGTTGCGTGAAATTGTTAAAAATCACGATGTTATCTATATTTTCCATAACAAAATAGATGAAATAGGACATGCGTTGAGTTCGGAGGAACAAGCTTTTGATGCAGCTGAAGCAACTATTGAAGAGTTGATGAAAATTGTTAAGAAGTTTACAAATGCTAACATTAACAACGTTTTGATTACAGCAGACCACGGATTTATCTATCAAAATAAAAACTTGGATGAAGATGAATTTTTAGGTGTAGAGCCTGTTGGAGAGCAAATCTTTAAAAAAGACCGACGCTTTGTAATTGGCAGAAACTTAAAAGAGGATAACTCTTTTATGAAATTTGATGCAAAAAGCCTCGGTTTACTTGGAGATTTAGAATTTCAATTCCCAAAATCTATCAATCGTTTGAGATTACAAGGAGCGGCAAGAAAGTTTGTTCACGGTGGTGTCAGCTTACAAGAAGTAATTATTCCTATAATTGCTATCAATAAGAAACGCCAAAGTGATACAAGCAAAGTTGAAGTAGAAGCAATGCGTTCTAATGATATTATTTCATCAAATCAACTTGTAGTAACCTTGTATCAAAAGGATATTGTAAGCGATAAAGTTCAAAGAAGAGTATTAACAATAGGACTTTATAACAAAAATGGTGAGTTAATCTCTGAAAGCAAAGAGCTCATTTTTGATAGCACAAGTACGGAAACAAGAGATAGAGAACAACAAGTAACTCTACTTTTGAATAAAAATATAGATAACGAAAATAATCAAACTGTTTATCTGAAATTGCAAGAGCCAGAGGAAAATACAACATATTCCAAGGATTATAAACAGTTGGTTTATACCGTTAGAAAAACTTTTACTATGGATTTTTAAGAGAGGTATTGAGATATGAATAGCCTAGATACTAAAATAAATGACATATTCCCCGGTTGTGTAGTTAGAAAAGACTTGGTTAAAGAAGTTAGAGGAAACGCTATTGTTCCATCTTATGTATTAGAATACCTTTTAGGACAATATTGTGCTACTAATGATGAAGCAACAATTAATGCAGGAATTGAATCGGTTAAAGATATTTTAGCCAAGCATTATGTTCATAGAAATGAAGCTGAACTTGTAAAATCTAATATTAAAGAAAAAGGCAGATATAAGGTAATTGATAAGATTTTTGCTGAATTAGATGAGAAAAACGATTGTTATCGCCTTACTTTTTCAAATTTGGGTATTAGTAAAGTTTTGGTAGATGCTGAAACAGTTAATAAGAAACATCCACGATTGTTGGTTTCTGGTATTTGGTGTTTGGCAGAGCTTGAATATCAATACACAGAAAATAAGAATGATTGTCCTTGGATTTTGGCATCAATTAAACCAATTCAATTATCTCAATTTGACTTTAATGAATTTCTTGAAAAAAGAGGAAACTTCACAACTGATGAATGGATAGACTTTGTTTTACAAAGTATCGGTTTTAATCCCGAGATGTTAAGCAGAAGAAATAAGTTATTACAGCTTGTAAGACTTATTCCATTTTGTGAAAGAAACTACAATTTAATTGAATTAGGACCAAAAGGAACTGGTAAATCTCACATTTATACAGAGTTTTCTCCTCATGGAACATTGATTTCAGGTGGAGAAGTAACTGTTTCAAAGCTTTTTGTAAATAATGCCAAAAGACATGATATTGGTTTAGTGGGATATTGGGATAATATTGCTTTTGATGAATTTGCAGGACAACAAAAGAAAGTAGATAAAGCCCTTGTAGATATTATGAAGGGATATATGGCAAATAAATCATTCTCTCGTGGTGTTGAAACTCTTGGTGCAGAAGCATCTATGACCTTTATTGGTAATACAAAACATAATGTTCCGTTTATGTTAAAGCATTCTAACTTATTTGAGGAATTGCCAGCAAAATATTTAGATTCTGCATTTTTAGACCGCATGCATTTTTATATTCCGGGTTGGGAAATAGATGTAATCAGAAACGAATTGTTTACAACAGGATATGGTTTTGTGGTTGATTACTATGCAGAAGCATTAAAATATTTGAGAAATTATGACTATTCTAATGAATACAAGGATGTTTTAGAGCTTTCATCAGATATTTCTACTCGTGATAGAGATGGTATTAACAAAACATTCTCTGGTTTGATGAAGATTATCTACCCAAATAAAATAGCAACAAGCGAAGAGAAAGAAGAATTGTTGAAATTTGTTATGGAAGGTAGAAAACGTGTTAAAGACCAAATAGTTCGTTTAGATTCTACTTTCCCTGCAACAGATTTCTCATATACAAAGAGAAGTGGTGAAAAAGTAGATGTTATGACATTGGAAGAAATCCAATACAAAGAAATCTATTATGGAACAGTTAATACAACTCAAATGCCTGATGGACAAGATACAGAATCTCTCGCTCCTAATGATATAAAAGAAATTCCAAGTAACATTACAAAAGAAGTTGAAGTAAAACCCGAAGAAACATTAAAAGAGCAACATTTAACCTTTAATGAAGGACAAATGGGCGTGTCTTATGAGCGATTGTTTGCTGATTATATAAAAGGAGCAAAACAGATTACTGTTATTGACCCTTATATAAGAAATGTATTCCAATCATTGAATTTTATGGAATTTTTGGAGTTAATTGAACAAAATAAAGAAGATTCAGACGAAGTAATGGTTGAGCTTGTTACGTCTATTGATGAGTATAATCCTGCGCAACAAGAAGATAACTTTGCTACAATTAAGACATCTTGTTTTGCAATGGGTATTAAATTCACATACAGATTTGATGATACAATCCATGCTCGCAGTATTACAACTGATACAGGTTGGAAGATTTCATTAGATAGAGGTTTAGATATATATCAAACTTGTGAAAGAAAAGATTTCTTTGCATTTACAACAAGATTGCAGAAATACCGTCCTTGTAAACAATTTGAAATAACTTACATTAAGCAGGACTAATATGGGTGGACGACTTAATCCTCAATCACCGGAATTAAAATGGAAGGATTCCATAAAGAAGGAGTTGAAAAAGCAAGAAAAGGAAACTCCTGCATTAAATTGTTATGGTGAAAAGGATGAGGTTTCTCTTGGATTAGATGGAATAGAACTGAAAAAGCTTAAAGAACTTCCGTATATGGAGAGACTTGGTATTGCAAAATGGTTTAAAAAGCATAATGAGCTTTCAGAATTTTTGATAGACTTGTTGTTTATAGATGTAAAACATCTGCCTGTAACCAATGTAAATGCTATAAATCCTGTTGCAAAGTGTTATATAAACCAAGATGAATACAAGCATTTAACAGGACATAATTACGTAGAAGAACCTAAAAAACGTGCTCAAGCGGTTCCGCTTACACAAAAAATGAAAGACCGAGTTGGAAAAATTGTTTTTTCTAAATCTGATACCATTTTAAGAAAGTTTAGTATAGATGGTGGTGGTAAGAAAAAATCAAAAAAGAAATGATTTTATAACTGCTTATATAAAAGGAGCGTAATACATGCTATTAGAAGTTTCTGGTGATGATTTGCGTAAACAACTTGCTCATATAAAGAAAAATCTAAAAGGTGGTCGCAAGTCTATCCTTTATCTTGAGATATATGAAGATGGACTTCTTTTAGTATATAGAAATATTGAAATGCCAATAAAAGTATTCAATACTATCGGAAGAGAACATAAATTAAGAGCTATATATACTATTGCAGATTATGCTCTGTTAAGTAAATTGATTATGAAATTTAAGGATTTTGATGTTTATACATTGGATTTTTACCCTAATTCCATTAGAATTAAAATTGGAACAGTTCAATTTGAGGTGGCGGCTAATTTGCAAAAATAATAAGAGGAAATATTTATGAGTGATATTAACGAAATTAGAAAAAAAGAAAATGAGGAGATTATTGCTCATTATAAAAGCATTTTGGATATAATTAAAACTAAATGTAATAGATGTGATGCACCAAGTTGTCTGGGGTGCATTTTTAGCAAAGGTGAAATGCTTTATCATTTGAGAGAATGCTTACGAGGGATGACCAAACAAGATGGTGAAGCTTGTATGAAAGTATTTGATATGGATTACAATAGTTGGTGTTCTTTTATAGAATGGGATTAATTTCCACCTATCATCCCAACAACTTCATCCAAATCAATACCTTTTGATGCCAAAACTGACATTAAGGTTTCTAATGCATTTTTGTAACTATCTCGTTCATTTTCTAGGGATTTGATACGGATTTGAGCCTCGTTTAGCTCATTTTTATAGTAGTTTGCCCATTGCTCTTGGTCTTGGGCATCGTGTTTTAGGGTATTCTTTTCAATGTTTCCCATATTAACACCATCAAGGGGCATAAATTCACGTCCAGAGAGCGATAATTGTCTTCTGCCCTTCTCATCACAGGATTTTATCAAATAGCCCTCTCTGACGAGTTTATTGACCATAACTTTGGTTGATGAAGTTTTACAGCAAATCGCCTTTGCCAGTGTCTCGTTAGTCATAAAAAATTTGAAGTTGCGATTGGTTTTGTAACCGATATATGTTAATATTAAACGCTCTGTAATAGTGAGCTTTCCTTGTCTTTCACTCATTTTAATTCCTTTAATATGTATTTTAACATGAGTATTTATCGGCAAATTTTACGTTTTGTAATTCTAACAAAAAATGCTGCTGGAAATGAATATTTCCACCTAACATCGCAGCGGAAATGGATATTTCCACTAAAACGCCAAATGGAAATGAATATTTCCTTATACGGAAACGGTTATTTCCGATGGTGGAAATGGATATTTCCACTGGTGGAAACAGATATTTCCGCCGCACTTTGCTGAAACTGTTAATACACAAGGGATTGAGAGCTATTTTTTGCTCCTATAATATAATTATAATAGAAATAAAATAGCTATTATAATAGCAAAATTTGTTTTGATTAAAATACAAAACCGAAGGAAATCAGGGAATTTTAATGAAAATAATAAGAGTGATTTAATTCACTTAAATTAAAAGAAATCAGAAACGGGGAGCGGATTTGCCAGATAAAGAAAAGAGCTGAAGGAATTCCTACAGCTCTAATTTGTTAAAAAACATATTAATGTGAAGTAAGGCAATTATTAACTTCACATGTATTTATCAGTTAATTAAGCGAATTTGTTAAAATAAAAAATTACAAGTTGTAATGATAAATACATTTGTAAAGAAGAAAAAGGAGATAAAATGCTAACTTTCAATCCAGAAAACCAGACCTATTCAAAACTAATTCATATTGATGAATTTCCCGAAATGCAAAAGAAAATGGAACAAATTGCCGAGCGAGTGAAGAACGCACCAGTGTTTCCTGTGGCTAATTATGAAAGCGAAGCGGAGCTTTGCATTGATTGTGTTGATGAGATACAAAAGATGATTGAAACAGAAAACTTCCAAATTAACACACCAATTAATCGCCGAAGAGCTACACTTTTCTTGGTTGCTTGCTACTTTTGTTCCACAATAGAACCGATAGAATATTTGCTTGAACAAGGAAGTGAAATCAACAGAACCGATATATTTGGCTATAATGCAATAATGTCAGTGATTTTGAACGAAAATATGACTGATGAACTAAAACTAGATGTAATTCAGATGCTGATTAACAAAGGATGCGATGTAAATTGGCTCAATTACCAACGAGAAACAGCACTTCTCATCGCATTAGAACGAATTGAAATAGATATCGCAAATCTACTTTTAGATAACGGTGCTGTGATTTATAAGGAATAACAACAAATCAATAAATTCTCCTACAAATCCACTACTTTTTTATAAGGTGGTGGTTTTTATTATTAATTTTTGTATTTTATTAATTATGCCTCGTGTTTTTTAATTTATCTTTTAGTCTTTTTACTTCTTCATCAATATCACATATTTTCTTATCTTTATATTCAGGGGGGATTGATTCTATAATTTTTCTTTTTATTTCTTCGTCTGTATCATTTTCATCAATATCAATTTGCATTTTTACATCATATTCTCTGATGTTTGATTGTATATAAGAGTATAACGTCATTATCAAAGTAGCGATAAAGCTCCATATTCCAAAAAAGAACGGAAGAATAAACATTAACACAAAGAAAACAATGGCAATGTTTTCCCATTTTCTTTGACGAGGAGATAATGAAGCACGACGTTTATAGTCTTCTATTGCCCGTTCTCTGGAAACTATCTTTGCCTGTTCTGTTTTAGGAGCAAAAACTTTACCACAGTTCATACAAGTAGCAATTTGTTTACTTGCGCCCAAACAAGAACCAGCAACAAAACCTTGCCATTTTCCACCGGTTAATAAGTAACCTAAAATTCCCTTAATGCTACTTAACCCTTTACTTTCTATATGAATATTATCATTACCACATTTAGGACATTTCATATAATTTTCTCCTTAATCACACCTTGTAACACCAACAGAATTTGTACGACATTTGGTTTTCTTACCGTTTTGGTCGGTGTAGGTTGTAACGCCTAATGAATTTGTGCGAGCTTTTATGGTGTTGCCTTTATTATCCTTATAAGTGGTAACTCCTAGCGAATTTGTCTTTGCCGTGCCTCTTGTACCATCGCTGCCGGTATAGGTTGTTGTGCCCAAAGAGTTGGTTCTGGCTTTGATTGTTTTCCCTTTATTATCGGTATAAGTCGTTGTTCCGAGTGAATTTGTGCGAGATTTGATAACCCTTCCGTCACTATCTTTACAAGTTGTAACACCTAAAGAATTGGTAGAACAACGCATATCAGCCCAAGCCGAACCGACAAAAAGCATACAAATCAAAGCAATTACATACCGCATCAAACATCTCCTTATGTCATCATCTTACAAGCTATATAACGAAAAAACAAAGAAAAAAGTTCAGTTTATGCTATAATTTATACTCTTTTATGAAAATGATTGAGCTATTGTTTGTTTGAATGACAAATTTATACCTTTATGCAAAGATGTATACATAATACCAATAAGTTATATATAGTAAAAACAACTAAATAAAACCGTCATAATTTTGCGGTTTTACTCTATATACCCTCTAACCAAACCTTGGATTTCGGCGACAAGTCCCATTGCACGAAGCAGCTTATTATATTTGTCGCTTTTGTCAGTCATTTCAAAAAATGCGTAACCTATCATGTTTCCAAGTAAATCAGCACGATTCATAATATCTTGAAGCAATTCTTCAAAAGTGCCATTATAGGCTTCATTTAAAATTTTATAGCTTTTAATCTTCTCACGATTTTCATTCAAAAAATCGTTAAACCCAGCAATATCATTAAAATTCTTATATCCTTTACGGTTTGTAATAGTCTCAATCAACACCTTCATTTCCTTGTCCTTTGGCTTATAAAGGTATTTATCATTACTTTTTGTAATAAATGTTACAAACCCAAGCTGCTGAATTTAAAAGAAATTCTTTAGAATCAATACATTATCGTGAAAAAATGTTAATTTTGCGGCTTGACAGCTGAATCTTTGCATGATATCCCAGGCGGCAATTTAAATCCACCCGCAATTTCATGGAGATTCAAATGGTTAGTAACGATAATGATTTAATGAAAGCACTTTATAGCGAAGACCTCGTAACTATTAAGACTTTGCTTGAAAATGGTGCAGATGTAAACAAACCTTACAATTCTAACGGCTACACTCCTTTTATGTTCGCTTGCCGTGAGTTTTATGAGCCAGAGGTCATTGAGCTTTTCTTGTCTCATGGTGGTGATGTTCATTCTCGTAACATTTCAGGCGATACTCCTTTTATGATTGCCGCCAAGAAACGAAGTAATCCTGCTACTTTGAACCTTTTGCTTCAAGCTGGAAGTGATATCAATGCCCAAGACAATGCAGGAAACACAGCATTTATAAAAGTAGTAAACCATCCGCAAGCCATGATGCGTTTGGGTTTGATTGAGTTCTTTATCAATAATGATGCCGACCCCGATATCAAAAACAACAAAGGCAAAAATGTTTGGGACTATGCCAACGATAAAGAAGGATTGGTTGATTTGATGTTCAACTTATATTTGGAGGAGAGTTGCAATGAATAATGTATCGGAAATCGCCAAGTTAAATGATGAGTTCAGAGCCAATCCCTCGCTTGGAACTTTGATTTTGACCGAAGGTATCAGAAGCAATACTCACGATGATATTACAACTATTATCAACAGAGTCCGCTATTTTAATGACTTTGATGAAGATAACAACCCTTACGGCGAGCGAGATTTTGGAGCTTTTGATTTTAAGGGTAAAAAGATTTTCTGGAAGATTGATTATTATGACAACAAGTTTCTGTTTCTTTCGCCAAATGCCTGCAAACCAAGACTTACCAACCGAGTTATGACCATAATGTATGCTGATGAATATTAGGAGCAAAGCCATGAAATACACAATAATATGTTCAACCAGTATAGATGAATTAATAAAGTGGGTAAATGAAGAACTTTGCAAAGGATGGGAACTTCAAGGCGGAATTGCGACTATGACCCAACAAATTGACTATACCGTATTTTATCAAGCAATGGTGAAGAAATAGCCAAATCCTTACAAATGGTAATAAATACCATAAGAAAGGATTGAAGATGAGTTGGAAAAACAAATTTAAGGAAGAATTAGTCAAAATGATAAAACGCAAAACCCCACAGCCCCAAGATGCAGAAGCAAACAATGGTTTAGATTATCTGAATAAGGCTTATGAGCTTTTGCAAGAGCTTGGAATTGTTGAGAGCAAACAACAGTTTTCCGAACAATTTTTAGGCAAGAGCAAGTTTTATTACGGAGTTTTGGATTGTGAGAAACGCAAAGTAGGATGTCATTTATTACATGACCTTACTTTGAACCTAAAGCAAATCAAGGAATGTTTTGATGATAAAAGGTTGAGCGAGATAATCAAAGAAGGACAGCAAATCCTTCGCCAAAGAGTTGAGAAGTATTACAATTTGTAAAGAGAGGTAATTATGACAAATGATGTTTTTGTAGATGATAAGAAAATTAAGGATATTTTGAATTTCATAAAGTCCATGAAGCATGCCGAACAAATTCGTATGATGTTCCTTTGCAGTCTAAATGGTATGCGTTCAATCAATTTTGCTTATCTGCAAATCAAAGATATTTTTACCGATGATTTGAAAATCAAAGATGTCATTTGTCTTGATTACGATAAAAACAAGGGCAAGAACAAGTGCGAATACTATATGAATAGCCAATTAAAGAAAGAGTTTTGCGAATATTTGAAATATTTGCAAAGAAAATGGGGCGATAGATTAACCCAAGAAACATATTTGTTTACGAGCCAAAAACTTAATAAGCCTTATAATAGAGTAAGCATAAGCAGATTATTCTCATCAATTTACCGCAAATTTAACATTAAAGGTGCAAGCCATTTGGGCAGACACTTGTTTGTATCAAAGCTGGTAAATTCAGGAGTTAATATCTGTTTAGTGCAAAAACTGGCAAATCATAGGAATATCTCAACCACTCAACATTATTTCAATTACAACCAACAAATGTTAGCTAACGCAGTTGAAAATGTGAGGGTTTAATGCGAATATTAGATAAACAATGGTTTTTGAGACATTGTGAGTGGATTTATAATAATCGGCACAAGTTACAAAATAGGACTTGTGCCGAATTTGTCATTTCAGGTTTGACAATCAATGCCTTTGCTTGTCCGTATTGTTCATACAGAATAGATAAAATCACACTTGGCAATTTGATTAACCTTTGGAACAATGGATTTACTTATAAAAATTTGCCTTTGGTTCATTATCACCAATCCTATGGCAATAACTCAATTAACATTGCTTATATTGAGAACGGAAAACTAATCAATCACCGATTTGAATATGATGATACAGAAAAATATACCCCGACCAATGAGGTGAAACAGATTTTGAGGAATTTGAGATAAATGTTAAACTTCCTGATAAAATCTAACAAAGTTTAACATTTTATGGTTGCACCTTAACGCCTCTAAAATAAAACACTAGGAAAATAGCCAAATACAGAGACAATGTTAAAGAATCTATCTTCTTTAACATTGTCTCTTGTTTAATAAAAATAAAATTTGCTAAAACGATTTTTGGCATCAGAATAATGTTCTATAAAAATATTTTTTTCTTTCGCTTGATTATATTTTGTAGAATCATCATTTTTATAAATTAAATAATTACAATCTTTTGTGATTGATGAAACTATTTTTCCACCCTGTCCTTTAATAGCAGATTCTAACCTAATATCCCGAACACCCGTAAAGCATACTACGATATCAGACACTGGAAATTGAGGGGGTGTTAGTGTTTTTTCAGAATTCAATACACTGTTTTTGCTTTTTTTATAACTTTTCTTTTCAAAACTACTTTTATTTAAATCATGCTGATAAACATATTTTATTTTATATTTAACATCACTATACTTCATTATCGGTATAACTTTTTTAACTGCTTCACCAATTGTAATTCGTGACGAATAAGTCGCTCCAAATGTTCGGACACATATTAACAGATTACAATCATTCGTTAAAGTTGTTACATATTTTCCTCCATGATTTTTTATATAATCTGATAAATTTTTATCCTTAAAACCTGTAAAACAAACTACTTTACCCTCAAACATATTTTGTTTGATGATTTTTGTCTCTTTTTTTTCATCTTTTTTCTTTAATTTATAAGCGACCTCTTCGTCTATTTTTTTTCTATTTACAATGGTGTTAAAGTTTTTTTCATAAAAAGAAATTAGCCTTTCTTCCACTCTTTTTCCGTCATTATTTACAGCCGTTACATCTGCTCCATATTTTACCAAAGTTTCACGAATATTTGTTCTGTAATTAATTGGGGCAAATTCTGTTAACAAAATATTATCGCCATTGTTATTTCTTTTGTTAATATCAGCTCCTTTCTTTATTAAAACATCAAAAATATCTTCCAATTCTCCTGTTTGATATCTTATCATTAAAGGAGTATTGCCATCATTATCCTGCTCATTAATATCAAATCCTAATTTTATTAAATATTCTAAAAAAGGAATATCTATAAAAACGGACGTGCAAAGTAAAGACAACAAAGACCTTCCTTTTTTATCTTTAATTTGAGTATTAGCTCCCATATCTATAAGCTTCTTCGCAATGCTAAAATTATTCTCAATACACGCCATCTCTAAAGGTGTCATATCTTCTGCCCACCATAAACTTCTTATATATCCTGTAAATTTTGCATTTATATCAATTCCGTTATTTACAAAAACATCAAATATAGCTGTTGATGGACAAGACAAAAAAGCTCGTTTTTTAAAATAATCACTAACACCTGATTTTAAAATTTTATCTATTATCTTTACATCACAATTATACTTTATTGCAGCATCTATAATAGACTCATGATTATTACTTGAAAAGGCGTTAACATTAGCTCCTGCATCCAATAATAAATTTATCAACTCATTATTTTTACTGAACCTAATACTATTATATAATGGTGTATCATTTTCTGGGGTAGCCAAGTGTCTCAATAAACTTTGTGGAACGTCTTTATTATCACTACAACCTTTTCTTTCAACATTGATATCTGCGCCTTTAGAAATCAATTTTTTTATAATTTCCAACGGAGGTTCACTCATTGAACATAAATTTAAAAGAGGTGTACTTCCTCCGTTGCAGGGTATATTCACATCCATACCATAATCAATCCAGTATATCATATCATCATATAATTCTTTTTGTTCTTTTTCATAATGACCTTTATACATGCATGTGATATGGTTTAATAATGTATAACCATTTTTATCTTGTATGTTTTTATTAATTCCTTTTTCTAAAAGCTTCTTAATTATTTCTTTATCATTATAATATCTAACGAATAGGTTTTTACAAAGATTTTCATGAATATCTTTAATAAAAACTTTATCTAGAAATAATTTTAACAATTCACGACTTGCACCATTAATAATTATTTCAAGAGCATTTAGGTCATTTTTTCTAGGAATAACAATTTTATTAAAAAATAAAAAAATCACGCCTTCATCTTTATTATGAGCTATCTCAAATAGCTCACGATAAGAAAAATTTCTATATTGATAGTAATTTAACAAATATTTTAATTGATTAGCATAACAATCTCTTGACATGCTCTCAAACAAACATGATATCCTATCTTCACTAAATGAGCTTTTTTGTTCAAAAAAATAAATAGCTTCATTTAAAGGTAAAGTCCTAAACAAAGAAACTATCCACTTTTCAATATCAAGTCCATTTTCAAAAAGAATTTTTAATATTTCAAGCCTGTTATTTTTACTCAAAGCATAACATATGTCAAAATCACTTTCACAAAGACATCTTACATCTGCTCCTTTTGATATTTCAGCTAAAACGTCCTCTGTTGTGGCTGTTTTCCACCATTCCTCATTGAGAAAAGAATTGTTAATTTTGGATTTTTTCCCATTTTGTTATCTCCTTTTGCTGTTCTTCTATATAAAAAACATTTTCTTATTTTATTTAAAAACAATATTAATATTTTTTAACTTGCATTTTACACTTTTAAAATATAATTAGAATAAGGTTTGTCTGCGTAGCTCAACCGGATAGAGCACTGGTTTCCTAAACCAGGGGTTGGGGGTTCAATTCCCTCCGTAGACGCCATTTTTATTTTAAAGTATTAATGTAATCATCTAAATCAGATTTCTTATAAAATACTTTTCTTCCTATTTTTGTTGCTTTTGGACCTTTTCTCTCACATCTCCAGCGCTCTAAAGTGTTTATTTTCACATGAAGAATTTTCGCCGTTTCTGCTGTTGTATAAAGATTATAATCGCTCTCTTTTTTAGGAATTTCAAGAAAAGGAATATTTTTAGTATTAATTGATGCTTGTGATGTTTTATTTTTAATGGTTTCTTCATATTTTCCAACATCTTCAGCATAAGTTTCAAAAGATGAACGTTTCAAAGAGTTCTTAAAAATTTGAAGACATTTTAAAAAATCTGATAAACTTTCACCAGTAAAACTCAAACCTTTCATATCAAATTTTTCACCAAACGAGGTTTTAGTCATCCAAAATAAATTACCAAATTCTACATCTCTTAAGAATCCTACTAAACCAAAATCTCTTCCAAAAAAAGAGGTTTCACATCCAAACTTACAGTTTGCAATCTGTATTCCTGAAAACAGCTCACTTTCTTCAATTTTTTTATCTACCTTAAAACTAACTTCTGCTTTTGTATTAAACTTTACAGTGTTATTGCAAAATTCCAATACATCTTTAAAAACACTGTTTTTAAATAAAATAGATGCATTAAAAATAGAATATTTAATAGAAATAGTTTCATTAAATTTAGTTTCGCTAAAATCTAAAATGTCAGCAAAAATACAGCTTTCAAATAAAATTTTAGAATTTACGATTCCTTTTTGTGCCTTAAAAGATTTAAAAATACATTTCTTAAATTTTATTTCTGGTAATTCTATTTGTAGTAACTTTGCTAACTCATTGTCTTTTGTATTACTAAAGTCAATATTTTCAAAGTAAGCAAAACCCTCTTGCTCAAACTTTTTCATATTTAAATGTTTATTAGAATCATACAACTTAACCATTTTTAACTCCAATCATTTTATTGACTGTTTCATTAAGTTTGTCTCGCAAATCATCCACATCAAGGTTTACATATATTTGAGTGCTTTGTAAAGATTTATGGGTAAGAGCCTGCTTAACCATAAATGCATCAGCCCCATTAGCTAATAATGCTGTAGCATATGTATGGCGCAAATCATGCAAGTGAAAATTATTTATACCTGCCTTTTTTAGGATTCTATCCCATGTTTTTCTAACACCACCAATATGTCCGCTTTTAGATGTTGTTGAAAAAAATACATAATCATTATATTTCGTTTGTTGTAATTCTGTTAATATTTCTATGGCGGCATCTACTAATGCAACACTCACATTTGCTTGAGTCTTGGTATCTGGTATAATCCATACTTTATCTATAAGATTTACATCTTCCCACTTCATACTAAAAACATTTCGTTTTCTTGCACCTGTAACCCAAAGCATCATAATGGCAAATTTTGAAATAGAATCTTCCGTTTCATTTATAGCGTCTCTAAAAGTTTCTATCTCATTACCGCTTAAATGTCTTGTTCTTGCTATTTGTTTATTTAATTGAACAGCATTGCCTGGATTAAAACCTTGATAAATGTTTTGTTTGATAAAATGATTATAAATTGTTCGTAAAAGTACTATTGCTTGATTTGCACAACGTTTCCCATTGTATTGCGTCATCCTTTTGTGAAATATTTTTAGTTCATCTGGTGTAATTTGAGAAATTTTCTTATTTTCAAGTTTAGAAAGATATCTTTTCCATAAATCTTTGTAATATTCTGCAGTAATTTTCTTTATATGCTGTTCTTTTTCATCCATAAAACGATTATATAATTCTTTAAAAGTGGATTCGTTTGTTATTTTTTTACGCTCTTCTATAGGATTTATTCCTTCTTTCATACAAATTTTTGATTTACGAGCTTCTTGACGAGCTTCATCAACACTCATATAAGAAGGTTCGCCCAATTTGACTCGTATCTGTTTTCCTAAAACAAAACCTCTATAATAAAAACTCTTTGCGCCATTCGGGGTTACTTGGATTGATAAACCAGCTTCAATCGTATCATAATAAAAAGTTCGTTTAGATGGTATTACCAAAGTCTTTATATTAGCATTTGTAAACTTAAACTTCTTTTCCATAATATCTTTTCCGTGCCTTATCAGTGCCTACTTTTTTAACAAAATTGGTAAAATTTAATAAAATTTATCAGATATTAAAAGCTGGCAAATTCATTATAAAACAAGTATATTTCAAAGAATTAAAAAAGCAAGAAGAAATACAATAAAACAAAAAGCAACAGTTTAGGAAACTGTTGCTCTATCCTGATGAGCTACACCGGCACCATAAAAGATTTTATATCTTTATTCTTTTGCTTTTGCAAGAGCTAAATTTGTTAAAAATTCTTTTTGAATCAAAGCCAATTTTTCAACAGAATCAATTTCCACATATTCTTCTGCAGCATGCATTCCATCGCCTGTTCCCGAATGCATAATCACTGTAGATCCTCTAACCGCAAATTCTCTGGCGTCTGTTGCACCACCTTCATATTCAAAGCGAATTTTTTTGCCCAAAATTTTCTCTGCCAATTTTTTATATTCCAAAATTTTCGGATTTTTTTCATCCATTACCACCGGCACACTTGATGACACAACCTCAAAATCCACCCCTTTAACCATACATTTTTTAAGGTTTTTAATTAGCCCTTCAACTGTGTTTGTTTCAATTAATCTGAAGTCGCACAACGCTTCACATTCATCAGATATAATGTTTGCAACCTTTCCGCCACATATTCTTGCAAAATGAAGTGTATCAACCCATTTATTTTTTGGCTTTTTCCCTTCCAAATCATATGCCGGATAAAGCTTTCTGATATTTGCCAAAACTTTAAGCATCAATTCGTTGGCATCGATTCCCTCCCAAGGACGCGAACCATGAGCCTCTTTTCCTTTTGCTTTAATTTTCACAAAGACGGGGTTCTTGCATTTTGCAACAATCTTTGTAATATCTCCGCCCACATCATTATCCAAAACCACTTCGGCATTAATATTTTTATATTTTTCCAAAAAAGCCTTTGTTCCTTTTGAGCCTTTTTCTTCATCCGAAGACAAAATAATCCCAAAATTTATAGGCAGCTTATTTTCAATCACATACTGCATAGAATCAAGTGCCACAGCAGCAAACGACTTCATATCCAACGAACCTCTGCCATAAAGATTTCCGTCTTTAACCACCGGATTAAACATCTTATCATCTGCCGGCACCACATCAATATGTCCCAACACCAAAGCATCCAAATTAAGTGAATTGCAATTACGCACAAAAACAACCGGAGGCACACCTTTTTTTTGAAAAACATCAACCTTTGCCCCCACCATTTTCATCAAATTTTTAATATATGAAAAGGCCATATTAATTTCTTCTTCACTACCTGTTTCTGTTTTAAAACGCATCAATTCTTGGGCAACATCAATAATTTTCATTTTTATCTCCTTTTTTACCATTTATTCACCTAATAATGAAATAATACAATCCAAGTGCTAAAAAAAGATTTAAAGGATTCTTGCAATGAAGAAAATTTTTCTAACTTTATTTGTTTGTTTATTCGCAATACAAAATTCTCTTGCCGAAGAAACTTCCAAAGAAGAATTTTCTTCTCGCTATGCATCTCTTAAGGATGAAGTTGTAAATTCTCGTTCAGGTCCCGGCACACGCTACCCCATGGAGTGGATATATAAACAAAAACACGCTCCTCTGGAAGTTATAAACGAATATGAAAATTGGTTTCAAATACGCGACTGGCAAGGTTCCGAAAGCTGGGTTTGGTCCAAACTCTTATCCAATAAGCGCTATGCCAAAATAATCACCCCCGGCGAAAACAATCTTTACGACAAAAGCAACTACAAATCCAAGGTCGTAGCCAAAGTTGAAGACGGCGCCATAGCCAAAATAAAAAAATGCCCTGCCGGCAACGATTTTTGTTTGCTCAGTTTTGATAATATTGATGGTTGGATGCCTCGTCAAAACATTTTTGGCATCTCTGAAAACGAAATTATTGACTAAAAGAATATCTGAACAAATCTCTCGGCAAATCGTTTAACAAAACGACTGTCAACAACAACCAAATAAAAGCATACACCAAAAAGATATCATTAACGATCTTGTTTTTCAGTTGTCTGAAATTTTTTGAAAGCTTGCCCAACAACTTTCTTAAGCCGAGCAAACATCCGACAATCACCACCCCTTGAAAACCCACGCTCACACATTGTATGTTTTCTTTCACCGGCTCCAACAATTTATACAGCAAAGCAAAAAACAACAAATAAACAAACACAGCCACAAAGAAAATTCTATTTTTTTTCACTTCCAAAGCATATTGTTTTTCTTTTTCTTCTCTGACCTTTTCGGTTGACAATCTTGAAACATCAAACCCTCTGATTTTTTGCGAATCCGATTTTTGTTTTTTAATATCGCCGATATTTTTATTAAACTTACCTTCAATTGAACACAATCCGCAACCTTTTGAAGTAAAAAAAGCATGGTTTTTATCATTTTTGCACTGTTTCAAATTATGCATCATTTTCCATAAGTGTTCTTGCCATTCATAAGCAGAAGGTCGTTCTCCACCCTTAACAAAAGCTCGTTCAAACAAAGCCAATGTTTCTTGGTGAAAATATTCATGAATACTATAAGGGTGGGGATATTGGTATTTATCCGGCCACAAACCATATGCATAATGATGTCTTTCGATTCTTGTTTGAATTGTAAGCATTTCCGAGTTATTTTTTTTAGGGGTTCCTGAGAATGGATGAATTCCGTTATTAAGCAACCTGAAAATAATCACAGCCAAAGCGAATTTATCCTGCTCTTCACCCATATCTTCGCAAGAAAGTTTCATTCCTTCCGGATAAATATACTCTTCACTCACAAATTCTGCCGGATACCTGATATTTTCCCCTTTTATAGAAAAACCGTCGCAATCGACCATTGCCACCAACATATTTTCTTTATAAACCGACAAATTAGAGGGTTTCAAATCAATAACAAAATGTCCGCATTTATGAAGAGCCGTAATCATAGATGCAACATTATAAGCAGCATAAACTCTGTAAGCATATTTTTCCGACAAGCCCAATTTTTTTCTGGTAGCTTTTTGCATCAAATGGTCCAGCGAAACCGCCTTTTCCATATTGATAAGCGGCATCATATATCCGACACAAAAACCTTTTTCATCATCAAGTAGCGCTTCGGGCCAAGCAATTTGCACAAATTTGTTTTCACCGATTTCCACTGCATCAAAATTAGGTTTATTCAAAAGCATAGCCTGCAGTTTTTTTCTGTTTGTTGCCGACTTTTTAACATCATGAAAAATTTTAACAACTTTGTCTTCACGTCCATCCACCAAAAAGATTTTGCCGGAAGCCCCTCCTTTATTAACCATAGGCCCTAACACAATTTTTCCGTAAGAACCATCAGCATAGACAGCATTAAAAGACTGCTTTTCTTCAATCATTTCCAACCCCTATCCACAACAAAGTTTTGTCATCGGGGTTAAGTTTTTGTGCTCTGGGAGTGTTTAATGTATTAACAAGAGCTTTTCTCGATTTAACAATATTTTGTTCATTATTCAAAAAATTGTTAATCGGATCAATAAACTTGCGTTCAATATCCGAAAAATCCGAACAAAAAGCAAAAGAAGTCAACCCGTCCGACATCAAAAAAATATTTTTTGAATTATCAAACTTTGTAAAACGCAAATTTTCAAACCAAGCTTGTTGAGTAAAGAAAAAAGTTTCACAAGAAAAACAACCGTTTTCCGGACGCGACGCCACAAAAGAATTTTTTTCATCTAAAGAAATTGCAGCTCCGTCTCCGATATGAAAAAACAACCCCTTGTTTTTAGTATAAACCACTCCGACCAAAGTTGCAGCAAAATCGGCCAATCCGTTTTCTTTTTTGCTTTTGTTAAAACGATGCAAACAAAGTTTTTTTCTAACAGTTTTAACAGCGTTGACCACTTCTTTTTCCATGTTTTCAAACTTTGCATTTTTCAACATATCACAAACAGTTTCGCAAAGAACTCTGGCTCCGATTTTTCCATATTTTGCCGATCCGGCACCATCAGAAACCACCGCCACCAAATTTTTTGCTCTCGCATATTTATAATAATCCTGACAAGGCAAATTTTTGCTTTCGTGCAAACAACCGACAACACTTGCTGCAACAATTTTTGTTTTCAACAAAGATTTATTCATCCCACTCGCCCGTATCCTCAATCATTTCCGGCGCATTAGGAACGGCTCTGGAAACGCAAGAAACACTTCGGCTGAGCCACAAGAAAAATTCGGTAAACCTCAAACCGCTCAAACGTTTTGGTGAATTAAGAGAAAACTTGGCCAATTTTTCCAAGTTAGCACCTTGTGTTCCCACGGCATGGATCACCACTTTTTTATTTTTCTGAGCTTCCTGACATTTTTTTGCAACAATTTCCCAATCATAATCAGTAGGCTCACCATCACTTATCAAAAATATCCAAGGTCTTTTAGATGTAATTCCGCAGCTATCATACAAACATTTTTGTTCTTCAATCTTTTTCAAAGCCAACTCCATTGCCTTACCTAAAGGAGTTAATCCGGCGGCCTCCATTTCCGGAGCTTCAAAATTCATAGCATCGATCCAATCTGAAGAAACCTCCGCTTCGTCTTTTCCGAAAGCTTTAATAATCAACAACTGCACTCTTGACGATGCGTCAATATCGTCTTTCAACTCCTGTTCCAAAGCTTTCAAACCGATATTAAGCTGCTTTATCGGCTCGCCTCTCATTGAGCCGGAACAATCCAACACCAAAACACAAGGAGTTCTTTCATTTGCATTATCGGCAAACTCAACATAAGGTATCATTTCATTATCAAAATCATCAAAACTCATTTTCAGTTCCTTCAAAAATTTCTAATAACCGTCATACGGATATGAGTGCGGATATCCGCTTTCGGGATACGGAATCGGCTTTGCCATTTTTCCGCAAGCGCTCAAAGCAAAAACAAAAATTAAGAACAAAGCAAAAATAAATATTTTTTTCATATACCAATCCTTTACCTCTTCACATATATAATAAACACATAAATACACAAAAGTTAGGCAAAAATAAAGTTATACAAAAGAAAATGTTACGAGAGTTTTTTATTTTAGTTCTTTGTTTTTTTATTGTTTTCTCTGTGCAAGCCAAAGAAAGCATCAATATTTTTGCATATTCTCGCCCCACTCCGGAATCAAAAATTTATGACATCAACAACAAACAAGTTTCTCTTCAAGACTACAAAGGAAAATTTCTTATTGTAATTTTTTGGTCAAAAACATGCATTCCTTGTATTAAAGAACTAAAAAAAATAAGAGAATTTGAAAAAAAGACTTCCGACACCGGAATCTCAGTCATTTTGGTTTCTCCCCACAAAGACTGGATATCAGAGGAAGAACACCGTTTTTTTGTTGACAAATTCGGAGGCGGCGGCCTCAAGCTTCATACAGACAAGTCGTCTTCATTAGCTAACGACTTTGGCATATTCACCTCACCACACGCTGTTTTAATAAACGCCGATTCCATGGAAATAGGACGAATAAGAGGTTTTTGCGACTGGAACGATGACGATTTCATCGAAAGAATCTACAAAATAAAATCAACGAATTAATTTCTGAAAACTTCCAACGACTTTGTAGGATTTTCCTGAGCTTTTTTAGTTGCAAAAATAGTTTGCTCCATAAGTTCTTTTGTAGAATTTGCAGTTTCCGGAAAGATTGAAACCCCCATAGAATATTCAATCTCATGATTAACAAAATTATCCTTCACTCCGTTTTTCAAAACATCGGCTATTGCACGAATCAAAAAATTCATCTGTTGCATATTTTTAACAGCCGGCAAAAACACCCAAAACGTATATTTCAAACCTTTTGCAACCGTATCTGTTTTCCGCAAAACGGCAACCAGTTTTTTTGCCAAAAGCTTAATCACATTATCACGAATATTCATTTTAAAGAAAGCATTTTCATTTTCAATATTTATGGCAATCACCGCCATAAAACATTGTTTTTCATCTTTTTCTTTATTTTTTTCAAAGGCAACAGCCGTCTGCACTCTATCTTCAAAAAGAAAGAAGTTTGGCAAACCTGTCAGCTCATCAAACAACTCACTTCTTTTCGGTCGGGAATCTTTAATTTGATGTTCACCCAGCAAAACAAACGAAAAATGATCAATCTCCGACAAATAAACAGCGCTGAACTCTTGTGATTTTTCCTCTTTTTTCAGCGTTTTCAATCTTATTTTTTGTTTTTTTCCTTCGGTAATCATTTCACCTATCGATTCTGTTAAAACGGCCCAATCTTCAGGCACAACAAAATTTAAAAAATTTTTTCCCAAGACCGACTCATCTGCCTGCAAAAACTTCAACCCTGCGGGGTTTGCATAAACCAGTTTATCATCTCTCACCATATATGAAGGTCTTTCCGAAGTATCAACGATTTGTCTTAACACGGCAGACAAGCTCACATCCAAATCAAGCCAATCCTCTATTATTTCAACAACCTCTTGTTTTTTTTCTTGTTTTTTTTCTTGAGGAATTTCCAAAGAATTCAGATCGACATTATATTGATCTGCTTTTTTCAAAACAGACAAATCTGTTTTTTCGGATTTTTTCACAAAATCAACCCGCTCTAAAAAATCAATTACATTTTCGGCGTTTTGCATATTTTTTCTCTCAAACAAAAAACTTTTCTAACATAATAAAACTTATTTTTCAAAAAACAATGCAAAATATTTGCATTTTATTAATAATATCGTGCTAAAATCACGATAATTTAGTAGTGTCTTATAGAAAGCATCAAATATGACAAACGAAGAAATCAACACAGAACCGAGCGAAAACGAGGGTGGAGAAAAAATAGCTTTTGTTGAGAACGCTCAACAAAGCGAAGAAAAAACCGAAACACCGGCAAACGAAACAACAAACGAGCGCCTGTTAAAAGATCGTTTTGAACTGTGTTTTGACAAACCGCTCCCCGAACTCAACAGCAACGGATCTCTTGCTTATGAGGTAAAAGACATCATAAAACCGCAACGTAAGCTTTTTGCACTTATTTGCGGCGACGAAACATCTCCTCGTCTAACGCTGCTTCCATATTTAAAATCATTAGACCATCCCAATGTTCTTAAATTAGTTGAATATGGTCTGTTTGAGCACGAAAACAAAGAAGTCATGGTTTTAATATATAACATGCCCACCGGCCCAAAAGCTTCTGTTTTTGAAGAATCCGAAACAAAAATGAGCTCCGACAGATTCAAAAACCTCACACTTTCACTAATTTCAGCGTGCGAAGCTTTCAAAACTCTTGGAATAACCCACCGCTCCATAAGACTCGACAATATATTTTTCAAAGATTCTTCTATGTCTGAGCTTGTTTTGGGCGACTGTTTGGCTTGCTTTCCGGCAATGTATCAGCCCAATTCTTACGAAACAATAGAAAACTCACTTTGCCAACCCTTCTCTCGCGGAAACGGAAACTACTCAAACGATCTTTATTCTTGCGGAGTTGTTTTGCTGGGTCTTGTTTTGGGAAAAGACTTTTTAAGCGAAATGTCACACAAAGAAATGGCAAAACAAAAATTAAAACAAACATCTTTTACCTTTTTGCTGAACAACAACAAAATAAGCAACACTTTTTCCGTCATAATCAAAGCGTTGCTTTCCGACAACCCTGATAACAAAATAGACTACAATCAGGTTTACGACTTTTTTAATGAAAAAATTCCTAATTTTTCCAACGACAACTCTGAAAAATCGGTCAAAGCACTTATAGTTAAAAACGAAAAACTCTACACATTAAAAGCCGTATCCCTTTTCATGCTTGAAAACACTTCTGTCGGAATGGAAATAATCCAAAACGGCCAGCTTCAAGATTGGATAAAAAACGGGCTGAAAAACGAAAAATTGCTAAATAAAATCGAAAAAGAAATAACGGCAGACAAAGACGCTTCAGATAAACTCGGACTTCTTTTCAAAATCTGCATTATTTTAACACCGTCGCTCCCCATAAAATGCGGCGACACATACTTTTTCCCCGAAGCAATAGCCAAAATCATTTTCTACTACAAGAAAAAAGCTCTGCCGACAGATGTTTTACACGCAGTCCTAAACACCAACATAATAAAACTTTGGTATCAGGAACAAGCCTATATGCGCGCACCTGCAAACGCTGGCGATTTCAAAACATATGTATCCCGCAACGATTATGGCTATGGCATGGAACGCATAATGTATGATTTTGACGAGGATCTTCCTTGCATAAGTCCTTTATTTAAGAACTTTTTTGTCAACAACATTGCCAAAGTTCTCAAGGCATTAGAAAACAACAAAGGCAACCATCTTCATCTTCCTTTAGATAAGAGTATAGCAGCCTATCTTCGTTGCAAAATGGGCAAAAGAATAGATCAGGTAATAAGCGAAATAAACGCCAACCAAGATTCTCTTAAAATAAGCGCTCTTATGCGACTATACGCCACCATCCAAAAGAAAAACGGTCCGGCACAACTTCCCAACCTGTGTAAATGGCTTATTTCTTTTTCTAAGCCGCTTATCCAAAGTTTTCACAACCTGAAATACCAAAAATATCTTGAACAAGAAATCTTACAAATTTCCAAAAACGGAAAAATCGTAGAAATAGTAGAAATAATCGAAAACGAAGAAGCTCGCGACAAAGATCGTCAAGAATATTCTGAAACCTTAAAAGTAGTAAACACCTTACTCACCGAACGAAGCAAGATTCTTTCCGGCAGTAACAAGGTTGAAGAAGAAGCACGCGAACTTGCTTTGCGCTTCACTTCCGTTTTAGCTGTTTTAACCATGCTGAGCTCGTTTGTTTTCAGCATAATATACTGGATGATAAAATGAAAAAAGATCTGAAACCTTTACGCTCTACCCCTCCTAAAAACAAACAAAAAGGGCCAAAATTCGGGTTCTTTCAAAAATTCCTTGTTTTGCTTTTATTAATGTTTATATCATTCACTATTCTTCCTGCGGTAATAGTTTTGTTTTTAGGTTTATTGCCCACCATCACAACCGTCATCACCGACACCAAAAATCTGAATAAAATAACCATTGTCGGTTGCTCCAACATCACCGGAGTAATGATTTGTTTAAACAACTTTTTCAACCAATTTTCAAGTGGCATAACTTTTTCGGTTCAAGGCAACATTTTCAATATTGTAATAATGCTTTCAAGCGCTGCAGTCGGCCTGTTTTTATACTATATTATCCCCGATTTATTTGCCTATATTTTCAAAAATTCAGCTCAGCATCGTCTGAAAAGCATCGATGCCAAGCTGGAAAAATTAAAGACCTTGTGGGACAACATCACTCCGGAAAAGAATTAACCCCCAAAGATATAGCTTTTTTAATCTTTTTAATAGAATTAAGCTCAATTTGTCGCACTCTTTCTTTAGACACATTATAACTTTTGCTCAGTTCATCCAAAGTGACGGCTTTTTCGCTCATTCTTCTTTTAAAAAGAATATCTTTTTCTCTTTTATTCAACACAACCAAAGCTTTATTAAACAAATTTCTTCTATGTTTTAATGTTTCGCTATACCCCAAAACATCTTCTTGATTAGGCTTAGAATCAGCAATAAAATCCATCCACTCTGCGCCATTATCCTTGCTGTCATTAACTACAACATTCAAAGATCCGTCGTGCGACTTAAGACGATTATTCATTTCTGTAACATCTTGAACGCTAACATCCAAAGATTTTGCAATATCCTGCAAAACAGAAGAAGAAAGCTCTCTGTCATCATTCAAATTTAAGCGATTTTTTATTTTTCTCAAATTAAAGAAAAGCTTTTTCTGCGCAGCCGTTGTCCCTATTTTAACCAAAGACCACGAATTTAAAATATATTTTTGAATAGAAGCCCTTATCCACCACAAAGCATAAGTTGAAAATCTGAAACCTTTTTCCGGTTCAAATTTTTCAATAGCATACAAAAGACCGATATTTCCTTCCGAAATCAGCTCCGAAACCGACAAGCCATATCCCTTATACTTCGAAGCCACTTTAACAACCAAACGCAAATGCGATGTAATTAAAGCGTTTGCAATATTTTTATCTCTTGTTGCTCGGTATTTAAGAGCCAAACTATACTCTTCATCTTGTGTTAAAATAGGATAATTTTTGATTTTTTGTAAATACCTCACCATATTAATTTCCGGTGAGAAATCTATACCGTTAAGTGCAAAAGGTTCTTCCATTTTTTTAACTCCTAAAACTTATTAACAACTTAATAACGTCCGAGTCCAAAAAATAGTCGCTTAACTTTATCAAGATAAAACTCTACTGTGCTCAAATCAAAACACAATATATCTTTTAGGTGTAATAAAAAAATGAACACTGTATTTAAATTAAATTTCGCGAAGCTTTTGCAAAAGTTCTTGCATATCTTCCGGCAGCGGCGACTCAAAAAACATTTTTTCTTTAGTTTTCGGATGAACAAACCCCAAGCTTTGAGCGTGAAGAGCTTGTCTTGGAAAATCATTAATATATTTTTTCAAATCATCGGTCAAAGAGGTTTTATTCACTTTTTTATTTTTTGTATAAACCTTATCACCCAAAAGATTATGCCCTATTTTTGCCATATGAACTCTAATCTGATGAGTTCTTCCGGTTTCCAAATTACATTTAATCAAAGAAGCAACACCGCCAAAATTTTCCATCACCTTATAATGAGTAACCGCTCGTTTGCCTCCGTTTGCAAGCACTGCCATTTTTTTTCTGTCATAAGGGCTTCTTCCTATATTTGCATCAACGGTTCCCTCCGAAACGGCGGGCACCCCGAAGACAACCGCAAAATAAGTTCTTTCCACCGAATGTTCGGCAAATTGCTCACACAAAAATTTATGCGCATTATCATTTTTTGCCACCACCAAAATTCCCGAGGTTTCCTTATCGATTCTATGAACTATCCCCGGTCTTTTAACCCCTCCTATTCCCGACAAATCTTTGCAATGGAAAAGCAACGCATTAACCATTGTTCCGTCCCAAGCCCCCGGAGCCGGATGAACCACCATTCCGGCGGGCTTGTTAACAACAACCACATCATCATCCTGATATAAAATCGGCAAATCAATATTTTGAGGCTGAGGAACAGCATCAATTGCCGGAGGAACAATCATAGTATATGTTTCTCCTTCTTTTACCTTGTAAGAATTATCGCCGACAATAAACTCGTCAGCCGACACCCCTCCCGAAAGCAAAATTCTTTGGATTTGCGAACGTGAAATTTCCGGAAAACACAACACCAAAAACTTATCTATTCTAAGGCCTTTAAATTCTTTATTAACTATTGGTGCGGTATAAATATTATCATCGATCATTTTTGTTTTATCCTCAAACATTTCCAAACCATGATAAAACAAAATAAAAAACTTGCAAGAGAGGTCTTATGGATAAATTAAAAATAATCAAAGCGGTTGTTGTTTTTTTCACTTTTTTGCTTGTGTTCGGCATGTTGTCAGCACTCGGCATAATCTATAAAAAAGTTCACAAACAGACACCTTTGCAAGATATTGAAATTTCACAACCTGCCGGCAGCTATATTGAAAGTTTTCAAACCGACGGATCTCGCCTTTTTGTTTTAATAAAAGGAGGTCACCGGCCTGACAGAATAATCCTCTTAAACAGCGGTGAAATATCCTCTTTAAAACTCAAACAGGAGTAATTTTAATGAGCGAAGATGCTTTTTCTTCAAACGAATTTGACAAACTGTTGAATGATTTCATCAATTCTCAGCTAAAAGAATGTGAAGACAATCTTATAGATTTGTCATTAACAGAAAACACCGCGCCAAAGACAGAAGAGCCTCCTTCAGAACCTGCCGAAAACACAGAAGTTCAACATTCTGAAAAATTTGACGACATTGAGGATATAAGCGACCTGTTCGAAGAGGAAAAAAGACTTTACTCAGCCCTCTCCTCTTTCTTAACGTCTGTTCGTTTTTGCGGAGAAGAAGCAGAAATTCCCGTTCCGGAATTTAACTTTTCTGCAGACGATCTTCGTCCCCGCTTCAAACCAAAAAAAATTCCGCTCATAAGCAACGATATTCTGGAAGCTTGGGATATTTTGCTCAAAGCACAACCCATTCGTCTGTCTTCGCTCCCAAACAATCCTTCCGATGAACAAATCTTAAATTTCGCTGAAAAGACTTCTCATTCCAACCTGCAATTAGCCCTCATATCCTATGTTGAAAGTCTGCTGGAAATAGAAGCCTGCGAAATTTCATACAACATTCGCTATGCCAAATACCAAAAACACAAACTCGAAAAAAAGATTTATGAAGAAAAAGAAAAACGCAGGCAAAAAACAATAAAATACATTGAAGAAATCCGCAAAAAAAACTTCCCTGTTGACGAAGAAAGATTAGTAACCAATTTCTTCAAAACAGCCAAAAAAGACCCGGAAGGAGCAAAAAAAATACTGGAAAACAATCCGGCAACCTATTCTCCCATCCAAACAGAAAAAATCCCTAACAAATTTTTCGGCATGATAAAATCCAAACCTTCTGACGGATTTAAAATAAATAAAAAATTAGGAGATTTTTTAAAAAACCTAAAAATTTAGTCAAAAAACTAGACAAAACAACATTTTGTTGTTATAATTACAAATATAAACAGTTTTACAAGGGGTTTAATCATGAGTGAAGCAACAGACAAAATCCGCGGAAACGTTGCAAAAATCATAGAAAACAGGCCAACGAATCCTCATCCCAACAATAAAACACCTTCGGCAAACGTAAATACCACCGCAAACACAACCACAGCATCAAATTTCATTCGCGCTGCTGCAACCATGTATCGTGCCAAAACAAACCCGTCATTTCAAATGTCCGAAAAGAGCAAAGATGACTACAATGCAGCACTCCAAGCCTATGCCGAAAAGCATGGAAAACCCCTTAACGATGTAAAAAAAGACACAACTCCTGAAGATATCATCAAATCATTCGCTCGCGATATTCAAAAAAATTCACAAAATTCCGAAGAAGCCACACAAATAATCAAAAAAGACATCGATTCGGCCTACAAAGACCATCCGGACCAACCTGCTCCAACACCCCCTGCTCTTCAAGCAGCAGCCAATGTTCCTTATCTTACCGACAAACAATTTGAAGAAGCAGATGAAAAGACGCAAGAAGAATATCTTGCAAGCTTAGACGGCTACGAAAAAGATCGCCTCACCGAACTTCTGAAAAACAAACAACAAAGCAAAACAAAAGATGAAGACAATGCCGCTAAACTCACAAACGATGAAGACAACCCGCTGCCTCATACGGAAGATGAAAAATTCAAAATTGAAGAAGGCGATATCATCAAATACCTGATGAAAGAGATAGTTCTGGCTTCTGCCGCATGGGCAGGCAACAAGGCAGCCGGAATGATAGGAACATTTGGTTTTTATGTTGCCAGAGAAGCTTGGCACGCATATAAAAACCGCGAAAAAAACAACATTTCCGGATCTGCAAACGCTCAAACCAATCAAAATCAAAATCCGCCCCTGAGTCAGCCTCAAAATCAACCCCAAACTCAAGAACAAAATCCAAAAGAACTTTTTGATGTTCTTACAAATGTTTCGCAAATAAGCTCAGAATTTAAAAACCTTTTTGACAAATACGAAAAAGGTTTTGATCTTGTTTTGACCAATACCTTGGCGCTTATGCAACACAACGCTTATTTTGATGGAAACAAATATAAATACGCAAAAACTTTCAATTCTTCAAACAACAAATTAGCCGGCTTCTCCGCTTTTAATGTTAACGAAGAACAAAAAACAGAATGGAAAGATTTGCAAAAAGCCTATGACAAACAAAGGCTTGAATCCTTAAACAAAAAGTTAAATCCGGAGCAAGATTCTGCCAAGCAACAACAAATAACCGATTGGTTTAACCAAGTAAATAAAAGTCACGAGGAAGCAATAAAAAACGAAAAGGATACCGTTTCATCCCCCTCTCTACCGACAGAATTTGAAAAAGCCTTAAAGGAAACAAACGAAGAAATTTCTCAAAAGATAGTCGTTTCTCTTCACAATCAAAAGCTTAAACGACAAAATGAGCTTTTTGCCTACATGTATGCATCATACAAAATAGTCGAGCTTAGTATAAACTCCCCTTCTGACCCCCGTCTCACACAAACAGAAAATTTAGAAAAACTTCACAAACAACTGTTTGAAGAAGGTTCAATCATTTTCTGGAAAGCAGAAAAAAGACGTTTAAACGGAGAAAACATCCCCTCTCGCGAAACAATGATTGAAAAAATGACTAAACTTGCCAAAGATTCTAAAGAGGCAAAAGAAAACAACGCTTCGTTCAACTTTCCATCTCTTGATCTGTCTTACAAACCCAAAGACAATCAAGAAAAACAAACTCTTTTAGACTTTGCCCAAAACACAACCGTTATTGATTTTTACAAAAACGAATTAATAAATAAAAAAACTCACATTCAAGAGCTTCAAACAATTTTTAACATGAATCAAGACCACGACACCAGAACCCTCTTAGATAAGATAAAAATACAACGAAATTCTTTAGAAACAGAACAAAATAATACAAAAATAGGTTCTTTCAAAATTAACGAACTGAAAACTAAAACGGTTGGTATGTAATGAAAAAAGCTCTCAAAATTCTAAACAAACTGCTGGTTTTGTCTTTTTGGACATTTATTTTCGTTTCCGTATTTAACAAACTAATTGTTATTATATGGAATTTTGATTTTCTGTCACAAAGGTCATGGCAAATTTTTCACGAATGGTTTATTACCAACAAAGGTGTTATAAACACTAAATCCGATGTTTTCCTGCTGATAACAATACTGTTGTTACCGATTCTTTGGCTGACAGGCTGTTTTTTCACAACCAAAATAAACTTTTTAAAACTTATTCTTACCATGTTTGACAAGCTTTTTGACAACTCAAAAAAATTTATTCCGGAAAGAATAGTTTTAAAAAACATCAAGAGCGAAGAAAAAGAACTTGAAGAAATAAAAAACGAAATAGAATCCTTCAAACCCAAAAAAACATCCTTAGCCTCCTCTTTGAGAGAAGAATTAACAAAAAAAATATCAGAAACAAAAAAATAACCTATTGTTAAACTTTTATAAGCTAATATAATAGAAAGAAAAATCGGGAGAATCTTGTTGAAACCTTTACTGACATTACTAAAAGTCGCTGTTGTTGGCATTTTTTGGAGCATCTTTTTCATTGAAGGAATCCGTGTAATAATGCTCAACAACTGGTATTTCGACATTTTTCGTCTGTCGCATTGGGTTCACGCATGGAAACTTTGGCAATCAGGTTGGGTTATAGACGACCCGAAAGAATGGGCATTTATTTTAATAGTTTTTTCTTTCATACCGGTTTGGCTCACCATATGGATTTCCCTAAGCAAAATAAATTGGGGTGCAATATTTGTCCTTTTAAGCAAAATTCCATTCAAAATCATAAACAATCTTTTTGAAAAACAACTTAAGGTTTTAACAAACACCGCTTCGGTTAAGGTTGTCAAAAAGAAAAAATCATATAAACAGATTCGTCCTAAAAGTCTCTCAGGAGCCTTAGAAACTTCAAGTGCCAAGCCACAAACATCTTTTGAAAACAAACAACAACCGACTTTTCAACAAACACCAACATCTTCAACATACACCCCAACAACACAACCTGTTCAACAACCGGCTCAATCTTCTCAAACAAGCAGTTTTTCTCATTCTTTGTTTGATATGGACGACGACCCCATAATAGATTTTGATTTGTTTGAAGAAAAAGAAACCTCAAAACAAGAATCGAAAGATTTTTCGGAAAAAAACAAAAAACAACATCAAGCACAACAAACTCCTCAAAAGAAGAAAACATCCGAAAAAAAACCAAACAATCAACAAACTCAAACTCCAAGGAACAAATCCGGCGAAGCCAATTCTTCTTTTGAAATCATCAAACAAAAAGGCTACGACATCATCTCAGGAGCAACTATTGATAACACATTTATTGACTTTGTCGGTGTTTCCAAAGATGCAATTTGCATCTGCCTAAACGACAAAGAACCTGGTGATTGGCTTGCTGACGAAGAACGCTTCAACGACGAAGAACCCCTATGGTTTTCCGAAAGTTCCCACCGCATTTCTCCTGTCAGAAAGATAGCTTTGGTGCGCGATGCTTTGGAAGAAAAACTCAAAAAAGCCGACCTTTCTTTCAATATTATTCCTTTTGTCATTGAACAAATAGGCAACATTATCAACGCAGAAGACATGCTCGATATATGGAAAGATTTAGGCATTAACGTAACCCGTATTGACAGAGGTTCCCCTCGTGAAATTCCTTTGTTTGCAAAAACTCTGGAAAAAGCAGAATCTTCCGTAGATAAAAACGTATTTGAAAAAATCAAAAAAATATTAAGAAACAATTGATAAATCTTTAGAGGTTATAATGGCTATACAAAAAGAAGGTGAAGAGTGGAAAGAATATAACAATGCCGTTCGTTGGATGTCTATTGTTGCAATCGTCTCTTTATTAATAACAATATTTTTTGCAATAACCGCCATGCCTTTAGCCTATTTGGTAGGAAAAGGTATTTCTGCAGACAGCCTTGAAGATGTTAAAAAATTTTTATTTCTAACCTTTAATAAGTCTGGTTTTTTATTCAATCGCTACTGGATTTGGATGAAACAACTATACGAATATCGCGGTCCTTTTTCCTTAAGTTTATGGCTTCCGATAATTCCTGTAATAAGCTTTCCCGTAGGGCTGGTATTAGGAATTATCACCAACCCATATCGTTTTCAATCAAACATACACGGTTCTGCTCGTTTGGCAGATTTTAACGACATCAAAAAAATGGGACTTTTTGATGGCTTTTGCGTAGTAATAGGCAAATTCAAAGGTCGCCTGCTGAAAATGAACGAAACATTATCCGTTCTATGCTGCGCACCTCCGGGAACAGGTAAAACCGTTGGGGTTGTTATGCCAACCATCTTTAATTCACAAGGGATGAGCATTGTCGTAAACGACCCCAAGCCTGAACTTTGTTTTTCAACATCAGGCGCTCGCGCCAAAGTCGGACCGGTATTTATCATCAACTGGGGTATGGAAGATAGTCCTGAAGAAGGCATCTACTACCCGAGTTGGAACCCGCTTTCCCCCGGAGCTGTTCCTGTTGTTCCGTCTGCTCGTGATATGTATGTCGATTCCATGTGCAATATTTTAGTTGAAGACCCAAAAGGCGGTGCCGATCCCCACTGGTCAAAAACAGGTCGTGCAGCCCTCACCGGCTTCATCCATTTTATAGTATCAAAATGCGAACGAGCTCGTGCTAACGATTATTTCATCGGCCGTGTTTTTGAAGGAAAGCTTGATGAAGAAGATAAAAGAGTTTTGGAAGGATACTATACATCAATGGGAGATCCCATGGCCGTAAAAGCCCTGCAAAATCTTCGCTCAAACACTATAAACATTGATAACTATGTGCCAATCGGAACATGGAATCTTCTGCCTGAAAAATGGATTGGACATGAAGCCTGTATTGCCATGATTCTTGAATGGATCACCGAAGCACAAATCAAACAAGCCCAAGAAATCAAACGTCGTTTAGAAGAAGGCGACCAAATGGCAGCCATGGCCGACCCCATGCGCGACCTTTTGGAAGCAGCTGTTGATGAATGCCGCAAATTTGGCTATTCACCTCGTTCAATAGTTGAATTAAGCCAACTAAGCTCCATGCCTGACAAAGAACGAGGTTCTGTTCTTTCCACTGCCTTTGCCGGTATCAACATTTTCAAAAACTCGGCGGTTGTGGCTCGCACAAGCTTCTCCGACATCATGTTCAAAGACTTGCGTGGCTTAAAAGACCCCATTACCGGCGAATTCAAACCCATCACCGTATACCTTTCGGTTAACCAAGTTGATGCCAGAGCTTTGAGTGTTATTTCAGGAACATTTATTGACCTTATGTCATCCTATCTCATTGCCAACACACCAAACTTTGTAAACCCAACCGACGGAAAAATGGGACCGTTTCCTTGTTTATTTGCAATGGACGAGTTTCCGGCCATGCCCAAACTCAAAGCGGTTATTGACGGACCGGCCGTAGGACGCGGACAAAAAGTTTCATACCTTCTCATCGGACAAGACTTAGGACAAATTTCCGGAAAATACGGTAAAGACGATTTGGAAACAGTAATATCCACCACCGCTTGCAAAATCATTCTTTCGCAAAACAACGAGCAAACAGCCCAACGTTTTTCCAAAATGATTGGTAACAAAACCGTTCAAACATCTTCATATTCAAAAAATGAAGGTGGGTTCTCCAAAGCGGCCAATCCTTTTGCCAAAAACGTAAGCTATCAATTAACCGGTGTCTCACTCATTTCAACCACCCAACTTTTGAGCTTACCCACATCTAAACAGGTTGTATTAATGCAAAACTACATTGACCGCCCGATTATGGCCGATTCTCCTCGTTGGTATCTTGATCCTAAGATGAAAGCCTTGCGAGCTCTACCTCCGGCACCAAACGTCCCCGATTGGATTGTTGCCCAACGCGAAGACATCAACGACGACATGCTCGCCAAACTCGGAATCGAATACGACCCCGAAAACGATAACGAAGATTTTTCAGAGTTTGAAGAAGACAAATACGAAGAAGAAACAGAAGACCAAGCCTAATTTTCTTCTACGTTTTGTTCCTGAGAAAGCGCTTTTTCAAGCTCTTCCACGTCTTGTTCATCGATTCTTGTTGCTTCAAAGGTATATTTTTCGGAAAACCAATTACCCAAATCAATATCTGCACATCTTTTGCTGCAGAAAGGTTTGTATTTCAAATTTTCAACTTCTTTTTTACAAATAGGACACTTCATTTTTCAACTCTCCCCGTTCCACCGCAAGAAGCACATTCTTCGGTAAGCAAATCACGCAAAGTCGGTCTTTTTCTGGAGCGCACAATTTCCACATTACCTGCCCTGCTAAGCCCCAAAATTCTGGCTTTTTGCTCATCATTAGCCAAGTCTTCTTCTAAAATATCCATGCTTTTTTTCAAAAACTTATAATCAGACATCCCCGCAAAATCTATTATTATTTTTCCGGACAAATTGCGTAAAATAATTTGCTTTGCAATCTCTTTTGCAGCTTCCTGATTAAGCCTTCCCAATCCTCCCTGAGCCGAAACTTCTCCGCTGTCAACATCTATTGCCACAAAAGCTCTTGTTTCCTCAATAATTATTCTGCCTCCGCAATCAAGTTTAACTGTCTTTTGTAAAGCATCCTGCAACATTTCATCAATTCCTGCCTCATCAAAAGCTTTAGCACTGTAAACCACATTACAAACGTTTTTAAGCTCATTTTCCAACAAATGATTATCAACAACAACCCTGTTTAAATTTTCAATATTTTTACCAATAAAATTATTCACCACATTTCCATTACAAGCAAGCAAAGTAGGTGCCTTACAATTTTTAGCTTTTTCCAACACATCTTCAAACTTTTTTTCCAAATATTTAATCTCGGAAACAATTTCTTCTTCCTTAGCATCCGAAGCAGCAGTCCTAATAGTCCACCCTCCTGTTTGAGTGTTTTCAATAACAATATTGGCAAGCTTTTCCCTTATATCATCATCTTCAATTTTAGCCGAAACATTAATTTCTTCACCATACGGCTTATAAACCGACAAATTTCCGGCAAGTTGCAAAAAACGAGTAAGTCTTGCTCCTTTTTCAGCTCTTTTTTCTTGCAAGACTTGAACTATTACATTTTGTCCTTCACAAGCGTTCAAATCTTCCAAATAATTTTCCTCAGCATTAATAAATGCATTTTTGTCATCACCAACATCAACAAAAAAACCTTCTTTTCCGTTTGCTGTCTGAATTTTTTTAACTATTTTACCTAAATAAATATTGCCTTCATTAACACCTTTTTCATCAATCACAAAAAATTCGCGCAATTCTTTTTTCAACAAACCAGCAACTTTAACAACACCATTGTTTTTGCTAACAACAATCTCATCAATCATATTAAACAACCCCTGCTCCGATTAACAAATTTCTTGTTTCATACAAAGGCAAACCGACAACACCACTATATGAACCGTTAATATTTTCCACAAAAGCGCCCAAAAGACCTTCAATTTTATAACCGGCACACCCCATCCATTCTTTTGACGCAACATATTCTTTAATTTCTTGTTTGCTTAGTTTTTTCATTTTTATTTTTGTAACATTAAGCCTTTCGGCAATTTTTCCATTTTTATCAACCACACAAACAGCGGTCAAAACCCTATGATTTCTACCCGACAAAAGCTCCATTACTTTTGTTTGTTCATCATCACTATATGATTTTTGAATAATTTTGCGTCCGCAAACAATAACTGTATCCGCTCCTAAAACAGTTTGTTTATTTTTTTCAAAAACAAACAAAGCTTTTTCTCTAGCCATTCTTTTTACATATTGCGAAGGTTTTTCATTTGCCAGAGGGGTTTCATCAATATTTGCCGGTTCTGTTTTCATCGGAACAAAACCTATTTGTTCCAACAAAGCTTTTCTCTGCGGCGATTGCGATGCTAAAATAAAATTTTTACTCATACCAAAAATCCAAACAAAAAAAGGGGATATTTCATCCCCTAAAAAATTAAAAACCAAACTTATGCTTCATCGTCATAAGTTTTTTCCATTCTTTCATGACGTTCTTGAGCTTCAATAGAATAAGTTGTAACCGGACGAGCTTCCAAGCGTTCCAAACCGATAGGATCACCTGTTTCTTCACAATATCCGTAAGAACCGTCTTCAATTCTTTTCAAGGCATCATCAATTTTAGAAATAAGTTTTCTTGCTCTGTCTCTGGTTCTAAGCTCCAAAGCTTTATCCGATTCCAAAGAGGCTCTATCAATTTGGTCGGGCTGGTTCAATCCGCCCTGTTTCAAATCATCCAAAGTTCCCATAGACTGACCGATTAAAGACTTTTTCCAAAAAAGCAATTTTTGTCTGAAATACATCAAATGTTTTTCGCACATATACTCTTCATCAGCCGAAGGTCTGTAGTCCGGAGAAAGAACAACTTCACTATCCATAAAACAACTCCTTAAAAAACAATATCAAAATTTTCACTAAAGATATAATAAACAAATAAAATTTCAAGCAAAAACATTGCTTTTTCCTTTTATATTTCTACAACATCAACTTAGCTAATTCCACTTCAACTCTCAACTCTATTTCATCAATAATTTCTTTAAGTTTTTCATCTGTAGTTTCAGCATTTTTTTGCTTAACCAAGCGTGATATTTCAATAAGTCTGTCTTTAGAAATTTCTCCAAGCAACAATCCGTCTCTTATTTCCTCAAGCTTATCCAGTAAAGTTTTACCCTTATTTATCAACTTTCTTTTTATAAGTTTTTCTTCCTCACCATCAACTGCTTGCGCCAAAAAAATAGCATCAACTGAAGTAATATTAGACGTTGTTTGCACTTGTGTTTCTTTTTTATCGGCAATTCCGCTCAAATAATCAGCAAAATTTTCACTTCCGCCCACTCTGTTTGCCGATCTTGTTTTTGAAACATCACTATTTTTTCTTATATCATTAACCTTAAACAAAAAAACATCCCCTAGAAAAAAGTCCATTTTATACTATTATTATCACCATTTGAACAAGCGCCTGAAATATCACTTGGATTAACCGGAAGAACAAAAGAATCTTCTTTTTTATTGTTTGGCAAGTCAAATGTTTTCTTATAAAGAGCTTCTTTTGTCGCATCTCCCTGAAAGTCTTTATTTTTATTTAATTCTAATTTATACAAAATCAAAGAACCTTTTGTAGACCAATTCATACTGGCTAAGGTTCTGCAGGTTTTGTTTTTTAAACCGTCAAAAGTAATGGAATATCGTCCGTTAGCATCAACAACATTTCCATTCATATCAAGCACCTTCGCCTGTTCAACCACAACACTTCCTTTTCCGCTGTGAATCAGTTTATTATTATTACACATTTTAAACGGAGCTAATTTATCTTTACATATATTTTCATCCGCATTTCCCGTAAACAAAGCTTTATAAGTTCCGTCAAACTGATATTTTGAAGTTATTGCTTTTTGTAAATCTCTTATTTCGGAAGATATCATAGACTGGTTAAACATATCAAAAACAGCGCCTATCATTTTTATAATAGATATTCCCAACATCGAAATAACCGTCAAAGTAGCCAAAGCCTCCATCATTGTGGCACCTTTTTGACTGTTTTTATGTAGAAACATTTTTCCTCCTTGAAACAACTTCAATTATATTAACATTAAAAAACGATATAAACAACAAATTATGTAATTTTTTTCTTTTCTTTTTTCTTTTATGATTTTATAGTATATTTGTTTTTATTAATAAACAAAAAATAAAAGGGAGACTTTAATGTTAAAAAAATTAGGTTTATTAGCATTGTTCGGCACACTTTTCTGCACAAACGCCAATGCATTGGAATTCAGACCTTATGTTGGTTTGCAATATAACTATTCAGAAATAGACGCTGAAGATGTTACTCCGGATATGAACTCATATTCTGTTATTCTCGGAACCGAATATAACAGATATTTCGGCACTGAAATTTTTTATCAAAATTCTGATAAATCAAACGATTACTACAAAGGTGAAAAAGTAAAAACAGATTTTGCAGCCTATGGTTTGGATGCATATGGATACCTTCCTTTAGGATGCGACAGAGTGTTTTCTTTATTAGCAACCGCAGGTATTGCTAATTATGATTTTGATATCACAACACCTGAAGAAAAAGGTGATGACAACGGCTTAGGATATCGTCTCGGTGCCGGTATTCAATATAGCCTTACCAACAACATTTCTTTCAGAGCAATCGGTCGCTATATCTGGTTAGATAAAGTTGACGGAGCCGACAACGCTCAAGAATACTCTTTAGGTGTAAAATACACTTTCTAAAACAAACAAAAAAATAAAAAAGGAAGATGATTAAATCTTCCTTTTTTATTTTTATCTGATATATTCATACCTATAATAACTTTTTTTTCCAAAGGATTACTCATGAAAAAATTTTCATTTATATTTTTTTCCTTGTTTTTAATAGCTTCTTGTTCACCAAAAGATACTACTCAAGAAAAAACCAAAGAAGCCTCTGCTTCTCTTGATAAAGAAACTGTGTTTTCCTTTGATGTAAAAAACATTTCCGAAGGTTGCAATTCATCTTCTGATTTAATTTGCACAATTAATTTAGCCACCAAATGCACACTAAATCCCGACTTTTTGGAATGCCTGCAAAACAAAGACAGGTTGCCTTCTTTCGTATTCATGAAAGATGAAACTTTACAAAGACCAACCTTCCAAACATACAAAATAACCAAACTTGTTCCTCGTGCAGACGGAGCTGTAGAAGTTCACACTCAAAGTTCTTGCGACGGTAATTGGTTTGGATTGTGCAACGGAAATATTATCTATGTAATGAAGAATATCAATTCAACATGGCAAATAACCGATATGTATGCTCTTGAGATATAAAACTATTCAACCAACTTAAAAAAATCTCTGTTTTCTTTATTTGTTTCAATTTCAGAAACATCATATTCAACAACAAACACTTTTCCTGAAAACATTTTAACCAAATCTTCTTCGGGAATAGTGTTTTTTGGAATTTTTTTTGTTTTAGCATATTGTTTTATATTTTTTTTATATTCTTTTTGTATGTTTTTATACTCCGGTGTTTTATCATCTGTTTTTTCAAAAGAAAAACTCTCACTGGAACCGACAATTAAAAACATTAAAACAAACAACAAATATTTCATTTTAATCAACCTTACATTAACCTATTTTGTATAACATACATTATATGATTAAAAAGCTTTTTTTTGTATTAATTCTTGTTTTTTTATATATTTTTGCACCATCATTTTTTTATACCGATTGTGCAGAGGTTGCCGTTAACCCAAAAATAACCCTATATTCATCTTTTGGCAAATTAAAAACAGATACATCAAAAAACACCGATCAACTGACTGAATTGTCCGAAAAACTGCATCTTTTGGATAAAGACTACAAAACCCCCGGACTAACAACTATAAAAATCAATTTCAACATAGAAACCCAAACTTTCGGCTTCTTGTCAAAAAACAAAAAAATATGCGTAATTCCCAAAGAAGTAACTATTTTTCTTGCTATAGATTCTCCAACAATTTATATATCCCGAGATTTAAGAAAAAACAGTTGTAAATACAACCTAACTTCGTACCATGAATTGACTCATCATCTGATAAACATAAAAACTTTTGAATATTATCTTCCTCTTTTTAAGATTGCTGCAGAAAAAATAATAAAAGAAACCAAACCTTTAACAATATCAGATAAGAATCAAATAAATAAAGTAAGTTTTGAATTATCAAAACAATACAACAAAAAACTTTCACCTCTTGTAAAATACATAAACAAAGAGATGTTAAATCAACAAAAATTTTTAGACAACGAGCAAAACTACAAATATGAATCCGAAATTTGCAATTAATCTTTTTGTTTTTTAATTACATCTTCCAAAAAACTTTCGATTCCTTTGTAAGCATAATCTATATATTTTTTGTCTTTTGCCGAATTATTCTGATAATAAATTCTAACTGTTAACATACCTGTTTCTTTAGCAAATTCCAAATTAGAATAACTATCATCAACAAATATACAATCATTCGGATTTTTATCTATTTTTTCACAAAACTTGTAATAAACATCGGCATTTTTATTTTTCTTAAAAACCCCAAAATCTTCAACAGAATAAAACTTATTCTTAAAAAATTCATAAATTTCCAAATGTTTCAATATTTTTTCCGAAGCATATCTGTCACTTGCCGTAAAAATATATTGATCAGCCTTAATTTTTTGCAATTTTTCCAACAAATTTTCATAAGGTATTATTTTTTCAACAGGTTTTCTTTTATGATAAGCCTTAAACAAATCTTCCGGTTTAATTCCATAATCTCTATAAAAAATTTCTCCGCCATCTCTGTAAATTTTATATGATTCGGTAACCATGTTTTTAACTTTTTCAACATCCATATCAAAACCCAAATCATAAACCAAAGCTTCAGCCATAGTCTTGTCTAACAAATCACAAAACCAATCTGTTTTTCCGTAAAGTGTTTCATCCAAATCATAAATTATAACATTTCTGCCGAAAATCAAAATTCCAACTCCTTAACAATTCATTTTTTAAAGGCTATAATAAAAATTATATCAAATCAACAAAATTAAACATTCCAAATCGGATTTTTAATTTCATTTTCCAAAAATGTTTTATGATTTTCTTCATAATTTTCACTTATATCAAAAATTCTCGGTTGCCTGAACAATTTTTCACTATTTCTATTTTCACTTATTGCAATTTTTTCTTTATTTTTTTTAGCATCCAAAAGCAAGCTTGGTTCTTTTCCGCCCAAAAGTTCCAAATAAACTTCAGCCAACAGTTCGGCATCAAGCAGAGCTCCGTGGAAAGTTCTGGCACTATTATCAATATTATATCTTTTACAAAGAGCGTCCAAAGAGCATCTTGCTCCCGGAAACATAGAACGAGCAATAGCTAATGTATCAATACAATCATCCCAATTAAGTTGTGGTTTTGAAAGTTGTTTTAATTCATAATTAACAAAATTCATATCAAAAGATGCATTATGAGCAACCAACTTAGCATCCCCCACAAACTCCAACCATTCATCAGCCACTTTATCAAAAGTCGGATAATCTTTTAACATCTCATAAGTCAATCCGTGAACTTTCACAGCATCCTCTGGAACATCTCTTTCCGGATTAATATATTGATGATAAGTTTTTCCGGTCGGCAAATGATTTACTAGCTCAACCGCACCTATTTCAATTAATCTGTCACCCTTATCATAATAAAAACCTGTGGTTTCCGTATCGAAAACAATTTCTCTGACCATTTTTACAATTCCAATTCTTTTATAATTAATATCAATTCTCTTTTAAGCAAATTCATAGATTTATTCGTATCAACAACAAAATCCGCAAATTTTTTCTTATCCTCATTTTTCATCTGTAAATTATTAATTTTTTCAAAATCTTTTTCAGAAACATTATCTCTTTTCATAACTCTTTGTTTTTGAATTTCATAATCCACATCGGCTAAAATAACAGCATCACAATATTTATCCCATTTTTTTTCAAAAAGCAAAGCAGCATCAAGAAAAAATAAATAATTTTTTTTTGCTGTTGAATTTATTTTATTTTTAATTTTTCTATTCAAAAAAGGATAAATTAAATTTTCCAACTTATTAAGTTTTTCAACATCTGAAAACACCAAATTTCTAAGACATCTCTTATCTATATCCCCGTTTTTCACACACTCACTAAAATTTATTTTCAATTTTTCTAAGAATTTTTTATTATAATACAATGCTCTAACCCAAGCATCTATATCAAAAACCGCATACCCGAGTTTTTTAATTATCTTAGCAATCGTTGTTTTTCCGCAACCTATAGAACCGGTTATAGCAACCAACTTCATATTATTATCCTACAATCAAAAGGTTAGACTACTTTTCCACAAACGGCTCAAAATCTGTGCATAAAAAACCGTTTTATAAAATTCATCTTATATTATTACACATATATAAAATTTAAAATCAACACTTATAAACAAGAGATTTTTTTATCCTCCCCTGTTGATAACAAAATTTCAAAAAAAATACTAAAATTTCTCTTTTCAATACTATTGTTATTAAAAAGCAAAAGGTTAACAAAAAATTAAAAAAGGATTCGCCAAAACTTATCGACAAGCATCAATCCTGTGCACAACTCAGATGATAAAAAATAATCCACAAGACTCACATCGATATACAAATAACAACAAAACTTTTTAAATATATTATTAGGCCCTTCGGGCTGTTAATAAAAATAATTGACATTTTTCAAAAAACAACCTATACCAAAATCAATAAATAAAAAAATTTATTTCTCAAAACAATTTCCCAAAAAAGGTAACTATGAATTTAAAAGATTTAAAACAAAAATCTCCTGTTGAGTTATTAACTCAAGCAGAGAAACTTGGCATAGAAGACGCTTCTTCAATGCGCAAGCAAGACCTTATGTTTGCAATTCTCAAAAAAACAGTTGGAGAAGACGAAGCTATAACAGGTGAAGGTGTAATTGAAGTTATGCAAGACGGCTTTGGATTCTTGCGTTCTTCAGAATCAAACTATCTGGCAGGTCCTGATGATATATATGTATCTCCCGCTCAAGTTAAAAAGTTTGGTCTAAGAACCGGCGATACAGTTGAAGGGGAAATTCGTGCACCCAAAGAAAACGAAAGATATTTTGCTTTGGTAGATATAAATAAGATTAATTTTGATAATCCTGAAAAATCAAAATTGCGAGTAAATTTTGACAACCTCACACCATTATATCCGAATGAAAAACTGAATTTTGATATAATTTGCGGTGATAAAGATTATACCACCCGCGTTATAGACTTAATATCTCCGCAAGGAAAAGGACAAAGAGGTCTGATTGTAGCACCTCCTCGCACAGGTAAAACGGTGATGTTGCAAAATATAGCTCATGCTATTGCAGAAAACCACCCTGAATGCTATTTAATGGTCTTATTGATAGATGAACGCCCTGAAGAAGTAACCGATATGACTCGCTCTGTTAAAGGCGAAGTTATATCATCAACTTTTGATGAACCGGCAACACGTCACGTTCAAGTTGCTGAAATGGTTATTGAAAAAGCTAAAAGGCTCGTTGAAAATAAAAAAGATGTTGTAATTTTACTCGACTCAATCACCCGTCTTGGCAGAGCCTACAACACAGTTATTCCTTCATCAGGAAAAGTTTTAACCGGTGGTGTAGATGCCAATGCACTCCAAAGGCCTAAAAGGCTTCTTGGAGCCGCTCGCAATGTTGAAGAAGGCGGATCACTAACCATAATTGCAACCGCACTAATTGATACCGGTTCAAGAATGGACGAAGTTATTTTTGAAGAATTTAAGGGAACAGGTAATTCTGAAATTATATTGGATAGAAAATTAACCGATAAGAGATTATTCCCAACCATTGATATAACCCGTTCCGGCACCAGAAAAGAAGAACTTTTGGTAAATAAAGATATTCTTACCAAAATGTGGGTATTACGTCGTGTTCTTATGCAAATGGGAATGACCGACGGCATGGAATTTTTGCTTGATAAATTAAAAGTCAGCAAAGATAATAACGACTTCTTTAATAACATGAATTCTTAAACAAAAAAAAGCTCCTGAATTAGGAGCTTTTTTTATTAACTGAAATTTTTTATCAAAAATTCATTCACATCTTTCATATTATCAAAAACATGTTCTACAGGCATTTTTTTAATTTCTTCTTTATAATAATCATTGCTATACTGAATAAAAGCAACAGGAGTCATTTTTGCACTTATAGCAGCTCTAAGCCCTGCTAATGAATCTTCCACCACAATACAATCTTTTGGTTCATATCCCATAGATTTTGCCGCCAATAAAAACAAATCAGGTTCAGGTTTTCCTACTTTAACCATATCCACCGTAAAAACTTTTTCTTCCGGAAAATATTTTCTGATACCCACACTTTCAATTTTTAATTTTGTTTTATTTTTAATTCCTCCGGTTGCAATACATTGTTCAAAATTTTTGTTATTAAAAATATCTTCAAGTCCGTCTGTTAACACAAAACCTTCTTCATATTTTTTTGCATCCATTGCCCAAACTTTTTTCCAAAAAGCATCATCAATATTTATTCCCAATTTTGCAAAAACAACTTTTTTATCATTATCGCTCATTCCGCCGATATTTTTAAAAGTATCAATCAAACTCCAATTTGTTCCGTAAGATTGATTCAAAACTTCCATTCTGTTAATCACCCAAAGTTTTTCTGTATCGGCAATAACACCGTCAAAATCCCAAATTATTAATTTTTTCATATTTTCCTCTAAAAAAACAGCTTCGCAGGAAGCCCACACAAAAGAATTTAGAAGATTCTATAATATATTGATTAAAAAAATATAAAAACCCTCTCTTGAGTCAAAAAAAAGCTTTTTTGTGCTTGCAAGATTTTTCTAATGATTTTATAACTCTAAAACAAGAGGAAAAATCAAATGACAAACAAAACCATATATGCTCTATCAACCGTAAACGGAAAATCCGGTGTTGCCATAATTCGTATATCAGGCGACAAAGCAATCAATGTTATAAGAAACATGACAGATATTTCTGTAGAAAATATAATTCCCAGAAAAGCCTATTTTTCAAATATTAAAGATTTATCGGGCAATCTGCTGGATAAAGCCCTGATTATGTATTTTTCTGCACCAAACTCTTTTACGGGAGAAGATATCGTAGAACTTCATCTTCATGGTTCAAAAGCTGTCATATCATCAGTATTGGCTTGTTTGTCATCACTAGAAGATTTTCGTTTAGCCGAAGCCGGAGAATTTTCTAAAAGAGCGTTTTATAACAACAAAATGGATTTAACCGAAGCCGAAGGTTTAGCAGATCTTATAGATGCTGAAACCTCCGAACAACAAAAATACGCATTAAGACAAATAGAAGGAAATCTAAAAAATCTTTATGACGGATGGCGAGAAGAACTCCTAAGAATAATGAGTCACCTTGAAGCATACATAGATTTCCCTGATGAAGACTTACCTTCTGACATTATTGAAAATATGCAAAACACTGTATTTAAAATTAAAGAAGATATAAAAAAGCATCTTTCGGGTAATAATATTGGTGAAAGGCTGAGAGATGGCTTTAGAGTTGCAATTATAGGCGAACCTAATTCCGGCAAGTCATCGCTTGTAAATACCATTGTCGGCAGAGAGGCCGTAATTGTTTCAGACATAGCAGGAACAACCCGTGACGCTATAGATATTCATCTTAATGTAAGAGGATATCCGATAATTATAACAGATACTGCAGGTTTGCGAAATACAGATGAATCTATTGAAAAGAAAGGAATAGAAATAGCTTACAAAAAAGCAAACGAAGCCGATTTTGTAATATGTTTATTTGATGCCGAAAAAACAATTCCGCAAGAGTTTTCAAATATTGCAGGAAACAAAAGCATTTATGTTGCCAACAAATGCGACAAACTATCTCAAGAAACAATAAGTTTGCTTAAAAATAAAGGTTATACAACCATTTCAGCAAAACAAAATCAAGGAATTGAAGATATATTTGAAATTATAGGAAACAAGATATCTGAAGAATTTTCTTCAACTTCCGGATATTTAATAACTCGTCAACGTTATCAAGAAGCTTTAAGAAACACTGTTAATTGTTTGGAAAACTTTAATTTTGATAAAGAAATAGAGCTTTCAGCCGAAGATTTGCGATTAGCTTGTAGAGAGATCGGAAAAATCACCGGAAGAATAGAGATAAATGAAATATTAGATAAAATTTTCGGCTCTTTTTGTATTGGGAAATAGAATGTTAGAAGAATTTGATGTAATAGTTGTCGGAGGCGGTCATGCCGGTTGTGAAGCGGCGGGCGCATCATCAAGAATGGGAGCAAAAACAGCTTTGATAACCCATAAAATATCAACAATAGGTGCAATGTCATGCAATCCTGCCATAGGTGGATTAGGAAAAGGACATTTAGTCAGAGAGATAGATGCTCTTGACGGATTAATGGCAAAAGTCATTGATAAAGCCGGAATACAGTTTCGCATGCTTAACCAATCCAAAGGCCCTGCTGTTAGAGGTCCGCGAGCACAAGCCGACAGAGAATTATATAAAAAACACATGTTAGAAGCTCTCAACGAGCAAGAAAACCTCACAATAATTGAAGCTTCTGCAGAAGGTCTTGTTTTTGAAGAAAACAAGATAAAAGGCATAATTTTATCTGACAAAACGGTTATAAAATCCCAAGCTGTAATTTTAACTTCAGGAACATTTTTAAACGGACTTATATTTATAGGTCACGAAACAACGGTTGGTGGAAGGATAGATGATGTTTCATGTTCCGGTATAACACCGTATTTAAAGCAAATGGGATTAAATTTAGGGCGCTTAAAAACAGGAACACCTGCCCGTTTGAACGGAAAAACCATAAACTGGGATATTTTGGAAAAACAAGAAGGTGATGAAAAACCAACCCCCTTCTCTTTTCTAAACAAAGAAATTTCTAATCCGCAAATAAGTTGCTATATAACCCACACCAACGAAGAAACTCATAAAATAATTCGTGACAACTTCAACAAGTGTGCCTTATTTTCCGGCTTAATTACCGGATTAGGCCCCAGATATTGTCCAAGCATAGAAGATAAATTAGTCAAATTTGCAGACCGCACATCTCACCAAATATTTTTGGAACCTGAGGGTTTGAACACAGATGTTGTTTATCCTAACGGGATTTCAACCTCCTTACCTGCAGATGTTCAAGATGCTTTCATTCACACTATGAAGGGCTTAGAAAATGTTGAAATTTTGAAACCCGCATATGCAATAGAATATGATTATGTTGATCCTAAAGAATTAAACAATAAACTTGAATGTAAAAAGATAAAAAACTTGTTCCTTGCCGGTCAAATAAACGGAACAACAGGCTATGAAGAAGCTGCAGCTCAAGGATTGGTTGCAGGTATTAATGCGGCCCTAAAATCACAAAACAGTGACAAAGAATTTACTATTGACCGCTCAGAGGCATATATTGGGGTTATGATAGACGATCTTATCACCAAAGGTGTTGACGAACCATATCGTATGTTTACCTCACGCTCTGAATACAGGCTTTATTTGCGCGCAGACAATGCGGATATGCGTCTAACCGAAAAAGGATATCAAATAGGTTGTGTAAGTCCTTTAAGATACAGTGTATTTAAAGATAAAAAACAACAAGTAGAAGCTTTTAGAAAATTAAGCAACAACCTGTCTGTTTCGGCAAAAGACCTAAAATCTGTAAATTTAAATATAAAGCAAGACGGTTCTAAAAAGACTTGTTTTAATCTTTTATCTTACCAAGATGTTTCACATGAAACACTATTAAACATATGGCCTGGTTTAGCAAATATTTCCAACGATGTTTTTGAACAAATAGAAATAGAAGCAAAATATTCAGGCTATATAAAAAGACAGCTTGCTGATATTGAAGTTTTCAAGAAAGATGAAAATTTAAAAATAAGAGAAGATATTGACTATTCAAAAATAGGTGGACTTTCTCGTGAAATGATATTTAAGCTTTCATCGGTTAAGCCTTCAACCATAGGTGAGGCTTCTCGCATACCGGGAGTGACGCCTGCAGCCATAACAGCATTACTTGGATATATAAAAAAATGAGTAAATTACCTGATATAAAACAAATGATATGTTTGTGGCAAGAAAGTCTTTCGGGGGTTCTTTCTTATGCAAGCGATAAAATAAAAATAGATTATATTTATCATACAACGATTGTTGCAAAAACGGCTTCAATAATAGCTGAAAAAAGTGGTTTAGATAAAGAAAAAGCATATGCTTTGGGTTTGCTTCATGATTATGGTAAAATAAAAAACGAAAAACTCGGTATGCCTCATTTTTTAGAAGGATACTATCAAATGATGTCTTTAGGTTTTCCGGATATTGCAAAAATTTGCTTAACTCATAGTTTTCCCATAAAAGATTTTAGTTTCAAAGACTATACTTCGTATAATAAAAATTTTCTTTCTCAAACAAAAGAGTTGTTGTCAAAAATTGAGTTTGATTATTACGATCGTTTAATTCAATTTTGCGACATTATTTCTGAAGGCAAAGACCTTGTTAAATATGAAGCTCGTTTGGAGTGTATTCGTAACCGCTACAATCTGACCGACGAGCAAACAAAAAATTTGAAAGTTGGAGCCGAACAAAACAAAGCCTGTTTTGACAAGTTGTGCGGTTGTGATGTCTATACTCTGTTAAAGATATCTTAATTTGTTTATTATAGTTTTGCCAATCAAGGAGATTTTTTATGCAAAACTGTAACTATCATTGTCACACAAGCTTTAAGGGGATTTTTGACGGCAGAAACACACCCGACGAAATGATTTCCGCATACGAAGAAAAGGGTTTTTCCAAGATTGGAATCAGTAATCATTGTGTGTGTCATCCGACAATAGCCAAAATGCCTTTTATGAGTCCGCAATTTTTTTCAGACAACAATAAATTCGTTGATATATACAAAGAAAGTTTCGAATCGATAGATGAGGCGGCCGCAAAACACTCCATAAAAGTATATAAAGGGTTGGAAGTTGATTTTTTTCCTTCAAAAGAGTGGCACCAATCCTTTGAATTTATAATGAAAGAGCTAAATCCCGATTATATTATAGGCTCAACACACTTTATTCGCAGCAAAGCAGAAGATTTAATGTGTGGCATATATTTTCTAAACACCCTGCCCTCTTTAACAAAAGAGGAGAAGGATGAACTTTTGCGTAATTATTGGGAAAATATTTTAATGTCAATAAAAAGCGGTTATTTCAAATTTATAGCCCACATAGACTATTGTTGCCAGTTTAATTTATGCACCGGTTCAGAATGGGATGAATATAAGTATAAAGTAATAGACGCTTTATATAAACACAATACCGCTTGCGAAATAAACACGGGAGGTCTCCGACGTATTGGGCGCCCATTTCCTGATTGGTGGATGATAAAAGAGATGATAAAAAAAGAAATTCCTTTAATTATAAGCGACGATGCTCATCAAACCTCACAAACAGCCTCTCATTTTGTTGAGGTTGAAAACAAATTGAAAGAACTTGGTTGTAAAAAACGTTTTTCTTTTTAAGAGAAAGATTCAATATCAGGTGTTTAAGTTGTTGTTTTAAAATAAATTTTGTTTTTGTTGTAAATATGTGTTTATAACTGTTATTTTTTTATTTTAAATTTTTTATAAAAAATATAAAAAATAAATTATGAAAAATATTGCAGAAAAATACAATGTTTCACATGAAACAATTACCGATTTAAACACCTACCACACTCTTCTTATTGAATGGCAGGAAAAGATAAATTTGGTTAGTGATTCAAGTTTGTTACAAGCAAAAACACGCCATTTTGAAGACTCTGTTCAGCTTTTTAAGTATATTCCAAAAGGCGCGGAAACCTTAATAGATTTTGGTTCTGGGGCTGGTTTTCCTGCTCTTGTTTTAGCAATAATTGCAAAAACAGAAACGCCGTATTTAAATATAAGCATGGTTGAGAGTATTAAGAAAAAAACAGTGTTTTTAAAAGAGGTCGCCGAAAAAACCGGAACAAAGGTTCAAATAATAAACGATAGAATCGAAAATGTTAAAACTCAAAAGTTTGATGTTATAACTTCAAGAGCAATGACATCTCTTGATAATCTGTTGAATTATTCATACAGGTTTTGTTCAAAAAACACTGTTTGTATTTTTCCGAAAGGAAAAAAATATGCTGAAGAACTTTCACTTGCTCATAAAAAATGGAATTTTAAATGCTGTATTGAACCAAGCTCAATATCAGATGAAGGAAAAATTTTAATTATAACCAAGCTATCAAAAAAAGGAGAAAATAAATGCCAAGAATTTTAGCTGTCGCAAACCGTAAAGGTGGTGTCGGTAAGACAACAACCGCCGTAAATGTTGCAACCGCTATGGCGGCTGCCGGTAAAAAAGTATTGTTGGTTGATCTTGATCCTCAAGGCAACGCAACAACATCAATGGGAATCGAGAAAAAAGGATCAATGAAGTCTTCATATGATGTATTAATCGGGGCTGCGCGACTGGCAGACGCAATAGTTTGGAGTGAAATTCCGGGTTTTTCATTAATTCCGTCATCTGCTGATTTGGCTGCTGCCGAAATAGAGCTTGTTGATGTTGTAAAAAGAGAATTTTTATTAAAAAAAGCTTTAGAAAAAGATGCTGTAAATTATGATTATGTTTTAATAGATTGTCCTCCTTCATTGAGTCTTGTAACAGTAAATGCGTTGGTTGCATCAGATGCTGTTATAATTCCTTTACAATGTGAGTTTTTGGCCTTGGAAGGAATTTCTGATTTAATAAAAAACATAAACACCATAAAAAAGAATTTTAATCCGTCGCTAACACTGCACGGGGTTGTTTTAACAATGTATGATAAAAGAAACAACCTTACACAAATGGTTGAAGATGATGTTAGAAGTTTTTTCGGTAAAAAAGTATATGACACTGTAATTCCGCGCAATGTCAGAATTTCTGAAGCACCGTCGCATGGAAAACCTGTATTGCTATACGATTTTAAATGTTCGGGATCACAAGCTTATATCGGTTTAACCAAAGAAGTTTTGAAAAGAGAAAGAGAGTTGGCAGCATGATTGATGAAAAAAAGAAAAAAAGTCTGGGCAGAGGCTTAGAAGCCTTGCTGGGTGAAATGAATGAAGATGTGTTAAATGACGAACTTAAAACAGTTACTCATGACACCAGTATAAATATTGACAGTATTACTGTCAGTCAGTTTCAACCGCGACGCGATTTTGATGAAAATGCCATAAATTCATTGGCAGAATCAATCAAAGACAAAGGCGTTTTACAACCTCTGATAGTTCGTAAAAAAGAAAACGGATACGAACTTATTGCCGGTGAAAGACGCTTGCGTGCATCAAAAATCGCCGGTTTACGGGAGGTTCCTGTAATTATTAAAGATTTAAGCGATCAAGAAGTTTTAGAAATAGCTTTGGTTGAAAATCTTATGCGAGAAAATCTTTCTCCGATAGAGGAAGCTTTAGCTTATCAAAATCTGATAGACGGCTTTTCACACACGCAGGAAAAAATAGCTAATATTGTAGGCAAGTCACGAAGTTATATAGCCAACACATTGCGTTTGCTTTCTTTGCCTGAAGAAATAAAATCTTTGGTTAGTGAAGGTAAACTTTCGGCTGGTCATGCTCGCTGTTTGGTGGGGCTTGACAACGCTTCAATTTTGGCCGATAAGATTATCAAAGAAGAACTGAATGTTCGTCAGGTTGAGGAACTCGTATCGCAACAAAAGAATTTTGAGAAAGAGCCGCAATCGTCTGAGTCAAAATCAAAAAAACCCGTAAAATCTTCCGATGTAACGGATATTGAACAAAATCTGAAAGAAAAGCTTGGTTTACGCATAAAAATAACGCCAAGCAAACAAGGAGGAGGTAAGGTTGTTTTGCAATATTCATCTGTTGCGGAACTCGATATGATTGTAAACATATTAAACCAGAGAAAAAATCTTGAAATACCGGAACAAAACGCTGTATTTAAAGATGAAAGCCCGAAAAACGAAAAGTTTTCTATAAAATTTATTGAATAAACGAAGAAGGAACAAAAAATGACAATACTTGAAAAGATGTTGGAAAACTGTGAAAAAGCAGGATACACAACAACCAAAAATGTTCAAAAAATAGCTAATGCAAAACAAATGATGTTTGGTGATGCGGAATGGCACAGATGCCCTTGCGACGGTAAAAATCCGGATCGTTATTGTATTTCGGATTTGTGTCGTTCGGACATAGAACGCGACGGAGAATGTCACTGTCATTGTTATTGTAAAAAAGTAGGATAAACAAAAAAAGCCCCTCGCGGGCTTTTTTTATTTAATAATATATTTACCTAATTATAATAGACTTTCCTTATATCAATAAATTTTTGGAAAAAAGAAATGGGATTCTTAAAAAAAATATTTATCAGCATGACCGCTATTTTTTTGATATTCGTGGGCGGAGCCGGAACTCAGAGTAATAATATCTTAGTTCAAGGTGGTGGTTTCTTAGGTCTTATTATAGGTTTTATGGCAATATACTTTTTTGCCAAAATGGCTTGGCGAGCAATGGGGTGTTTACCTTCAATTTTCATTGTTATAACCCTTATTATTTTTGTTTTATATGCAATAGGAGCTTTTTCCGGAGGCATTCAAAACACAAACGACAACTTAAAAAGATTTTTAGGAAAAAATACTGTTTCGGCTCAAAATTTTACAGAAACAGCAAAAAAAGAAGAAACTCAAGCTCAAGAAGAATTTGTTGAAGACGGAAACATAAATTTAGTCGGCGAAGATAATCATCCGATATTAAAAGAAAATTTTATTGAAAGTTTTTTTCCTGAAAAAGAAGAGGTTGTTTTAGAATTCAATCCGCTGAATTATCCTGCGGTTTTAGGTTATACACAAGTTGTTTCGGGAGATAGTTTTTACTTAAACAATATGTTTATAAAACTTTACGGGGTAGCAGCTCCGAAGGCAACACAAACATGTGCTGATGGTCAGGGCAGGGGATATAGGTGCGGACAACAAGCAATATCTTGGCTTAGCGGCTGGCTTGCAGAAAATCAGGTTAAATGCCATATTTTGCAAGAAATAGAAAGAGGTACATTTTCAGCAGTCTGTATGTTGGGATCATATGACATCGGGGCTGCATTGGTTAATTCCGGTTGGGCTGTTGCCGACACAAGACAAACAGAAGCGTATAAAGCATATCAAAATCAGGCTTCCGCAAATTATAGAGGCTTGTGGCAAGGTCGTTTTTATATGCCGTGGGATTGGGATAGAATCAAAATGCGCAAAAACAAAGTCAAAGTGATAAAAAAAGACAAAAAAAGAAAAAGTGTTTGGGGTTTTTAATGGATCGGGATAAAAAATGCAGGTAAACTTTTCATCTTTTTCAGAACAACAAACAAATGAAATTGCTGAAAAAATAGCAAAGATAGCACAAAAAGGCGATGTTTTTGCCCTTCATGGGAATTTAGGTGTGGGCAAAAGTGTTTTTGCCAGAGCTTTTATAAAAAAACTAACCCAAGCTGATGATGTTCCCAGCCCCACATTTACACTTGTTCAGGAATACGACGCCTCAGATTTCAAAATTTTTCATTTTGATTTATATCGTCTGAAAAACCCTGATGAAGTTTTTGAGATTGGTTTTGAAGAGGCAATATACGGAGGGGTAAGTCTTTTGGAATGGCCTGAAAAGGCAAAGGGATGGATGCCTAAAGATGTTTTTGATGTTTTCATAACAACTAAGGGCGATGAAAGAATCATAAGTATTGAAGCTTTTTCGGAAAACAAAATTTCGCGTTTGAGTAAAATATAATGAAGAAAAATATTCATGCAACCGCACTCAAAATAAAAACAAAAGGAATAATCATATTAGGATCTTCCGGTAAAGGCAAATCAGACCTTGCTTTACGCCTTATTTTGAATCAAAAAGCCAAGCTTATTGCAGACGATAGAGTTGATATTGAAGTTTCATCAAAAAAAATTATGGCTTCTGCACCGAAAAACATACAGGGTTTGCTGGAAGTGAGAGGTGTTGGCATAGTTAGTGTCGGTTTTGTAAAAAAGGCAAAAATAAACATGATTGTATCTCTGGACGCAGAAAAAACAGAGCGCATGCCTGAGCCGGAATTTTATGATTTTTCAGGAGTAAAGGTTCCTCTTATAAGAATAAATCCGAAAGAAGTTTCGGCTCCCGAAAAGGTTTTGGCTGCGCTAAGTTTGTTGTGCGGATTTAAAAAAGTCGGTTGATTAATTATAATCAAAAATATAGAATGTAATCAAAATGTTAACATAAGTAACGGGATTAGAGATGTTGTTTTTACGCAAAATTGAAAAATTTTTACGCAAACAAGGAAGACCTCTTGTCAATTTCACATTCAAGGTTGGAGAATTGTTTGTATTTGTTGCCCAAACTTTATACAATTGTTTAACACCTCCTTTTTATGGGCGCATTTTGTGGAATCAGGTTGTTGATATGGGGTTTTATTCTTTGCCTGTTGTCGGACTGACTACAATATTTGCGGGAATGGTTATTGCTTTACAAAGTTATTCCGGATTTGCCACTGTTGGCGCGGAAAGCATGGTTGCAAGCGTTGTTTTAATTTCTGTAACCAGAGAGTTGGCGCCTGTTTTGTCTGCCTTAATGGTTGCCGGCAGAATAGGGGCTGCAATGGCTGCAGAAATAGGCACAATGCGTGTTACCGAACAAATTGATGCTCTGACAACCCTGTCAACTAATCCGTTTAAATATTTGGTTGCTCCAAGAATTTGGGCCGGTTTAATAGTTATGCCGATTTTGGTTTTGATAGGAGATGTTATAGGTATTTTTGGCGGCTATGTTGTAGGTGTTTACAAACTGGGATTTAATCCTGCAAACTATATCAACGCAACTATAAACGATTTGCAAGCTTTGGATATCACAACCGGTGTGGTAAAGGCTGCGGTTTTTGGTTTTATCATTGCGTTGATGGGGTGCTATAACGGTTATAAATCTAAGGGAGGTGCGCAAGGTGTAGGGGCTGCTACAACTAACGCTGTTGTATCTTCTTCGATCCTTATCTTAATATTTAACTATATTGTTACCGAGTTGTTTTTCTCAAAATAAAGGTGTTTAAAATGTCGGATGTAAAAATAAGCCTAAAAAACGTTTATAAATCTTTTGGAAAAAAGGCTGTTTTAAGAGGGGTTAACCTTGATATAAAAAAAGGTGAATCTTTAGTTGTTATTGGCGGTTCAGGCACGGGAAAATCCGTTCTTATCAAATGCATTCAAGGCCTCTTAACACCGGAAGAAGGATCTATAAAGGTTGATAATAAAGAGGTTGTCGGCTTAGCAGAAAGCGAAAAAGAACTCCTTCATTCAAAAATGGGAATGCTTTTTCAGGGAGGAGCTCTTTTTGACAGCTTGAAAGTTTGGGAAAATGTGGCCTTTGATTTGCTGGAAAACAAAGGATACAACAAAAAAGATGCCAAAAATGAAGCAATAAGAGTTTTGCGTTCGGTGGGTTTGGATCCTGATGTTGCCGATTTATCGCCTTCGGAGTTGTCCGGAGGAATGCAAAAGAGAGTTGGTTTGGCCCGAGCAATAATATCAAAGCCGGAAATAATATTTTTTGATGAACCGACAACCGGATTAGATCCTATTATGGCTGATGTTATCAACGATTTGATAGTTGAATCGGTGAAAGGTTTGGGGGCGACAGGTTTAACAATCACTCACGACATGGCTTCCGTTCGTAAAATTGCCGACAGAGTGGCCATGCTTTATAAGGGCGAGATTATTTGGCAAGGAACGGTTAAAGAGATGGATGAAACAGAAAATCCATATGTTGTTCAGTTTATTAACGGAAAATCTCAAGGTCCCATAAAAACAGGAGTATAGCTTTGGCTAAAAAAGACTTAAAGCAATATGTTTGTCAAAAATGCGGAGCCGTATATCCGAAGTGGCAAGGCAGATGTGATGCTTGCGGTGAATGGAACAATATTCAGGAAGAAAACCTGAATGGCGGAGGTTTTTCAAACTTCAATCCTCGCAAGCAAAAAGGTAAAGAAATAGAATTTATGTCGCTGAGCGGAGAACAACAACCCTTAAATCGGGTTGTTACGGGAATAGGCGAATTAGACAGGGTTTGCGGCGGAGGTTTGGTTCCCGGTTCGGTTATACTTGTGGGCGGAGATCCCGGAATAGGAAAATCAACACTTTTGCTTCAAACCTGTGCAAAAGTTTCCTCTTTGAAAGAAAATCATGAAGTTTTTTATATATCGGGTGAAGAAGCTGTTGATCAGATAAGAATAAGAGCAAAAAGACTTGAGTTGGAAAAAACACCCGTAAAACTGGCTTCATGCACAGAAATAAAAGATATTATTACCACTTTAGAAAAATCAAAAGCTTCGGTTGTTGTAATAGATTCCATACAAACTATGTATCTTGATGAAGTAGAGTCAACCCCCGGAAGCGTTACACAGGTAAGAGCATGCAGCTACGAGCTTATAAAGCTTGCAAAAAGCAAAGGATTTACACTGTTTTTGGTTGGTCATGTAACCAAGCAAGGCGAAATAGCGGGGCCTCGTGTTTTAGAACATATGCTTGATACTGTTTTATATTTTGAAGGAGAAAGAGGTCATCACTTCAGAATTTTGAGAGCCGTAAAAAACCGTTATGGCGCAACCGATGAAATAGGTGTTTTTGAAATGCAGGATAAGGGACTGGTTGAAGTGGCAAATCCTTCAGCTTTGTTTTTGGCAGAACGTCAGGGTAATATATCGGGATCTTGTGTATTTGCCGGAGTAGAAGGTTCCAGACCTGTTTTGGTAGAAATACAAGCTTTGGTCAGTCCTACAGGCTATTCAACTCCGAAAAGAGCTGTTGTCGGGTGGGATTCCGGCAGGCTCGCAATGGTTTTGGCGGTTTTAGAAGCCAGAGGAGGCATAAACTTAAGTTCTCAGGATGTTTACCTTAATATAGCCGGAGGTCTTCGCATAACCGAACCCGCCGCGGATTTAGCAGTTGCTTTGGCTATAATATCTTCTTTGAAGAATAAGCCGTTGCCGGCAGATATGGTGATTTTTGGCGAAATAGGTTTGTCCGGAGAAATAAGAGCCGTTTCGCAGCCTTCGTTAAGACTGAAAGAGGCTAAAAAACTCGGATTTAACAGTGCAATAATTCCTCAAGGGCGTTCAACCGACAAAAAATATTCTGTAAACATGGGTTTGCATGAGATGGGTAACGTTCAAAGGTTGATAAACTTGTTTGATTAGGATTAAAAAATGTATCAAATGAATAATGTTGACTATATAATTTTAGGTGTTGTGGTTGTTTCTGCGCTAATAGGTTTAAGCAGGGGATTAATTAAAGAAGTGTTGTCCATAACCGGATGGACTTTAGCTACAATATCAGTTATCTATATGCTGCCACACTTGATGCCTTTTATGCAAAAGATTGTAGAAAACGGAATTTTGGCCGGTGTTTTGACATCGTTGCTTATTTTTGTTGTTTTTTTCATTATTTGGGTTTGTTCAACGGGAGAGATAGTCGGAAAAATTCGCACAAGCAAACTAAATGGTTTGGATCGGTTTTTAGGCTTGTTTTTCGGTATTATGAGAGCTTTTTTGCTGGTGGTTTTGTTTAATATAATGGTTGGTTGGATTATTCCTGAAGACAAGCAAGAAGACTTCTTAAAAGAATCAAAATACTATAAATTGGCCGGATCGTTTGCCAAACCTCTCGAAGAAATGATACCTCAAGAAACTTTGGATATGATAAAAAAACAAGCCGACATTGTAAACCAAAAGGTGAGTAACGAAGAGGAAGGCACAAAGGCAAAAGACGAAACACAAATTTTGTTTGAAAAATTAACCCGCCCGCAAATTAAAAAAGCAAGTGAAAACATTGAAAAAAAGACAGAACAATCAAAAGGATATAAAGATTCGGAAAGAGATAATCTGGATCGCTTGGTTGAAAGCGTTGAATAACTATCTTGTATGGGCTGCGCGTTCTCTTGTTCTTTGAGCCACATAAATTCGTTGATTTCTTTCTCTTTTCTTAAATTCGTCGGGAGTTTCTCTGTGGTTTGTTTTTAAGTCACGCAGCGAGCTGATGAGTTTTACCATTTCATTAACAGATTTTCCCGATGTTTTCTTTTTTAGTAAGTTTTGAACTTTTTCTGGAGTAAAAACTTTGTTCAAATCTGTTTTTTTTAGCAGTTTTTCAGATGCGATTATTTTGTTTATTTCAACCAACAAATCATCATCCCAATCATCATCATCCAAGGCGTCTTTAATAAGCTTAATCAGGTAAGATTTAAAAATCTTACTCACGAGTTTTTGAAAATTAGATTTTGTTACTGTTTTATTATTTGCCGCATTCATCAACGCAAAAAACAACAACTTTTTAACACTTTGTTTTTGTTTTGAAAATAGTTCAAAATTGCAATTTATGCCTTCTTTTATAAGCGACAAGATATTGTTTTTTTCGTTTTCGAAGCTGTCAGCCATTTTATTTTTCTCCAATAAAATCGGCAAAATAATTTATAACTTTTTTATAAACATCTTTTTTAAATTCAACAATTCTGTCAATAGCTTCTTTGGGTTCAACCCATTCAAAAGATTTAAATTCTATTTCTTCCGGATTAACAAAAAAGTTTATTTCGTTATCTTCGCCCAAAAACTCAAACAAGAACCAAACTTGTTCTTGTCCGCAAAATCCTCTTTTGTTGTTTCTTATCAAATCAGACGGCAGATCATATCTGACAAAGAAAGGTGTTTTGGTAACAAATTTGGTGTTTGTAATTCCGGTTTCTTCGAACAATTCTCTTGTTGCTGCGTCAAAAAGATTCTCGTTTTCGTTAACCCCGCCTTGAGGAAACTGCCATGCCAAACCTTTTTGATCTGCTCGTGCAAAAACCAAAACTTTATCTTTTTTAAAAACAACAATTCCCACGTTTTTACGATATTTTTTTTTCATTATTCAACAACCAAATTAGAAACAGGAACCAAAGCAAAGGGTTTTTTGATATCAACATTTTTAGCTTCTTCATAAGAAACCTGAGGAGAAAAAGTTTTTATCCAATTATACAATTCTATTATAATAAAAGGCTTCGGATCAGCAACAATCATAACCTGACCTTTATTAAAAGCAATTGTTTCTGCTTTTTCCAAAACTTTTTTAACCAAATCTTTATCAATATCTTTATCTATAACAATATCGGCTTTTCTATGAGCTAAGCCTTCAGTTTTTACTATATCCAACACACCGTCGTTTGTTGCATCAATAACAAGTAATCCTCTATTTTTTGCTTCCAAGAAAAGATTTTGTGCAACCAAAATGTTTGTTTTGTCAATATATCCGTCCTTAAAGACCACACCGCCCAAAGGAGCCTTTGCCGAAATACTTTTTTTGAATCGTTCAAGCAATTCTTCTTTTGGCAATGATCTGCTTAGCGATAAAGGGCCTTTATCTTCTTTGTAAAAATCTTTGGACGACAATAGTATATCGACATATGTTTCATGACCGGTTTCGCGTGATTTTATAATATTTTTGTTAATATCCAAAGAATAAGGGGTAAAGCTCATTGAAATTTCCGAATCAAACGCTTCTGCAACCTTCGACACGGTGTTAAAATCCATACCCAAGCCGCTTAATATTATAGATACTTTCTTAAAATTGGGTTCTGTTTTAACAAAGTTTCCGTAAGCAACCCATGGCAACAAGCCCTCTGCAGATTTTTTTGGCAAAGTCAGGTTGTTTTCGGTTGTTTCTAAAAGATCGTCGTTTGCCGTTACGAATTTAAGCTCTGCAGTCGGGGATTTTCCTTGCAGAGTAAAAACGGTTGGAACATTTTGCAGTAACTTTTCCAAAGAAAACTTTTCTTTATTTTTTGTTTTTTTTGTAATGATGTTTTCTTCGTTTGCATCCACCAAAATTTCTTTTGAGTTTTCCGCTTTTTTAAAAACCAACTTGTTAGGAAGTGTAAGCACGATGTGAGGAGCTGTTTCTTTTTTGTTTTCATATAAAAGCTTATCAATCTTCGATGCGTATATGGGTTCGCTTTTTTCTTCTGCAACCCACCATCCCACACCTAAAGTAAAGGCAATGATTACCAAAAAAACAGTTATAAGCTTGTCATATTTTTCAATTTTATCTCTTAACATGTCTAACCTTATTTTGAAGAAGTATAAACATTAAGCGCTTTAACCAAATCAACTGCGCGGGACAATTGATAATCTTTTCTCCAGTCTTTTTCTTCGGGGGAAGATTTATTTTTTTCTTTTGTTTCAATTGTCTCATTTTTCAGAGCATTTTTATATTCCGCTTCACTAAACTCGAATTCATCCTTAAATTCTTCAATTTTTGCATGATGAACTACCACATCAGGTTCGATACCTGTTGCCTGAATAGATTTTCCCGAAGGAGTATAGTAGCGAGCGGTCGTAACTCTCATAGCCCCATAATTTCCTAAAGGAACTATGGTCTGAACACTACCTTTTCCAAAGGATTTTTCACCCAAAATAACAGCTCTTTTGTGGTCTTGCAGAGCTCCTGCAACAATTTCCGACGCCGAAGCCGAGCCGTTATTTATAAGAACAACTATAGGTAAGCCGTTAGTAATATCTTTTCCTTTTGCCGAATAGCGAACGGTGTCTTCTTCATTACGTGAACGAGTTGAAACAATTTCTCCCTGATTAAGGAAAAGGCTTGAAACCGCAACTGCCTGATCTAAAAGACCTCCCGGGTTGTTTCTTACATCTAAAACAATACCTTTAAGCTGTTTTTTACTTTCTTTTTCGAAGGCTTTTTTAATGTCTTTATCTACATCTTCCGAAAAAGAACCTATACGCAAATAAAGAACATTTTCATCTTTTATTTCACTTTTAACGGATCTTGTTTTAATTTCTTCTCTTTTCAAGGTAACTTCAAAAGGTTTCTCGTTAATTCTTCTGATTGTAAGCTTTACTTTTGTTCCCGGCTTGCCTCTCATTTTATCAACAGCTTCGTTCAAAGTCATGCCGATAATGGTTTCACCGTCAATATTTGTAATATAGTCTCCGGGTTTGAGGCCGGCTTTAAAAGCGGGGGTATCATCAATAGGAGAAACAATCTTAACCACACCTTGTTCCATAGTTATTTCAATACCTAAACCGCCAAATTTTCCTTTTGTTTGTTCGTTCATGTATTTGAAATCTTTTTTATCCAAATATCCTGAGTGAGGATCTAAAGAAACCAACATCCCGTTTATGGCCGATTCAATAAGTTTTTTATCGGAAACCTCTTCCACATAAGTAGCTTTTGTTCTTTCCAAAACTTCTCCAAACAGGTTTAACAACTCATAAGAATTAAATTCTTCGGTTTCAACCTCTTTTGCGCAAAGAACATTGGTTGATAAAAAAACGGATAATAAGCTAACTGAAACAAATTTTTTTAACATTTTATTTTCCTTGTCTTAGAGTTTAAACCATGCTTCGGGATTCAGCGGTTGATTGTTTTTTCTTATTTCAACATAAAGCTCCGATTCCGGAGAGTTTGCTGTTTTTCCTATAGGCTCGCCGGCCAACAGCATTTGCCCTAAATCAACATCAATAACACCCATGCCTGCGTGGAGAGTCAAATACTCCCCTCCGTGATCAATAATTATCATGTTTCCATACCCCCTAAAAGGTCCGGCAAACACCACATTTCCGTCAAAAGGAGATACAACTTGAGCGCCTGCTCTTGTTGCTATTGTTATACCTTTAGTCGAAACACCTTTATTTTTTCTTTCTCCATAGTGAGAAACAATACTTCCTCGAGCCGGAAGAGGCAAAGATCCTTTTGCTTTAACAAAATCGGCTGATGTTTTTGTTATATATCCGCTTTCCTTTTTTATCAAGTCATGTTGTTGTTTTTCCGCCAACTTTCTTTTTTCTTCTTCTTTGCGTCTTTTTTCCTCTTCTTTTTTTGCTTTTTCTTTTCGCTGTCTTTCAAGTTGTGTTAACAGGTCGCGAATATCTTGTGCCTGACTTGTGAGTTTATCGACGTTCTTTTTGGTTTTTTCGCTTTTTTTCTCAATGGAGTTTCTCAGTTCTTTTTTATGTTTTACCAGACGGGCAATTCTTTGATGTTCTTCCTGAACAATATTTTTTTGTTGAGAAATTTCAGCTATTTTTATTTCTATTTTTTTCTTTTTTTTGGTTATTTCGTTTAAGTCTTCTTTGATTTTGTTTGTGTTTATTTCCAAAAAAGGAATTGTTTCTCTTAAGATCATGGCGCTTCTTATTATATCAACAGGTTTCATTGGTTGAACCAACAAAGATTCTGTCGGGCGTAAAGCTAAAGTTTGCAGAGCAGTCAGTGTTTTGACTAATTCGTCGTCATATTTTGAAAAACCGGCCTCGGCTATTTCGAGTTCGTTTTTTAAAACATTCAACTGCCGTTCCATGGCCGAAAGTTTATCCTCGTTGTTTTGCAGTTTTTTTGCAGTCTTAACCATTTCTCTGGTAACAGAAGACAATTCCATGGAAATTTGGGTGGCCTGAGCTTGAAGTTTTTTGTGTTCCATGCTTTCCTGCAAAACTTTTTGTTCCATTTTTTTTAGTTCGGCATCAGACACATTAACAGCGCCGGCGGTGTTTTGAAAAGCCAAGAACACCGCTGCAAAAACACTGTATTTAAACAAGCTCTTTATAATCATGTTTTATCTTTTTAATAAAGAAGCTCCGGTCATTTCTTTCGGTTGTTTGATGTTTAACAAATCAAGCATTGTCGGAGCAATATCAGCCAAACAGCCGTCATTCATTGCTTTAACACCGCTTTTATCATTAACCAAAACGGCTTGAACTTTACCTACCGTATGAGCAGTATATGGTTGTCCGGTATTTTCATCAACCATTTTTTCGGCATTGCCGTGGTCTGCCGTAACAATTAACACACCGCCGACATTTTTAATTGCTGCTTCAACTTTACCCAAACATTCATCAACAGCTTTAACAGCTTTTAACGCTGCATCAATAATTCCTGTGTGGCCGACCATATCACCATTGGCAAAGTTACAAATAATCACATCAAACTTTTGGTTTTCAATAGCTTTAACCAGTTCGTCGGTAACTTCATACACACTCATTTCTGGTTTTAAATCATATGTTGCCACTTTTGGGCTTGCAATCAGGATTCTTTCTTCGCCATCAAATTCTTTTTCTTCTCCGCCATTAAAAAAGAATGTAACATGGGCATATTTTTCGGTTTCTGCGATTCTCAGTTGAGTTAAACCTTCTTTTGCGATAACTTCACCCAAGATATTTGTTAGGGCTTCCGGAGGGAAAATTGTTTCCATAAAACGATTATGGTCAACAGAATATTCCGTCATCCCGACGCTGTGAGACAATTTAACGATTTTTTTTCTTTCAAATCCGTTGAAGTCTTTGTCGGCCAATGCATACAAAATTTCGCGGGCACGGTCTGCGCGGAAGTTTGCCATCAAAACCGCGTCTCCGTCGTTCATTCCTTCATAGTTGCCTATAACTGCCGGAATAACAAATTCATCAGTCACTTTTTCTTTGTATGATTCTTTAATGGCTTCGTCAGATGTTGCAAACCTTTTACCGTTTGCCAAAACCAAATTATCGTAAGCCAATTCAACTCTATCCCAACGTTTATCTCTGTCCATTGCGTAAAAACGGCCTTCAATTGTTGCAATTTTTACATTGTTCAGTTTTGCAATATCTTGTTCCAGCTTTTGCAAATATTCTTCAGCAGAAGAGGGAGGTGTATCTCTTCCGTCCAAGAATGCGTGGATTCTTACCTCAACACCCGCATCGCTGACTATTTTGGCTAAAGCGACAATATGATTTTGCATAGAGTGAACGCCACCTGGAGACATTAAGCCCATTAAATGACAAGTTTTACCGTTTGCTTTAAGGTCGGTAATCATTTTTTGCAAAACGACATTTTGTGCTAAAGAGCCGTTTGCAATAGCCTGATCGATTTTGGGTAAATCTTGCATAACTACTCTGCCGGCCCCGAGGTTTGTGTGTCCTACTTCGGAATTTCCCATTTGTCCTGCTGGCAAGCCAACGGCAAGCCCCGACGTTTCAACAAAACTGTGCGGACATTCCTTCAACAAACGATGCCAATTTGGAGTTTCACCATTTTCAATAACATTATCCGGAGTAATTTTTTCTCTATAACCCCAGCCGTCTAAAATAAGCAACATAACAGGTTTTTGTTTCATTTTTTTATTTCCTTTTTTTCTGATATTTTCAATTTTTTACCATTATATATAATTATTTCCAAACTAAAAGCACTATTTTTACTCTTTTAAAGCATAATTTTTTTCCAAATTCTTGCCGGCAATCCCGATCCGTAAACATCTTTCATTGGAGAATTATCATCATTACCCACCCAAACTCCACAGATAAGTTCATCATCAAAACCGATAAACCAAGCATCGCGATTATCTTGAGATGTTCCTGTTTTTCCGAAGGCTTCACGATTGAGTTTTGCAAAGCGTCCGGTTCCGGTTTTTAGCACTTCTCGCATTATTTTTTTCATAAAAACGGTATGTTCCTTATCAAACACGCGCAAACCGTTTGTTTTTTCTCTTTGATAAAGCTGCATTCCTTCGCGTGAATATATTTCTTCCACCCCATAAGGCCAAACAGCGATTCCTCCATTGGCAATTGATGCATATGCGGTGGTCATATCAATAAGTTTCACATCGGAAGTTCCCAAAGCCAAAGATAAATCATTGTTCAAATTTGTTGAAATGCCGGCTTTTCGCGCTGTTTTGATGATGTTGTTTATGCCGATATTTTTAGCCAAAAGAACGGTTGCGGCGTTGAGCGATTTTGCAAAAGCAAACCTCAAAGAAACATCACCGTAAAACTTCTTATCATGATTTTCCGGTTCCCAGTCTTCAATTTTTACGGGTTTATCTTCAATAACGGATTCGGGGGTATAGCCTTGTCTGAAAGCTGTCAGATAAACAAAGGTCTTAAAAGCAGACCCCGGTTGGCGCAAAGCTTGAAAAGCTCTGTTGAATTGACTTTTTCCGTAATCAACTCCACCGACCAAAGCCTTTATTGCGCCGTTTTTATCCATAATCACAACAGCACCGTTAGTAACGTTGGAGTCTTTTGCTTTTTCAATTTCTTCGCGCAAAATAACAGAAGCTTTTTCTTGCAATTCCTGATCGAGGGTTGTTAATGCATAGATGTCTGTTTCCTGTTCGTTGATGAGCGATTTTATTTCATCATAAGCCCAATCGGCAAAATATGCACCGAACTTAACTTTTGCGTTTTTTTCTTTTCCTAAAGATTGTTTAAGGGCTTGGTTAACTCCGTTTTCATCAAGAAGATTATTCTTAAGCATAATTTGCAACACAACGGAAGCTCTTTCCAAGGCGCGTGATTTGGAGGCAATAGGATTATATCGTGATGGCGCTTTTAACATTCCGGCTAAAACCGCGCCTTCCAAAATGTTTAGGTCGCGAGAAGTTTTTTGAAAATATTTTTGAGAGGCAGCTTCGATTCCGTATGCTCCGTTTCCGAAATAAACTCTGTTGAGGTAGAGGGTAAGGATTTGATTTTTTTCAAATTTTTTCTCAAGCCAAAAGGCTAAAAACAACTCTTGAACTTTTCTTGAAATGGTCTTTTTGTTGGTTAAAAAAAGATTTTTAGCCACTTGTTGGGTGATAGTGCTGCCACCTTGAGCGTATCTGCCGGCAAAAATGTTTGCCAGCATTGCGCGAGTAAAAGAAATTGTGTCAAACCCGAAGTGTTCATAAAATCGTTTATCTTCCGTAAACACTATTGCGTCAACAACATATTGCGGCAGTTCCTCCGCATTAATAATCTCGGAATAGACTGTTCCGAAACTGTGTATTTCGTTGCCGTTTTCGGCCAAAATAGTTGTTGAGGGCAATCTGGTGCGGTTAATTGCTTCGTCCATATTTGGAATTGTTAGAATGCAGTAAATTAAATACCCTGAAAGCAAACAAAAACCGATAAAGCATATTTTTAATATCTTATAGGCCGGACTTTTCTTAAATTTTGAAAGCCTATTCTTTTTTGCTTTTGTTTTTTTCTTTTTTTTTGCCATTTCAGCCCCCTGATATCTGAATTTTTACACATGATAACAAAAAAGATTAAACAAATTTTTAATTGGGTAAAATCTTTTTAATACTTTGCGAAATTTCAATAACGATATATATTAAAAAACAACGATAATTTATGGGAAAGAACATGGCAGAAAAAATTTGTTTAATTGATGGTTCCGGCTATATTTTCAGAGCTTTTTACGGACTTCCGCCTCTTAATGCTCCTGACGGAACACCTGTTAATGCGGTTTATGGTTTTACCAATATGTTTATGCGCTTAACAACCAAAATAAAATGCGATTATTGTTTGGTTTTGTTTGATGCCAAACGTCAAAATTTTCGCAATGAAATTTTTGCAGCCTATAAGGGAACAAGAAAAGAAACTCCGGAAGAATTAATACCTCAGTTTCCCATAATAAGAGAGGCGGTAAAGGTCTTAAACATCAGTTTTTTGGAGATGGAAGGTTATGAAGCTGACGATCTTATAGCAACCTATGCCGAAAAAGCTTTGGCTCAAGGCATGGAGGTTGTTGTTGTTTCGGGAGATAAAGACTTAATGCAGCTGATTCGTCCTAATGTTGAGTTCTACGACCCGATGAAAGACAAATTCTTTACACCTGATGATGTGAAGGAAAAATTTGGTGTTTTTCCTGAGAAGGTTGTTGATGTTCAAGCTTTGTCAGGAGATAGTATTGACAATGTGCCGGGGGTTCCGGGAATAGGTCCCAAAACGGCAGCTCAGTTGGTTGAAGAGTATGGTTCTCTTGAGGGAATAATAAGCCATGCTCACGAGATTAAGCAGGAAAAAAGACGTCAAACCATTTTAGACAATGTTGAAAATGCTCGCATATCTCTACAGCTTGTAACCCTTAAAAAAGATGTTCCCGTTGAAAAAGAAATTAAGGACTTTCATTGTTGTTGTCCTGATTTGCAAATTCTTAAAGATTTTGTTGAAAAATACGGGTTCAACTCTTTGAAAAATCGTGTTGAGAAGTGGTATGTTGAGAGGTGTTCGCAAAAAGGTGTTTTGCCGGCTCCTAAGGTTGTTCAAAAAAAATATACCACGGTTAATGATGTCGATTCGTTGAAAGCGCTTTGTTCAAGGATTCGTTCAACCGGAAAAATGGCTATAAGTGTTGTTTCTGATGGAGGCGACCATGTTTTTAATCATCTTCAAGGAATGGCAATAGCGGTGGATGAGGGTGAAGCTTATTTCATTCCCCAAAACGAAGAAACTTGTTCAAATGAAGATTTGTTCGGTTTTTCTTCCAAACAAAAGCAAATTTCCAAAGAGATGTTTGTTTCTTATTTGAAGCCGTTGTTTGAAGGAAAATCCATATTAAAAATAGGACACAATATTAAAAATGCCATGCATTTTATTTCTAAGAGTTTTGGTGAAACAGCGTTTTTCCCCTATGATGACATTGCTGTCATTTCTTATTGTTTGGATAGCTCCGAACACTCGCATGACTTAAAAACATTAAGCGAAATGTTTTTGTCTGAAAGCATTCAAACATTAGATGATTTGCTGGGCAGCGGAAAAAACAGACAAAATTTTTGCGATGTTGATGTTGAAAAAGCTCAAGAATTTTTGGCATCGGCTGCAGACTACACTCTAAGATTGCATGGTTTGTTGAAAGAGCGTCTGATTAAAGAAAAAAAGGTTTCGGTTTATGAAGAATTTGACAGACCTTTGGTGCAAACTCTTTACAACATGGAAAACAGAGGAATAAAAGTGAATTCCGGAGAATTGCGCAACTTAAGTGAGTGGTTTGATAAAAGAATATCTGTAATTGAGAAAGAAATATTTGCTCTTGCCGGCGAAGAATTTAATGTCGGTTCTCCTAAACAGGTTGGTGAAATACTTTTTTCTAAAAAAGGAATAAAAGGCAAAAAAACATCAACCGGAGCCTGGGCAACAGGCGCTGATGTTTTGGAAGGTTTGGCAGAGGAAGGAGAGGTTTTGGCTTCAAAAATTTTGGATTGGCGAGAGGTAAGTAAGTTAAAATCAACCTATACCGATTCTTTATTCGCTTTGTTGGATAAAGAGGGAAGGGTGCATACAACCTATAGTCAGATAACCGCTAATACCGGACGTTTAGCATCAACGAATCCTAATCTGCAAAACATACCTATCCGCAGTGAAGATGGTAAAAAAATTCGCTCATGTTTTGTTGCACAAAAAGGACATAAGCTTATTTCCTGCGATTATTCTCAAGTTGAACTGCGTTTGTTGGCGGATGTTGCCGATGTAAAAAAACTCAAACAGGCATTTGCTGAAGGTATAGATGTTCATACAGCTACTGCATCGCACGTTTTTGGGGTTAAACCGGAAAATGTAGATGCTGATTTGCGCCGCCATGCCAAAGCTATTAATTTTGGAATTGTCTATGGTATGTCAGCTTTTGGCTTATCAAAAAGCATAGGAGTTTCAACCGGCGAAGCTAAAAACTACATAGATGCATATTTTGCCCAAATGCCGGAGATTAAAGATTATATGGAAAAAACTATTGCTTTTGCCCATGCAAATGGTTTTGTTGAAACTCCTTTCGGTCGTAAATGTTCTGTTTTAGGGATAAACGATTCTAATAAGCGAGTGGTTGCCAATGCGGAAAGAGCTGCGATAAATGCTCCCATTCAGGGAGGAGCTGCTGATATCATAAAACTGGCAATGAATAAAATAGAAGGCGTTTTGCAAGAAAAGGGGTTAAAGGCAAGAATGCTCCTGCAAATACACGATGAACTTGTTTTTGAAGTTCCTGATGACGAAGTTGAAGAAGTCTTGATGTTGGTAAAATATCATATGGAAAACATCATCGATTCGCCTGTTTCCTTCAAGGCAGAGGCCGGTGTCGGAAACACATGGACTGAAGCTCACTAAAAGTCGGAAAAAACATAGGAAAACTTTAAATTTTGCTTTGGTTTTTAAGGCAAAATGTTGTATGTTTTATCCAATAATTTATTGATAAAAAAGAAGGAAGTTAAATAACATGGTTTCAGAAGTAAATAATGCTGTAGAAAAAGAATATAGCGCCGATTCTATTAAGGTTTTAAAAGGTTTGGATGCTGTTCGTAAACGTCCCGGAATGTATATCGGCGATACTGATGATGGATCGGGTCTTCATCATATGATTTATGAGGTTTTGGACAATGCTATTGATGAAGCTTTGGCCGGCTACTGCGATAAAACTGAAGTTATTTTGAATCCTGATGGTTCTGCAACCATTCGAGATAATGGTCGTGGTATTCCCGTGGGTATGCACAAGGAAGAAGGTGTTTCTGCGGCTGAAGTTATCATGACCGAACTTCACTCCGGCGGTAAGTTTGATAACAATTCTTACAAAGTTTCCGGAGGTTTGCATGGTGTGGGTGTGTCTGTGGTAAATGCTTTGTCAACATGGCTTAAGTTAAGAATTTGGCGCGAAGATAAAGAGCATTTGGTTACTTTTTCCAATGGTAATGTTGTTGAACACTTAAAAGTTGTGGGCGATGCTCAAGGCAAGCATGGCACTGAGGTTACATTCCTTCCTTCTCCCGAAACCTTTACCATGACAGAATTTAATTTTGAAACATTGGAAAGAGCCATTCGTGAAAAAGCTTTCTTAAACTCGGGTGTCTATTTGCGTTTGGTTGATAATCGCGGCGCAGAGCCTCGTGAAGTAGATTTTCACTATGAAGGTGGTTTGAGAGCTTTTGTAAACCACTTAAATAAATCGAAAACACCATTGCACGACGAAGTTATCTATATCATCGGCGAAAAAGACGATATGACAACCGAAGTTGCTTTGCAATGGACAAACGCCTATAACGAAAGTATGTTGTGTTTCACCAACAATGTTCCGCAAAAAGACGGCGGAACACACTTGGCCGGTTTTCGCGGAGCCTTAACTCGCAGCTTGAATAACTATATTCAAGAAAACGGCCTTTTGAAGAAAGAAAAAGTTGTTCTTTCCGGTGATGATATGCGCGAAGGTTTGAGCTGCGTTTTGTCAGTAAAAGTGCCGGATCCTAAATTCTCGTCTCAAACCAAAGATAAGTTGGTTTCTTCCGAAGTTCGTCCTGTCGTTGAAAGCATTGTGAACGACAAACTCAAAGAATGGTTGGATGAGCACCCTGCAGAAGCTAAAATAATTGTTGGTAAAATTGTTGAAGCTGCAACCGCTCGTGAAGCTGCTCGCAAAGCCAGAGAATTAACTCGTCGCAAAGGTGTTTTGGATGTTGCTTCTCTCCCCGGAAAATTAGCTGATTGCCAAGAAAAAGATCCTGCATTATCTGAAGTGTTCATCGTGGAGGGGGATTCAGCCGGCGGTTCTGCAAAGCAAGGTCGTCATCGTCGCAATCAGGCAATTATGCCTTTAAGAGGAAAAATCTTAAACGTTGAAAGAGCTCGTTTTGATAAAATGCTCAATTCTGCTGAAATCGGCACGATTATTACCGCTTTGGGAACAGGTATCGGACGTGATGATTTTAATGCCGATAAATGCCGTTACCACAAAATCATTATCATGGCCGATGCCGATGTGGACGGATCTCACATCAGAACATTGTTGCTCACGTTCTTCTATCGCCAGATGCCCGAGCTTATTGAACGTGGATATGTATATATTGCCCAACCGCCTTTGTATAAGGTTAAAAAAGGCAACTCGATTCTCTATATTAAAAACGAAAGAGAAATGGACGATTATTTGATTCGCGGTGGTTGCGATGACGCAGCTCTTGTTTTGGAAAACGGTGAACAAATAATCGGTCAGGACTTGGTTGAATTGGTTGAAAAAAATCGCAGAGCCAGAGGTTTAATAGCTAATTTAAGCAAAAATGTTCCTGAAAAAATTATCGAACAAATGGCTATTTTCGGTTTGTTCTCGCAAGAATTTCTTTCCTCTGCAAATCCTCAGCCGAAATTAGATGAACTTTCTCAAAGATTGGATGCTCTTGAAGCAGAATACGATCGTGGTTGGAAGGCCGAAATGAAGGATGGTGTGATAATCTTTTCACGCACATTGCGCGGAGTAACCGAAACATATAATGTCGGTGCCAACATCTTGGATATGCAGGAAGTTGCATCATTGGCTGAATTACAACCGGTTTTGCACGAAACATTCGCTAAAACATCAAACCTTATTTCTAAGCAAGGAATAGAAAAGAAAATAAGCGGTCCGGTCAGTTTTGTTGACGCTGTATTAGCGGCTGGCAAAAAAGGAATTAGCATCCAACGTTATAAAGGGTTAGGCGAAATGAATCCCGAACAACTTTGGGAAACAACTCTTGATCCGGAAGCTCGTTCCTTGTTGCAAGTTAAGATTGAGCATATGGAACGTGCAGATGAAACATTCGCAACTCTTATGGGGGATGTAGTTGAGCCCAGAAAAGAATTCATCCAAGAAAATGCATTGAATGTTGTAAACTTGGATATTTAACAAGATTCAAACAAAAGCCCTGATTTTCTAAATTTCAGGGCTTTTTTATAATAAAAACCCTCTAATCAAAAAGATTAAAGGGTTTTTGTTTGTATTTTTTTCTTAAAGAAAAAGATTATTTTGCTAATTGAGCAGCAACTTCAGATGCAAAATCTTCTTCTTTCTTTTGCAAGCCTTCACCGAGTTTGAATCTTACAAAGTTAACCAATTTAATTTCTGTTCCCAATTCTTTTGCGGCATCAGCAATAACTTGTTTAACTTTTTTATCCGGATCCATAATATAAGCTTGTTCTTCCAAGACAACTTCGTCGTAATATTTACGAACACGACCTTCAACCATTTTCTCAATGATATTTTCGGGCTTGCCGGAAGCTTTAGCTTGTTCTGCAAAAATAGATTTTTCGTGTTCAACTGCAGCAGCATCAACGGAAGCAGTATTCAAGAACAGTGGAGCAGAAGCTGCAATATGCATAGCAACGTGTTTACCCAATTCTTCAAGTTTAGCTTTGTCAGCTGTTGATTCTAAAGCAACCAAAACACCGATTTTGCCGAGATTATCGCCACAGCAATTGTGCAAGTAAGAAGCAACAACACCATTGTTAACTTCAAGCATTGCAGCGCGGCGCAAATTCATGTTTTCGCCGATTTTTGCAATCATGTCTGTCAGGCGTTCTTCAAAAGTTTTGTTGCATTTTGGGCAATTAAAAGCTTTCATATCGCAAACTTCGCCTGAAGTCATCAAAGCAACTTTAGCTGCGTCAGCAACATATTCTTTGAAGATATCGTTTTTAGCAACGAAGTCTGTTTCTGAGTTAACTTCGGCAATAGCACCTTTGTTGCCCTCAACATAAACTGAAACCAAACCTTCGGCAGCAATACGACTTGCTTTTTTAGCGGCAGAAGCCAAACCTTTTTTGCGCAACCAATCTACGGCTTCATCCATATTTCCGTTTGTTTCAACCAAAGCTTTTTTGCAATCAAGCATACCGGCACCGGTTGATTCTCTAAGCTCTTTTACTTTTGCGGCAGTAATCTCTGTCATTTTTTAAACCCTCTACAATTTTTAATTGGCTGGCGGCACTTTTGAATGTGCCGCCTGATTAGATAATATTTTGATTAAAGAAAAGAATTATTCTTCGCTTTTTTCAGCTGCTTTTTTAGATGTTCTTTTTTTAGCAGGTTTAGCGGCTTCTTCTTTACCTTCAACCATTTCTTCAACTTTAACGCCTTGAGCAGCGATTTGAGCTTGCATACCGTCCAAAACAGAAGCAGAAATCATTTCTGCATAGAATTGGATGGCGCGAATGGCATCGTCGTTACCCGGAACAGGCAAATCAACAACTTCCGGATCAGCGTTTGTGTCGCAAATACCGATAACCGGTATACCCAACTTTTTAGCTTCTTTAATGGCCAAAAGTTCTTTGCATGTATCAATAACGAAAACCAAATCAGGTTGTCCGCCCATATTCATGATACCGCCGAGTTCGAGTTGAAGTTTTTCTTGTTCCTTTTTCATACCTTGTAATTCTTTTTTGGTATAGCCGGCAACATCGTCTTTTTCAAACATTTCATTCAATTTAACCAAGCGATTAATTGATTTGTGAACTGTTTTCCAGTTTGTTAACATGCCGCCCAACCAACGTTGATTTACATAGTATTGACCACAACGTTCAGCATTTTCTTTGATGATATCTTGAGCTTGACGCTTTGTAGCAACAAACAAAACTTTTCCGCCTTGAGCGGCAATCTCTCTTGTTGTAGCCATAGCTGTATAAAGCATAGGATATGTTTTTTGCAAATCAATGATGTGAACATTGTCTTTTTTTCCGTAGATATACGGAGCCATTTTAGGATTCCAACGACGAGCGTGGTGTCCGAAATGAACGCCGGCTTCAATCATTTGGCGTAAAGTAAATTTAGGAAGAGTCATTTTTTTATCCTTTTTTTTCGGTTAAACCTCCGCAGATTCTGACAAAACCTGATTTCTCAAGCACCGAAGCGAAATAAATTCCGCTAAAAACCTGCGTGTGAAATTAAAAATCGCCACCATTGACGATTTCGCTACTCTTTCTACACACAAATTCTTTAAAAATCAAGAGTTTTTTGCAAAAAAAAGATTTGTTGACTTATCAAAGATTGCTCTTGTTTATTTTAAGGTTTTGTTTTAATTTAAGCCTTGGAATACAAAGCTTTTGAAAGAATAGAGAATAAAATGTCGGATTTATTTGATGCAACCAAAAATGAAACAAAAGAATATAGCGCTCAATCTATTGAAGTTTTAGAGGGTTTGGAGCCTGTCAGGCATCGTCCCGGAATGTATATCGGCGGAACGGACGAAACAGCGCTTCACCATCTTGTGGCTGAAATCTTAGATAACTCAATGGATGAGGCTGTTGCCGGTCATGCTAATCATATTGATGTTGTGATGCATGAAGACTATTCTGTCAGCATTGTTGATAACGGACGAGGAATACCTGTTGATGCGCACCCGAAATATCCTAACAAATCAGCATTGGAAGTGATTTTAACAATGCTTCACTCCGGCGGAAAATTTGGTGGTGGTGCATACAAAGTTTCCGGCGGGTTGCATGGTGTTGGTTTGTCGGTTGTTAATGCTTTGTCTGAAAAGTTAGTTGTTGAAATTGCCCGAGACAAAAAGCTCTATTGCCAAGAATATGCCAAAGGAATCCCTCAAGGTCCGCTGGAATTAATAGGTAATGCGCCAAATCGCAGAGGAACATCTATAACATTTAAACCTGATCCGGAAATTTTTGGTGCTAACTCAAATTTACAGCCAAACCGCATTTTCCGCATGGCTCGTTCCAAAGCCTTTCTCTTTAAAGGGGTTAAAATAAATTGGCGCTGCGCTCCGGATATATTGGGTGAGGGTGAAGCAACACCTGTTGAGACAGAACTTTGCTTTCCTAACGGAATTTTAGATTTCTTAAATTATCAGGTTGGTTCAAAAGCAACAATAAATCGTCGTCCTTTTGCAGGTGAGGCCGATTTGGACAATGATGAAGGCAAGGTTGAATGGGCAATCACATGGCCTGAAGATGAAAACGGTTTTTGCTATTCCTATTGCAACACCGTAATAACCCCATTTGGTGGAACTCACGAAGCCGGTTTTAAGTCTGCTTTGTTGAAAGGGCTTAAAGAATATGGTGAAATGACCAATAACAAAAAAGCCGCTGCCGTAACCGCAGAAGACTTTTTGAGTGATGCGTCAATTATGCTTTCGGTTTTCATTCGTGACCCACAATTTCAAGGGCAAACCAAAGATAAACTCACTTCTTCAAAAGCAACCAAATTAGTTGAAGCGGCTGTTAAAGATTCGTTTGATCATTGGCTTTCATCTGACTTGGAAAATGCAGCTGCGCTATTGGAATATGTAATTGAGAGAGCAGAAGCCAGAAAAAAGAAGAAGGAAGAAAAAGAAAAAGTGCGCAAAACACCCACTAAAAGGCTTCGTCTTCCCGGAAAATTGGCTGATTGTTCGCAAAGCTCATCTGAAAATACTGAACTTTTCATCGTTGAGGGAGATTCTGCAGGCGGCTCCGCAAAGCAAGGCAGAGATAGAGTTACTCAGGCGATTTTGCCTCTAAGAGGAAAGATTTTGAACGTGGCCAGCGCTTCTTTGGAAAAAATCACTCAAAACCAAGAAATTAAGGATATGATTGAGGCTTTGGGGTGTGGCACAAAAGATAATTATAAAGAAGAAAACCTGCGTTATGAAAAAATAATCATAATGACAGATGCCGATGTTGATGGCGCTCATATTGCATCGTTGCTCATGACCTTTTTCTACCAACATATGCCGCAGCTTATTGCTAATGGTCACTTATATATAGCAACCCCTCCGCTCTACAAAATAGCAGTTGGCGGCAAAAACTATTATGCGCTTGATGATGAAGATAAAGACAAAATCTTAGCCAAGGTTGTAAAGGGAAATCAAAAACCTGATATCAGCCGTTTTAAAGGGTTGGGTGAAATGAGTGCTCTTCAGCTTAAAGAAACCACCATGGACAAGAAAAATCGTATGCTTTTAAGAGTAATGATTCCATCGACCGTAACCGAAGAAGGCAAAGAGGAAGCATTTGAAACTCGTCGTCAGGTTGAAAGATTGATGGGTAAAAATCCGGAACTGCGTTTCAAATTCATAATTGAGCGCGCAAAATTTGTAAGCGACTTAGACATTTAAGAAGGTGATTTATGAAAGTTTCCGCAATATTGTTGTCATTGCTTGTTGTTGCCATTTGGGGTATAAATCCGGCAATAAGTAAGCTCGGCATGGAAGAAATTCCCACATTTACATTTTTGACAATAAGATATGCGGTGATTGCTTTGGCGTTTCTTCCTTTTGCTCGTCCGACCAAAAAAGAGCTTATTCAGTTGTTTTTTGTTGCCATAAGTTCTAATGTTATAACCAATATCATGAGCTATATTTCCTATGTTGAACTTTCTCCTTCAGCGAGCACACTTTTAGCCCAAACGGAAGGTCCGATTTCTGTTTTAATGGCTTGTGTTTGGGCAAAAGAACGCATAAATATGAAACAAGGCTTCGCTCTTTTGCTTTCGTTTATCGGCGTTGTTGTCATTATGGGCATTCCGCAAATGAGCTTGTATGGTGCAACATTAATGTTGGTTTCCAGATTCTTTTGGGGAATATGCCAGCTCATATTTAAAAGCACAAAACATATGCCGGTAACAGCCTTTTTGGCTTATTCATATTTGTTTGCCGTTCCGTTTATGGCTTTTGGCTCCATATTTGTCGAACACTACGATTATAGTCAACTTGCAAATGTAAATTGGAATAAAGCCGGTTGGACTTTGGCCTATGAAATAGTGATTCTGTCTGTAGCAATGGTTTTGTGGCAAAAACTCATTGCGACAAACGGGGTTAATAAGGTTGCGCCCTTTTGCACATTAAGAATTATATTCGGTATAGCAGCCGGAATGCTGATGTTTAACGACCCGCTCAATTGGCAAACCGTTTTAGGGTCAATTTTAATAACATTTGGTGTGATTTTAACTATGCGAGAATTTACCATAATATTAAAAGCACGCACAAAATCGGTTATAATATACCGCAATGCACACCATATATTTATGGAAAGAAAATTAAAAAGAATATCCTTAAGAAAGAGACACAGATGATTAGAAAAAGCAAAGAATCCGATAATGAAAAAATATTGAGCATTTGGTTAAAGTGTTCGCAACAATCACATAGTTTTGTCAGTAATGAATATTGGCAGGAAATGTTGCCGATAGTTGAGAAATACTATCTTCCAAATACCGATAGTTTTGTTTTTGAGGATAAACACCAAGTAAAAGCTTTTATGAGTATTATAGATGATAAATATATCGGAGCACTGTTTGTTGATCCGGCATATCAAAACCAAAAAATAGGATTGAAACTGATAAACTATGCTAAAAAGATATATCCGGAACTGAGTTTAAAAGTTTTTGCCAAAAATACTGACGCACTTCGTTTTTATCAAAACAACGGCTTTAAGATTGTTGCAGAACAAACAGATGAAAGCACAAAAGAAGAAGAACTTTTAATGTCTTGGTGTATGGAATGCAAAACCGGTTTTGCTAAAAGACATCCGGAGGATTCGTAGGCCTTTTAAATTTTTCTTGACTTTGAAAGTTTTTTTTATTACTTTCAAGTCAACCTTTGGGGTTATAGCTCAGCTGGGAGAGCGCTTGAATGGCATTCAAGAGGTCAGGAGTTCGATCCTCCTTAGCTCCACCAATTTAAGATTCAGCCCGTTTGAAACGGGCTTTTTTTGTGCCTGAAAAGGGGGGATGAAAGCTAAGTTGTAAAGGCTCTTGTGATGAATTGGAATGTTTATTTGAAAAAGCCCATTTACCACAACTCATTCGCAATTTTTTGGAAAAGAAAGCAAAAGTGCTATTTGAGCATATGAACCAACCCAAACTTGGCTTTGCTAGGCAATCCATAAAAAAGGCATAACTTTGCGCCTTTTTCGTTTCGTATCTTTATCCGCTAGGCAATTTTGATGAGGCCTATTGGGATATCTATGAGGGTTGTCAGGCATTTTTAGAGAGTATTAGTAATTGTCATATTTGACGTATTTTTCTGTTTTGGTAGGAACTTCAAATTGCTTTTTTAATTCATCAAAATGCTTTAAATTATACTCTGCAATTGCACCTTTTCTAGCACTAATCCGTTGTTTCAAAATGTCATCTGGCACATTCAAAAAATGTATAACAGGATTGAATCCCAAGTCCTTTGCCCTTTGTGTTGCTTCATCCCGACTAAGCTTTGTCCAAAATCCCATATCGAAAATAATGGATTTCCCTTTTTGGGTATATTCTTCTGCTTTTTTCCACAGATACTCTATGGTTTCAGAAAAACATTTGCTCCAATTTTGTTCGTATTCTTTTTTGGAAAACAATTTCATACACCATTCATCGGTATTGAGGTGAATTGCCCCCGTTTCTTTGGAGAGTTTTTGAGAATAAGTCGTTTTACCAGCTCCCAAAAATCCACAAATAAGGTAGCATTCAGGTTTGTTCAAAAATCCTTTAATAATCTCAGCAGTTTCTTCGGGTGTTTGGTTGTCATTGTTGATGATAAAGTCGGAGTATGGACGATTTTGATATCCTTCCTCATACATCTCTTTGATTCTGTTTCGTTCCCAATCATCCAGTTCCCGTTCGCCTCGATTCTTTAAACATTCTTCCAAACTGGGTGCAAGGGTCACATTTATAAAACGAGTATTTTCATCCGCCATAGATGACCATGTTTTATAACTATTTTCACTGATGGGATAGGCAAATATAATCGTTTCGTATTGACGAGATTGTTTCAATGCTAAGAGTGTTTCATTTAGGCGTTTTTGACGTTCTGCCCAACCATCCTGTATAGAAAGTCCCAATTTTGCTTCCTCTTCGTCACTCATCAACTCATCCACTTCAATAAAAGTGGCATTGGGCAACAGATTTACCAAAATCTTGGAAACTGTTGTCTTGCCTGAATTGATTGGTCCATTAATATTCAGTATTAACATTAAAACTCCTTGTGATTGCTTTCATCCTAACCAAACCGCATATAAAAGTCAATCCTTTGGGAGACGATAAGCGACACTGTTTTTGCATACAAGTCATCTACAAAAAGGGCAAAAAGTAAATGAATTTATGCTGGTTTCCGTAGAAAATGAAAAAATCTCCACCAATTTAAAAAAGCTCACTTAAAATAAGTGATCTTTTTTATTCTGCTCTTTTCAGGTTCTTAACAAAAAACTTATTTCATTATGATTATCGGTAGAGCTAAAGCAATCGCAATAAGCCCGAAAGTGAGTTGACTTTTCAAACTTTGCTCTTTGTATTTTATTGCTGATATGACCATAACTACCGGCACAGAAAGTCTTAAAAACACAGCCACAATCGAAACCGGTAAGATATTGATGGACGCATAAATTACAAAAAACTCTGATATAGTATAGAAAACACCCGCACATACAATAATCTTGTTTGTAAATATCGGTTTAAGATCGTTTGTTGAAAAATCTTTAATCAAACAAAAAGCAAACATTGCAACAGAAGAAACAAACAAATGAGCATACCACCCGACTTGTGGAATCGTCAAGTGGTCGCAAACCGTATACGATGCCATTATCAAAGTTGTTACTGCAAAAAATATTTTTTCCTTATAAGAAAGCCTTTTAGCATCACCTTTTTGTAAAAACAAATATCCGAGAATTCCAAAACCGGCAATACACAAGACCTTAATTAAACCAAGATTTTCATGAAAAAACAAATTATTTGCAATCGCTCCGAAAGCTAAAGCAATAAAGCTTAAAAAAACCGAAGAGGACGTGCTTTTTTTATTAATTATCTGTTGCAAAGAAATCAGATAAAACAATGACACACCTTTATAAACGCTAAGCAAAATATAGGGCGACATCAATACATTTTTTCCGTTAAATTCCAAATTATGTCCTAGTAAAGGAAAAGACAATACCAACCCTATTACAAGCCATGAACTTGTAAATGTTGCGGATAGTTTTGCCGGAAATTTTTTAGCCGCAGGTTTGTATAGGAAAGGTCTGACAGTCCAAGAAAACAAAAGTAAAAAACCGACAAATATCTGAAAAAGCCCCATAGTTCTCTCCGATACTGAAAACTTACCGGCAATATTACACAAAAGATTTAAATTTTTGCTAAAATTATTTTTACTTTATTGAAAGGTTTTTACATTATAACAGATTAGCAAATAACATACTAGGATAAGTTCTAATGAAAAATATTCAACAAACACCCCGCGGAATGCGCCAAACAATAGTTTTATGCGGCAACACAAATGCAGGTAAATCCTCGCTTATAAATGCAATTACCGGTCAGGAAATATCAATAGTTTCTCCTATTGCCGGAACAACAACCGACATAGTTGCCAAGGCCTACGAACTTTTACCGTTCGGTCCGGTAACATTCATTGATACTGCAGGGATAGATGACGATTCCTCTCTTGGAAAGCAACGCGTAGAAGCAACACAAAAAGCCTTGAGAAAAGCCGATGTTGTTCTTTGGGTTATTGGTGAAACCGGCTTAAATGATAAAGACAAACAGTTTTTTGAAGAGCTCAAACAGTCACAAACCCCTCTTTTGGTTGTTTTTAACAAAACAGATATATCGCCAGTAAAAGACGCCGACAAACAGTTTTTTGCTGATAACAATAGAACTTATGTTTGTGTTTCTGCTTCTGCCAAAACGGGCATAGATGAACTTAAAGAAAAATTGGTGGAAATTTTAAGTCTCCAAGCAAAAGAAGAAACTTTGTTGGGAGGTTTGGTTGAAGAAGGCGAAAAAGTTATTTTGGTTGCCCCCATAGATTCTTCCGCACCGAAAAATCGCCTTATTTTACCGCAAGTTCAAGTTTTAAGAGAGCTTTTGGATAAACACTGTATTGCAACCGTTGTTCAACCGCAAGAATTAAAAGCCTCAATTTTAGCACAAAAAGAAACACCAAAACTTATAATAACCGATTCTCAAGCCATAAAAGAAGTTGAAAAAATTGTTCCGGAAAATATCCCTTTGACAACTTTTTCAATTCTTTTTGCTCGTTCTAAAGGCGATATCAACATTTTAATTCAAGGCGCTAAAAAAATTGACGAACTTCAAGATGGCGATAAAATCCTAATCGCCGAAGCTTGTTCTCACCATGCACAAGACGATGATATCGCAAAAGTAAAAATACCGAATTTAATCAGCAAATATACTTCAAAAAACTTAAAATTTGAATTTTGTTCCGGCTGCGATTTTCCTTCCGACTTAGAAGATTATGCCATGGTTATACATTGTGGAGGCTGTATGATAACTCGCAAAGACATGAATTCTCGCCTGAATGAATGTATCAAAAGAGGAGTGGCTGTTACAAACTATGGAATTGCTATTTCCAAAGCAACTCGAGTTTTGGATCGTGTAATAATGCCTTTAAGGGTTGAATAAGATGCTTAGAAGAAATATTATACTTTTTAAATTACAAAATTTATTTAACGGTTTGTGGCTTTTTGCCGCGTTAGCAGTTGTATATTTTGAGAGCATAACCAAATCCTATGCGGTTGCGATGTTGGTTTTTGCGGTTATAAATATATCGCAAAGTTTAGCAGAAATTCCTTGTGGAATATATTCCGACAGAATAAGTCGTAAAAGAACTTTGGTAATCGGTTCGGTTTGTGTTTTGTTAAACATGATTTTATGGGCCGTAGCCGGAACGTTTAACTCTGTTGGTTTGTTGTTTGCGGGGTCAATATTGCGAGGTGTAGGTTTAGCATTCAAATCCGGAACGGATAGCGCTATGATTTACGAAACTCTGCAACAAATCAAGGCACGTAAGTTGTTTTTGGTTGTATTGTCTAAAATTAGCTCTTTTTACCAACTTGGCGCTCTGGTTGCCGCATTCATTTCAACAGTTTTTATTTTCTATTTTTCATTAAAAGCGCTGGTTTGGTTGGCAATAGTTCCATACGCAGGATCTGTTGTTGTAAATTGCCTGATGATAAATCCTAAAAACCGTTTTGAAAAAAGCTTAAATTGCAAACAACAAATAGCAAAAAGCATAAAGACTTTTGTTAAAAACAAAAAACTCCGTAAATATGCAATTCTTCATATTTTAAATGTTTCTGTTGCTAATTCTGTTTTTCGTTTTGAAGCTTCATACTATGAGCAACTTGTTCCATTATTCTTGGTAAATATAGCTCGTGCAATTCAACATTGCACCGGCTGGATAAGCTATTGTTTGGTTCAACTTTTTGGCAAAATAAATGTTATAAAACTACTATGTTATTCAACTTTGGGTAGTGCCATTATACGTTTGCTGGGTTTGCTTTTAAACAATGCTGTTTCACCGTTTGTGATGTCTGCCCAAAACTTATTTTACGGAACGGCGGCTTCGTCTTCAGTCACAATTTTGCAAAAAGAGTATTCAAGTTCTCTCAGAGCAACCTTGGATTCCATAATAGGTCTTTTTGGAGGGGTTGGTGTAGGCATTATCGGCTTTTTAATGGGGCTGATCGCAGATATTTCATCTCCCAGAATTGTTTTGTTTATATGTGTGTGTTTATCGGTTGGAATATCACTAAGTTATAGAAGGCTTTTTAAGACTGCGCGAACAAGAAAATAAGGACATATTGTTTTTCTCAAAAAAGTAATTATATAAACATTGCTTCAAACAAAATTTAGGAGAAAAACATGAAAAAACTCTTGGCTGTTCTTTTGTGTTGCAGTGTTGTATTTCCGGCGCTGGCTAAAAAACACAATAAAGGTTTCGTCTTTATACCCGAAAACGTTACCATTGAAAGCGTTGAAAACGTTAAAACAAAATCCGATGATACAATCGTTGTAATGCAAGGTCAAATTGCAAAAGCGCTTGGTGATGAAAAATATTTGTTTACGGACAAAACCGGCGAAATAATTATTGAAATAGACAATGAAGATTTTGATGGTATGACCGTAAGTGCAGGTGAAATTATTGAAATAACCGGCGAGGTTGACAAAGATATGATGAAACCGGCAAAGGTTGATGTTAAGTCAATAAAGAAAGTTAAAGAAAAAACTCATAAAAAATAATAATAAAGCCCTCTTGAGAAAGAGGGCTTTATTTATATTGCATCTTTAATTTCCTCACTGATTTGCAGCAGTTCATCTTTAGATAATTCAAAACCGGATTCCAACCAAAGAGCCTCAAGTTTTTTCAAAAGAGTTCCTACTTCTGAAGGAACAGCAATTTTCATGTCTAAAAGATCTTTTCCTTTTATTGGAAACACAGGTTCATCCATGTTTTTTATATTTTCATAAACTTTTGCCAAGTCAGAAGGAATTAAACGATTTTTTGCAACCAAAGTAAGCAATTTTGCTTTTGTGAAATCAACACTTTGTTCATAGACAATTTTAGCTAAATTCTGTTTATTGTAAAAATATTCAAGCGAGCAATCTTCTGTAGCCAATGCGGTAAAAAGCTCTTTTTGTTGACGTGAAAATTTCAGTCTGTTAGCCAAGTTTTCAGCCAAAGCCTTTGAAGGACGATAGATTATAAAAAACTTAATTAAAGCCATATCGTCAATATTGTTTTTTTGCAAAAAGTCATCAATAAATTCCAGGTCATCCAAATATTGAGCATCGGGCAAAACATAGCTTAAAATGCCATTTTCTTGCATAAGTTTGTATGTGTGACAAACATTGGGAGTTAAAAGGATTTTGAACAATTCTTCACGAATACCTTCCATAGGTTCGTTTTTTAAGCCTTTGCAATTTTCAACACAGGCATCAAAAGATTTTTTATGAGGCTCTTTAATTCCATACATGGAATAGAAGCGAAAATATCGCAAAATTCTTAAATAATCTTCTTTAATTTTTTGCTGAGGCAATCCTATAAATCTTACAAAGCCTCGCTCCAAGTCTTCAACACCGTTATAATAATCAAAAACATTGCCTTTTTCGTCGGCATAAACCGCATTGATTGTCAAATCGCGTCTGGCTGCGTCTTCTTCCCAGTTGTCGGTAAACACAAGCTCCGGCATTTCATTCTTGACAACATATTTTGAAAGAGAGCTAACTTCAACCACTTTACCGCCAGCAACAACACCCACCGCTCCTTGTTTAATTCCCAAGGGCACTGTTTCAATATCGGCATCTCCGCAAGCTTCAACCAACTCTTCCGGCGATAAATCTGTTGCAAGGTTTAAATCCGAACTTTTTATCCCTTTAAGAGCATCTCTGACAGCACCTCCGACAAACCTTAAAACACCGCCATTGTTTGCAACAATGTCAAAAAGATGCAAAATTTCTTTATCTATACCCAGCTTTGCAATATCTAAATAGTTATCTCTGATCATTGAGTTGAACTTTCTTAAAAATTTTTTTTGAAATTAACAGTTTTTATATATTTTGCAATTATAATTATCATAAATTTAATTAAATTGTGAGTATATTGTGATGAAAAAATATTTGTTTTTTAGTCTGTTAGCTGTTTTGAGTTTTGTTTCTGCGGCTTTCGCCAATGCTCCTACCGTTTTGGGAGAATATGGTGATTGGGTTGCTTATTACTATCGCGATGCTGCAGGTCCCGTATGTTATATGGCTTCAACTCCGAAAAAAGATGAGGGCAAATACACCCAACGCGGTGATATTTATGTTGTTGTAACGCATCGTCCTAACGAAAAAAGTTATGATGTTATAAATATTAATGCCGGTTATACATACAAAAGCAAGAGTGAGGCTCAAATAAAAATCGGCGCTAAAACTTTTTACTTGTTTACCGATGCAAACAAAGCTTGGACTAAAAAAACCGAAGATGACAAAGCTTTGGTTGAGGCAATGAAAAAAGGCTCAAGAATGATTGTTGACGGCGTTTCTTTTAAAGGCACAAAAACCAAAGACACTTATTCGTTAAACGGTTTCACATCAGCTTATAAAGCAATATCAAACAAGTGTAAATAATATGAAAGAGCTAATCGGATTATCAAAAGAAGAAGTTGCTGAAGAAGTAGCATCTTTGGGCGAAAAACCTTTTAGGGCTAAACAACTTTGGCAATGGATTTACTTTAAAGGCGAAACTGATTTTGCCAAAATGAGCAATTTATCCAAAGAATTGCGAGCTAAATTGCAACAAAACTATACTATCAGTCGCCCGAAAATTGTAACGGAACAACTTTCAAGCGACAAAACAAGAAAATGGCTATTGGAGTTTTCTGACGGTCAACGTATTGAAACCGTGTATATTCCTGAAGAAGATCGAGGAGCTGTTTGTGTTTCAACTCAAGTCGGATGTGCGGTGGGGTGTAAATTTTGCCATACAGGCAGTCAAAAAATCACTCGCAATCTGACTGCCGGAGAAATTGTTTCACAATTTATGGTTGCTCGCGATGCTTACGGTGAATGGCCTTCACCCACTAACGAAACACGATATTTGTCGAATATTGTAGTTATGGGAATGGGGGAGCCGCTGCATAATAAGGACGAAACTTTTAAGGCGCTAAAAATTTTATCGGATGGTGATGGAATAGCTATTTCTAAACGCCGTATAACATTATCAACCTCAGGAATTGTTCCAAACATAGAGGCTGTTGCCAAGGAGTTAGGCGTTAAACTGGCTATAAGCCTTCATGCTCCAAACAATGAAAAACGTTCGCAAATAATGCCTATAAACAATCGTTATAAAATAGAAGAAGTATTGCAAGCTTGTCAAAAATATCAAGCCATTATGGGCATGAGCCGAATGATTACTTTTGAATATCTGATGCTGGACCATTTTAACGATACCATGGACGACGCCAAAGAACTTGTCGCTTTGATGAAAAAATACAATCTGGGTGCCAAGTTTAACTTGATACCTTTTAACCCTTGGCCGGGGTGCGACTACAAACCCAGTTCCAACAACAGAGTCCATGCATTTTCGCGATACCTTGAATCTTGCGGATATGAAGCACCCATAAGGGTTGCTCGCGGGCAAGATATCTTAGCTGCTTGCGGACAGTTGAAAAGTAAGAAAAATCAAGAAAACTAAATATTAAGCCTATAACCGCCTTCAATGGTGCAAATGAGTTGCGCATCTTCATTGTCTTGCTCAACTTTTTGTCGTAGGCGGTATATGTGTGTTTCAACAGTATGTGTTGCCACATCTGCAGCATACTCCCAAACTTCCTGTATAAGCTCGTTTTTGTTTACAACCACATCTTTGTTCTTATAAAGATATTTTATTATGGCAACTTCTTTTTCCGTAAGTTTTATTTCTGTGTTATTTCTTTTGTTTAAAATTGTTTTCGATGCAGGGTGTAAAACATAGCAGTTAAATTCTAAAATACCATCGTCTGAATTTTCAAAAATATTTATTGACGACTTAAGCAAATCCAAAAATTCGTTCAAATCCAACGGTTTTTTAATTATTTGGTTAGGTTTAATGTCAGAAATTTCTTCTTTTGAAGTCAATAGAATAATAGGAGCTTTTATTTTTTCTTTTTTTTGTTGTTTAATCAAATTCAAGTTTTCATCAACAACAACAACCTCAGCAGTTTCTACGCTTTCTTCAAAAACATTAAAATCGCTTAAATGATGATTGATTTGGTTTATAAGATCTTCTTTGAAAACATTGTTTTCTGACAACAATAAAACATTAGTCATTAAAAATAAACTCCTGCTCCTGCAACAAACGCATATCCGCTTTTTTTATCATCATTACCGTTGAAGTCAACATAAGATGATGCAACAAAGACATTAACATTTTTATTTAACTGTAATTGAGTTGAAAAGACAACAATTTTATTTTCGTTATCTGAAATGGAGGATTCGCTTTCAAAATAAGTTAAGGCTGAAGAAATCGGACCGAATTCATGCCCGATACCCACATTCCATGCACTGCCTTCACGATAATCGTCAAATCCTATCCTCATAAAATGATCCGGATGCGCATTATTTTCTCCATCAACATAAGTTTTATGAAATCCGCCGCCCAAAATCCAATTACCTTTATTTATTCTTAGGGAATACGAAAATTCTTTGTCGTTTTCATGATATTGTGCATATCCGAAAGATGCTTGAGTTTTAAACATTCCCCAGTCAAAATCGTTATAAACGGCACCGGCAAAACCGTTTTTATGAGCATATTTTGCATGTTTATTGATTAAGCCTCTGCGATTATATGCATCGGGGGTATAAGAAAAACCTATGGCTGTTCCGAAAAATTCCGGAGAAATATAATTAAATTTTGCAGCCACACCATCAGTATTTATTTCGGTTGACGGAAGAGTTGCAAAGTAGGTTTCTTTCGAGTTTCTTTTCCAGTTGGGATTCGCAATAAAATCAACCACATCAAAATTGTTTTTCACGGCACCGGTGTTTGGAGCGCTGTTGTGAAAAAGATATGCAACATTGTAAACCTGTCCCAACATTATCTGACCGGCACGTGAATCAAAAACTCCATAAACTTCTTCTCCCCAGCGGCCTTGATTATAGCTATGCATTTCTCTATCGATTCCGCCATTTAAATTAAAGTTCAGGCTTAAGTTGTTGCCGTCAAAGTCATATATAACAGCAGAACTTAGATTTGTTTTTCCGATACCGTGATTGTGCTTTTTTATATTGCTCCAACCATAAAGAGCTTGTGCGTCAAATTCAAGTTCATAACTCCATTCTCCTGCAATAACATTATGTGTCCAAAACAGGCATATGAATAAAAGCGCAAATCTTTTCATCAAGTTTCTTTCATAAAAAAATACTTGTTATTTGCTTTAATATATACGGATATTTTTGCTTTTTCAACGATAAAAAGGCTTAAACAGACAATTCAATCATAACCGGAACATGGTCGGACGGGCGTTCTTTGCTGCGAAATTCTTGCAATATTTTTGCCGAAACCAACCTGTCTTCAATATTAGGCGAAACCCAAACATGATCCAATCTTCTGCCTTTGTTGTTTTTTTGCCAGTTAGGGTTGCGATAACTCCACCATGAAAAAATTTTTTCCGGTTCTTTATAAAACTTGCGAACTGCATCAACAAAGTTTAGAGAGTTAAACAATCGTGTAATTCGTTCTACTTCTATAGGCGTGTGAGAAACAATTTTCAGAAGTTGTTTGTGATTCCAAACATCGTTTTCGCTGGGAGCCACATTAAAATCGCCGCACAAAATCATTTTTTTATTTTTAAGTGTTTCTTTGTTTTGTTCAAAATGTTCGCTGATATCATCCATAAAACAGAGTTTGTGCGCAAAAGACAAATTAATCACCGGATCCGGAATATCTCCGCCTGCCGGAATATAAATGTTATTTATTTCAATATCGTCAAATATTTCTGCGCAAATATGACGAGCATCTTTTTTGCCGACCCAGTCTTTTTTTGTAAAATTTTTAAGAGAATGTTTAGACAAGATTGCCACACCGTTATATCCGGCCATTCCGTAGAGAGCTATATGCTTAAACCCTAAATTCTTTAATTCATCAAAAGGGAAATCTTCTTCTTTAGCCTTAACTTCCTGCAAGCAAACCACATCGGGAGCATATAATTCTGCTAATTGCTTCAAAGCCTCCATTCTTATTCGAACGGAATTAACATTCCAAGTAACTAATTTTATAGAGTTCATTTATTTTTTCTTTTTAAAATTTCTGGAAGATGATTTTTTGTTTTTAAACTTAAAAACATCGTCATCAATGTCTTCATCTTTTTTTGTTTCATATAAAGAAACGCTAACCTCAACACTTTGCGGGTCAACAATTTTCCATTGTTTTAATTCCATAGGGCTGTTTGAGAACACCAAAGTAATCGGCCCCAAATTACCTTTTTCGGCATAATCTAAAGTTATAGATGTTGAGCCGCTGTCTTGATAAAAATCTGATACTTTAATTTTTTTACCGTCTATTTTCACATCGTTTGAAAGAATCATTGAAGCCGGAATATCATTATAATCGATATGAGTAACCTGATCCAAATCCGGATCATTATAAATAATATAATTTCCGTCACCCACAATCAAAACGTTTGTCGGTTCGGCATATTCCATGCGAATTTTGTTTGGTTTTTTTATAAAAAGTTTGCCTTCGGCAGAAGCTCCGTTTGACGCCATTTGCACAAAAGTTGCTTCCAGTGATTTGATGTTATTCAGATAATTTTCAATTTTTTGCAAATTTTCAACTGATTGAGCTTTTGCTTCAAAACTCAAAAACATTCCCAAGGATAGCGCCAAAAATTTTTTCATTCCAAACCTCTATTTAAGTAAAACAATGCTTCTAATATAATTATTTTGTTCTATAAGTCCACACTAAAAGTGCACCCCTGTCAAAAACGACAGGGGTGGAATATTTAATATATATTTTTTTGTTTGCTTAATAGTCGCCGCATCCGCACCCGCAATCATTGGACGATGATGAAGGTTTGGACTGTGATGAACTTTTAGATTCGTTTTTTTTTGCAAGCTTAGCGCTTTTTGAAGACGATGAGGCTGAAGCGCTCATTTTCTTTGGTGAAGGTTCTCTCATATCTTTACACATAACAAACATACTCCTTATAAAATTTTTAAAAAGCTTATAAAAGCAATAAAGAGATAGTTATTTTGCAAGAATAAACAACCTAGCCATTAATACTACATATTTCGAGGTTTAAAAACTCCATCTTCAAAACCTTGAATTTGTTTGTTTTCTTCTGACATTTGTAAACGCATTAAAGATAATGCCACATATTCTTTTTCTTTTTCAATGCCGATGAAGTGCCTATTAAGTTTTTTTGCAACTACTGCAGTGGTGCCTGAGCCTAAAAACGGGTCAAATACGACATCGCCCTCATTTGAAGAGGCCAAAATCAATTTTGCAATAAGCTTTTCCGGTTTTTGTGTCGGATGGTTTGTGTTTTCGCTCATCGACCAAAAGGGAATGGAAATATCTGTCCAAACATTAGACGGATGAGTTAAACGCATTTTTTGTTTGTCTTTTTCAAACCAATCTTTTGGTGATCCTTTTGTATCTCTGTATGGAGCTATAACCGGACGCAAGATTTTAACATTATCCAGATTGAAAGTATATTCCTTACCTTTGGTAAAAAACCAAATATCTTCCAAACAATTTTTCCAGTTGTTTTTAGCGCCTCTGCCTTTTTCTCTTTCCCATGAAATTCGATTTTGCAATAAAAAATATTTTCCTGCTATATATGGAATTACAACAGATGTTTTCCAATCCGAACAAATATAAACAGACGCATTATCTTTTAGAATTCGGCTTGTTTTTTTTAGCCATTTATCCAACCATTTTGCATATTCATCATCTTTCATCTCCTTAAACACCGACGATCCGAAGTTTTTTGTCAGGTTGTATGGCGGATCAACAATCATCAAGTCCACGCAACTATCAGGAATTTTATCCATTGCGGTAAGAGCATCTTGCCAAATCACCGTATCAATAATTTCTTCCAAATTTTTTCTTTTTTTCAGTTTGTTTGCCTCAGAAGAAAGTTTTGAAATTTGCCTTTGGTTTAGAGTAATAGTTTTGTTTCTGTTGTTTTTGGAAGACAACTAATCTTCTCCGAATTTATTATCGATTAATTTCTCCAAAGCTTCTAAAGCCTCATTTGCCTGATTTCCGGAAACAGAAATTTTAATGGTTGTTCCTTTTGACGCGGCTAGCATCATCAAACCCATAATTGAACAACCGTTCACGCATTGTCCGATTCTTTCAACTTCAACAACCGCATCAAACGGCTCCACCGTTTTAACAAAGGCGGCAGCTGCTCGTGCGTGTAAGCCTTTAATATTTTTAATTTCTAATTCTTTGGTTAATTTTTGTGTCATCTTATTTTCCTAATAATTGCGATGCGATATTAATATATTTTTTTCCGGCTTCTTGCGCGCCTTCAACTGTTGCTTTCATATCACATTCCTTACGCAGGCTTGCGATTTTAATAAGCATAGGCAAATTAATTCCTGCCAAAATTTCAACATTTGCTCTATCCATCATTGATAATGCGAGGTTTGATGGAGTTCCTCCAAACATATCGGTCAACAATATCACACCGTCGCCGCCGTCAACCTCTCTCACTTTTGCCAAAATTTCTTCTCTTCTCATTTCCATATCGTCTTCCGGACCGATACAAACCCCGCAAACCCGTTCCTGAGGGCCCACGACATGTTGCATTGCCGAAATAAATTCATTCGCCAGGTTGCCGTGTGTAACCAAAACTAAACCAATCATCTAAGACCTCTCTTGTTTTACAACATCTTCGCCGTTAACCCAAATTTTAACCGCTCCGAAACTCTTAAGGAGTTCATCGCGATTTTTGGCTCTTACCAATTCGTCTGCTCGAGTTTGTTTGCCGGCAAATACAATTTCTTCCACATTTTCTACAGGAACACCATACACTCTTTCCACCATTTTACCTTTAAGCTCAACAATCATCACAAATTCCGATTCTGCCAAAGGTTCAACAGTTTCCGGATGAATATTATCAAGTTTAACGGCCAAATGTGCATCTCTTTTCAAAAGGGCTGTTTTTTTGCCGTCAAATTCCAAAACCGGATTATCCGGCAAGCCTGATCTTGCATCAATAAAAATGGCCAATTCACCATATTTATTTTCAATAATCTCAAAAAAATCTTGTTTTTCAATAAGAGTATAATATTGTGTTTCCATATTCGTCTGCTTTCAGATATTGCTCAAATACTAATTCTATGCTATAACATTATCATTAAACTGTCAATTTTAGGTTAATATTCTATGCAAAAAACTGCTTTGAAATTTATTTGGCACTATATAAAAAGCTTCAGATTTATAATTTTTTCGGCAATTTTTTTGGCTTTTACAGCTCGCGGGCTTATGCAAGCCGGCGTTTATTATTTAGCCAAAGTTTTTGACTGGGCGGCAACAAACACAAATTCAGCTGATTATTGGAATCATATGATTATACTTTTTTGCGTTTGCTCCGGTTTATCCATATTCGGCCAAAGTTTGCAGACAATAAGTTTATATGTTTTAAGTCGCCTGATTCCGCATTTGCGATCTATAATAATTAAAGACACGTTCGATTACGTTAATAAGCAATCAATTTCATATTTCACTAACGAAATGGCCGGCAACATATCCAATAAATTTAACCAACTTCAAAGCGGTGTTGTTGATTTCTTTTTCCAAATGGGTAATTCTATGTTAGATTTTTGCTACCTCATAATAACCATGACAATTTTAGGTTGGGTAAATTGGATTTTAGGATGTGTTGCGGTTGTTTGGTCTTTATTAATGTTTGTTTTCGGTAAATATTACGGGTCCAAAAGAGCAGAGCTTTCTCGTAAAACTTCTGAAAAACAAAGCTTTTCAAATGGTGCAATAATCGATTCTATTGCCAACTATTCGGAGATTAAAAGTTTTTCCAACTATAAATTTGAGCGAGCAAATTTATTGAAATCACTTCGCCAGTGGCGTCATACAGAAGCGTATGAGCTAAAACAGAAAAACATCATAATGTTTTGTTTGGGATTTATATCGGAAATATCGGCAATAATGTTTATGTTTTTGAGTGTTGTTTTGTTTTATTTCAAACTAATAAACTTAACCGAATTTTTCTTTACCATCACAACAATAGGACGATTAAGCGGGCTTGTTTTCGGAGTAAACTGGTCGGTAAACAACCTTTCGCGCATTGTCGGGCAAATAAATTCTGCGTTAGAAACTCTTTCGGTTGAGCCTGAAATTATCGATTCTGAAGATGCTGTGGAGTTAAAAACCAAAAAAGCGCAAATAGATTTTAGCAATGTCAATTTTTCATACGATGGTAATACTCTCATATTTAAGGATTTTAACTTAACCATAAAAGCCGGCGAAAAGGTGGGGATTGTAGGTTCGTCAGGTTCGGGCAAGTCAACATTGATAAAGCTTATTGCACGTTATTTTGATGTTTCTTCCGGCGAGATTAAAATCAATGGAACAAACATCAAAGGTATCACTCAAGATTCTCTCCGCAAACACATTTCCACCATTCCGCAAGATGTTTGTTTGTTCAATCGTTCGCTTAAAGACAACATTCGCTACGGCAAAACCGATGCAACTGATGAGGAAATAACAAAAGCGGCCAAAAGTGCCTATGCCGATAAATTTATTGAAAAGTTTGCCCAAAGATACGAAACCAATGTCGGCGACCGCGGGGTGATTCTTTCGGGAGGTGAGCGCCAACGTATTGCCATTGCTCGTGCCATATTAAAAAATGCACCAATTCTTATTTTTGATGAAGCCACCTCATCGCTTGATTCCGAAAGCGAAAAATATATCCAAGAATCATTAAAAAACCTCATGCGCAACAAAACGGTTGTAGCAATAGCTCACCGTCTGTCAACCCTGCGAGAGATGGATAGAATTATAGTTATGGATAAAGGCAAAATTGTTGAGCAAGGCACTCATTTGGGCTTGCTCCGTAAAAAAGGCCGATATGCCAAACTCTTCAAAATGCAGTCCGACGGCTATATCAGCTCGCTATAAGCTATAACAAGAAAAAACAAACACAAAAATCCCAATACTTATATCATCATAATACCCGAACGATGCAGAGAAACTCGATCGATTACATAATCCTTATTTTTTTGCTATATCTGAATAATATTTTTGACTACTACAATCCGACATACTGCCGGTCTTCCTGATAAGCTTTTTCTGAGGCTAAAAAGCAACTTACTGTTTTTCTACAGGCTCGATTCTATTTTGAAAATATTAACAAAAGGTTATCGATTCCATTCAATAAAACCAACGATTCGCTAAAATCATTGGTCGGATTCGTTTTGCTGGAGAAAAAATTTTTTTGATAAGTCTTTAAGACTCGATGAAAACTTGGTTGTTTCTCACTTCAAAAAACAATGCTTCATTTCTTAAACTATCAAAAAGTTCAGGATTTGTGGTTGTAAACCAAGCTTGCAAATTAAGTGCGGAAATTTTTTCCAACAAAGCTTCTCTTTTCATGTCGTCAAGATGAGCTGCAACTTCATCCAAGAGCATAATGGGGCAAAAACCTTGATGCAAGATTTGGCATTTTGTCTGCGCCAAAATAATGCTTATTAGCAGCGATTTTTGTTCTCCGGTTGAGCACAGATCGGCCGGCATTCCTTTTTTCTTATAAAAAACTTTGAAGTCGGTTTTATTAACGCCGTCGGGAGAGTCGTTTTGCAAAACGAAGTTTCTTTGTTTTTTCAAGTTGTCTTTATATTCTTCTTCCACATCAACGGCAGGCTTTTCATCTAAAGCTCTTTCAATTTTTCCTTCCAGTTGCAGAACTACCGAAGGAAACACATCGTCGGGTTCTTTTTCAACAAAGGCATTAAGCTTTGCAATTTGTTCTCTGCGAGCAGCCGCAATAGCCACACCGGTTGCAGCCATATTGCTTTCGATGGATTCCAACCAATAATTATCTTTTCGTCCTTCTTTAATCAGACGAAACCAATCTTTATACAAATGTTCAAAGGTTGCGGTTCGTTTGGCATGTTCCATATCAAAAGCATAAACCAATCTGTCTAGAAACGAGCGCCTTGGTTGGCTTCCGCCTCTGAAGAGTCGGTCCATTTGCGGGGTTAGCCAAATTGCCGATATATATTTCCCCAAATCTGCCTGAGAAGAAATTTTTGTATTATCCACTTTGATAATTCTGCGTTCAAAATGCGAACTTTCGTCATCATCTGCAAATTCTTTAACCGACTTTTCTATTCCCGTGGCAATATTAAACACTTCATCATTATTCAATACTTCTGCAGAAATTGCCCAACTGACAGCTTTATCAATATTGTCTCCATCATCAAAGGGCAAAATACGTTTAATGTCGCTAAGTTTTGCGCTTCTTAATCCTCGTCCCGGAGTTAGAAAAGACAGAGCTTCCAAAATATTTGTTTTGCCGCTTCCGTTTTCGCCATAAATAACAATAGGAGCGGTTTTGGCTTCAATTCTTAAAGATTCGTAATTTCTGAAGTTAGTTAAAGTCAGGCGTTCTACACCTGACTTTAACTTGGTTAAATTCTGTAAATTATCTTCAAGATAATTCATCTACACTCTCATGGGCATCAATACATAAATTGCGCTGGAATCTGAAGTGTCGTGAATAACCGAAGGAGATGCGGCATCAGCAAACGAAATGCGCACGCTTTCGCCTTTAACTTGGTTTAAAATATCCAACAAATAACGGAAGTTGTAACCGATTTCCAAAGCCTCATGCTCATATTTTGCTTCCACATCTTCCGAGGCGCTACCTAAATCGGGGCTTGAAGTAACGATTGTAACCTTATTTTGAGCAGTTAACATTTTGATAGCTCTTGTGCGTTCTGCCACAACCGAAACGCGGTCAACGGCTGAAGCTAAGTCCTTAACACCGAGTTCCAAAGATTTATCATTATCTGTAGGAATAACTCTTTCATAATCGGGATAAGTTCCATCAATAAGTTTGGATGTGAGGGTTATGTCGGTAACCGAGAAACGCACTTTGTTTTCCGAGATTTCAACAGTAACGTTTTCCACCGAACCGTCTTCAATAAGCTTTCTGATCTCGCCCACAGTTTTGCGCGGAATAATCACTCCCTTAAGGTTTTCGGCACCTTTGGGCAACGGAGATTCAACACAAGCCAATCTGTGACCGTCGGTTGCAACCACACGCAAAATTTCGGAACCGCCTTCGTTTTTAGCATGAACATAAAGACCATTCAGATAATATCTTGTTTCTTCGGTTGAAACAGCAAATTGGGTGCGATCAATCACATCTTTAAGCTCGTCTTTAGGCATAACAAAAGAGATTGGCAACTTATCGCCGGAAATAACCGGAAAATCTTCAACCGGAATAGTAGAGATTGAAAACTTAGACTTCCCTGCCGAGATTGTGAGTTGTCCTTTATCATCAGGGTAAATAAGTTCAACTTGCGAGCCGTCGGAAAGTTTGCGCACAATGTCATAAAGCATATGGGCAGGAGCTGTTGTAGCACCTGTTTCTACGATTTTGGCATCGGCCATTTCGGTAATTTCCGTATCCATATCCGTAGCCTTAAAGCTGATACCATCGCCTAATGCCTCAATTCTCACATTAGACAATACCGGAATGGTGTTTCTTTTTTCCACGATACTCTGAACATGGCTCAGAGTTTTAAGCAAATTTGCGCGTTCAATAGTAAATCTCATTTTTGTATTCCGTAATTTAAAGTTATTCTATTACGCCAATACTAACACAACCAAAGCAAACCTAAAGGAAAATTGCGCACTATCAACAACTTTTATACTTTTTTCTTTTTTTATTAACCATATTTTAACACATCTGTTTTACTGTGGCAGATAGTAGAAAAGTATTTAGAAAGGACACACAGGAGTGTTGCAAGGATTGAAACATAGGCTTTGTAAGCATTTAGGCTCTTTGCGTGAAAGAATCGCAAAGGGTTTTGTTGTTTCCGCTTTATGTGCGCAAGGTTTTACCCCCCCCCTACATTTCTGAGGCTTTGCGCCGAAAGCGAGGTGAGCTGTGAGTAGCATCACCTTAACCGCCTCAATGAGAACGAATTTAGCGTCGCTTAAAACAATCGCGACACAGATGAACAAGACCCAAAATATTCTCTCCACCGGCAAGAAAGTAAACTCAGCGATTGATAATGCAAGTTCATACTATCAAGCCCGTGCGTTGACTAATCGCGCCTCAGACTTAAGCGCACTTTTAGACAGTATGGGGCAAGGTATTCAAACAATCCAAGCCGCAACCGAAGGCTTAACAAGTGCCACATCTTTCCTTGAGCAAGCAACGGCAGTGGCGAATCAGGCTTTGGCTGGCGATTTTGGTGTTGGCGGAACAAACGGCGCAGAGGAAACGCCGGCAGCTTTTGCCATGCGTGCAGCTCCCGCAAAAACTTATGACGAATACCTCGCCGAAGGCTACCAAGAAATCACTGCTTCAATGAGTGCAACAGAGATACAAGACCTGATTAACACAAGCGGCAAAGTGATATTTAAGGAAGACGTAACTTTAACCGAAGGATTAACCGTAAACGCCAATGCAAGCATAATCGGTAACGGCAAAACCTTAACGGTTAATGCCGACGGCACAGCGGCAATCACGGTTAAAGGCAAGGGAGTAAATGCCGAAATCAAAGGTTTAATGATTGAAGGTAAGGTCACGAACACCTATGGAATTAAAGCGAC
>JAZLEQ010000043.1:0-11878 GCA_045615365.1 Alphaproteobacteria bacterium
CATAGATATCCACGGGTAAACCCGTGGTTCTTTGGAAAGGCACCTTTTGGTGCCTTTCTTTACAGCTCCAAACGGAGCTGACCTAAATCCCGTTGTCCTTGATGTTTTACATAGTTTTTTATTATTTCTTCATTAGCTCCAACGCTACTTACGAAGTATCCCGTTGACCATACTATGTTTTCCTTAAAATATACCCTTGATAGCCACTTATATCGCTCCCTTAATGCCGAAGCAGATTGGCTTTTCATTTGTGCTATCACATCTGATATACTATATTTTGGCGGTATTATCATTACAAAATGTATATGGTCTTTATCAAAGCCAATCTCTTCTATCTCTACTCCCGGGATACTTCGTATCAACTTGGGAAACATTTTCTTCAAATAATCAACAACACCGGGATTTAGGATACGTCGGCGATATTTTGTTACCCATACTATATGGTAACTTAAACTATATATTCCATGTGAACTTTCTACGAATCTCATATTCTCATTATATCGCCGACTTTTTATTCATCCACCACTAAAGTGGTGGTTTTCTACAAGGAATTCATAAATAAAATAATCCCCGTTTCTGTTTGAAACGGGGATTATTTGTGTGGATTATTAAGCCGTTTTATTTTTTAGACTTTGTTGCGCTTTTCTTTTTAGCGACAGATTTTTTTTCTTTATCTTTTGTTGCAACCTTCTTGGACGACTTAACTTCTTTTTTCTCGGTTATATTTTCTTTTTCAGGCGTTTTTTTCTCTTTATCTGCTATCAAATCCGTGTTTTCAACATCAGCTTTATTAGCTACAATTTCTTTAACTTCTTGAGCAATTTTGCTGACTTTGTTTTTTTTCCCTTTTGTTTTAGCAACCTGATTTTCGTAATATTTTATACGATTATTTTTCTTCATGGAAGCTTTTTCCAAAGCCGCTTGAGCTTTGATACCATATTCAACAAGATTGTCGTTTTCTTCCCATGGACATACTCCCATCAGAATATCAACTCCCATAGCTTCTTTGCCTTTTTTTATGGATATATTTTCAAAACTTTCCATTAAGCGATTTAATACACTCTTGGATATTTCTTTATCAACTCCACAGAGGAATATCATAAACAAATTATTGTCAACTCTTGCAATAATATCTGTTTCACGCAACGACTTATCCAATGATCTGGCAACAGCTCTCTGAGCACGATTTACGTATTTTGAACCAAAATTTTTATTGATTTTTTCCAGATTATTAATCTTAAGAGCAACAACAACAAACTGTTTTCCATTTACAAGAAAATCGGCACTCATTAAAGGAATTTTTTCTTCAAAATATCTTTTGTTAAACACTCTGGTGAGAGGGTCGCGATATTTGCGATCAATTTTATCTTCTTCGTCATAGTATAAAATCAACAACAAGATTAAGAAGGTGAATAAAAAGATTATCAGGTTAGATACAACCAAAGCCATGGATTCAATATGAACACCATATGTGAACCAACAAGCAAAGGCCAAAGAATACATTATATACATATAACTTGATATGCCCGACACACTCTTGCTTATCAGTATACGAATAGTCTGAATGATGAACGCACTGACTATAGCTACGGCTGCACCCCATGCAATAACTTCATATGTAGAATCGTCTTGAAGCATTAAATTAAAAATAGAGAAGATATCACTAAAAAAATTTTTCAGAGACACGAAGCAGTTCATAACTTTTCCCTCTTAATTTATTATTTTACCTTATGATAGATGATATATTATAATTATTAACAAGCTGTTAATTGCACAAATAAAAAAGGCTCTATTATGAAAAAAAAGAGCCTTTTTTATTTATTTGAGATTATGCTGTCTTATGCTGCTTTAATTTTTTTTTGCGCTGCAAATTCGTTCATGCATCCGATAACATAATCCAACTGTTCTTTGTCCAAATATGGTGTCATTGGGATACTCAATACTGTTTTTGAAAGTTTTTCGCAAACAGGCATCGGGCGAGTGTTCCATTTTTTATATGCAGTTTGAGTATTTACCGGACGAGGATAGTATGCGCCGCACGGAATGCCTCTTTCTTTAAGGTAGGCCATCAACTCATCTCTATCTTCACAATTGATTGTATATAATGCATATGCAGACTTACAATTCGGTAAAATTGTTTGTTTGCCGAAATAGTTATCGAGTTCGTTATCATAACGAGCAGCAACTTCTGCACGAGATTTTAATTCGGCATCAAAAACTTTTAATTTTTGCAACAATACTGCTGCTTGGAACGAATTCATACGACCGGTCATACCAATACGAATATTATCATAGTGGTCGGTTGCGCTCATTCCGTGAACACGACATGATTTAATGAGCTCGTTTTCTTCATCGGAATTGGTGAATGCGGCACCGCCATCACCATAACCGCCCAAAGGTTTGGTGGGATAAAATGAAGTTGCTGTCATATCTGCAACTGAACCGGCTTTTTTGCCTTTATATTCGGAACCGAAAGATTGGCAGCAATCAGCCAAAACTTTAAGGTTGTGTTTTTTAGCTATTGACATTATGGAATCGTAGTCGCAAGGAGAACCGAAAATATCAACCGGAATAATAACTTTCGGATTCAATTTTCCTTCGGCCTTAACTTCAGCAATTGCTCTTTCCAAATCGTTGATATCCATATTGTATGTGTTGGGATCAGAATCGATAAATATAGGAGTTGCTCCTACAATGGCAACACATTCAGCCGAAGCTACAAAAGTGAATGAAGAAACAAATACCGCATCACCGGCACCTATTCCCCAAGCCATTAAAGCCAAAGTTAATGCATCTGTTCCCGAACCATTGGTTGCACAATATTTTGAACCGGCATAATTAGCTAGCGCAACATCCAATTCTTTAGTTTCAGGTCCTTGACAATATCCGCCATGGTCTAAAATTTTTTTGAATGCATCCAAAAAATTTTGTTGTCCGATAACTTCTTGAGTTGTTTTACAATCAAATAACGGTATTGCTTTTTCAGGTTTGTTTAACATATTTTTTGTCCTTTACGTAGATTACTGTTCTTTTCTGGCTTGGATAATAGATAATTTTTTTTTGATAAGCAAAACACAAAATCTTTCACTTTTGTAACATAAAACAACAATCGGCTTTTAAATCTTATACTTGATTTTATAAAATAAAAATGTTATCTTTTGAATGCTTTGTTTATTTGTGGGAAAGGAAAATATTTTGAACACAATCAAAAAAACTGTTTTCTTGTGCGCATTAATGCTCTTGCCTGCTTGCGCAACAGATGTAACAAATAAAAATATAAATGTTGATCCTTATGAAAAGTTTAATCGAAAAGTTTTTGCTTTTAATAACGGGCTGTATGAAAATGTGATGTTCCCGATAGCTCGCGGATATCGTGCTATTACAACTCCTAATATAAGAGCCAGAATCTCTGATGTCACAAGCAACATGGACGAACCAGTTACAGCCGTAAACTATTTTCTGCAATTAAAACCGAAAGAAAGTTTAATAAGTGTTGCCAGATTCTTCATTAACTCAACACTCGGACTTGCAGGTATGTTTGATGTTGCAAGCGGATGGGGATTGAACCTAGAACAAACAACAACAAATGCAACTATGGCATCTTGGTGTGTTCCCAGCGGTCCTTATTTGGTTGTGCCTGTAATCGGTCCGCGAAGCCCACGAGACTTAACCGGTGATACCATCAATTTCTTTGCTGATCCGGTTTATTGGGGAACAAAAAATGATGCAAATTGGCATGATAAAATTTCATATTCATATACTGCAGTAAAATATACAAATAAAGTATCAACCTATATGGATATATACAACGATTTCAAAAAAAGTTCGGTTGATTTTTATGCAACCATGAGATCTGCTTACATTCAAAGTCAAAACAAATTAAAATGCCGATTTGCAAATGACGAAGAGGCACAAATCAATGCTTATGACTTTGATTTTGAAGATGATGAAGAATAATTTTTGAGAAAATTAATTTTATTTGAAAAGGATTTAAACTTATGAAAAAAAATATGTTAGCTGCTTTTTCCATGTTATGTTTTTTATTTGCATCTAATGCAAATGCCGAAATTGATGCCTCAAAAGCAGAAAATTTCATCAAAAAAACAACCACCGAAGGTGTTGAACAGATTATTAATGCAGATGTAAGTCAAAAGGTTAAAGATGAACGTTTTTACAACCTGTTAAACGGCGCTTTGGACATGGATTTTATCGGCAAATTCGTTTTGGGTAGATACTGGAAAACAGCAACAGAACAGCAAAGAAATGATTTTATTAAGGTATATCGTGACCTTAATATTGCTACTTGGTCTAAACGTTTTGATGAATTTAAGGGAAAAAACTTTGTTTTCAAAGGCACATCCCCTTCTTCTTCCAAAGGACAAATTTTTGTAAATACAATGGTGCCGATGGATCAAGGAGAACCGGCAAAAGTTTTGTGGCGAGTAAGAGAAAATAAAGGAAATTATAAAATTGTTGATATTGTCATTGAAGGCGTGAGTCTGGCGCAAACATCTCGTGGTGAATATACCTCGTTTATTAAAAATAATCCGAACGGATTAGATGCTTTGATTGCCGATTTGAATACTAAATTAAAACAACAATAATTTCTTATAAAATCTTTTTTGTTTATTGAAAAAACAGCAAAGACCATAGTATCTTTGCTGTTTTTTACTGCTTCAACATCTGTATTTTATAGCTTGACTTTTGAGTCAAGGAAACTAATAATCGATAATAAGTTTGAACTTTAGAGGTTAGCGAAAAAAATGAAAATAGCTATTATCGGAACAGGATATGTGGGACTTCCTACCGGAGTGGGTTTGGCTGAACTTGGAAATAATGTTGTTTGTATTGACCGAGAACAACGTAAAATTGAAGCTTTGCAGGCCGGAGAACTCACTTTATATGAAGACGGTTTGGAAGATTTGCTGAGAAGCAATGTGAAATCCGGACGCCTTAAATTTACAACCTCCATGAAAGAAGGGGTGAATGATGCCGATGTGGTTATTATTGCCGTTGGAACACCTCCTCATCCGGTTACAAAAGAAGCTGACATGAAATATATCCATGCTGCTGCAACTGAATTGGCAGATTACCTTACCGGCTATACAGTTGTGGCTACAAAATCTACTGTTCCTGTCGGAACCGGTGATGATGTGGAATCATTAATCAGTAAAAGAAATCCTTTCGCAAATTTTGACGTTGTTTCTTTGCCTGAATTCTTGCGCGAGGGTTTTGCTATTCACGACTTTTTTAATCCTGACAGAATCGTTATCGGTTCAAACAGTGAGAAAGCGTGCGACGTTCTCAAGGAGCTATATAAACCTTTTGAAGGTAAAACTAATATGTTGTTTGTTTCACGCCGTTCATCCGAAACAATTAAATATGCTTCAAATGCGTTCTTGGCAATTAAAATTCATTATATTAACGAAATGGCTAACTTCTGCGAAAAAGCCGGAGCCGATATAAGAGAAGTTGCTAAAGGAATGGGGCTTGACAGCCGCATCGGAAATCGTTTCTTAAATCCGGGTCCGGGGTATGGCGGAAGTTGTTTTCCTAAAGACACAATGGCAATGGCTTTTATGGCTCGCCAAAATAATGTTGACATGACATTGATTAAAGCCGCTATTGACGGTAATAAAAAGCGTAAAAAGGAAATGGCTGATCGCATATTGAATGCTGTTAAAAACATTGAAAGCCCTAAAATAGCGGTTTTAGGATTGGCATTTAAAAACGGAACTGATGATTGTCGAGAAAGTCCGGCAATGGAAATTATCGCTGAATTATTGGAGCAAAATGCTAACATTACCGCTTATGATCCTAAAGCTATGGGAACTGCTTGCGCAATCTTGGGTGATAAGATTAAATATGCCGACGATATCTATATGGCTGTTAAAGATGCTGATGTTTTGGCAATTTTAACAGAATGGCCTGACTTCGCAAAATTGGATTTGGATATGGCTGCAAGTTTAATGAAATCAAAAAATATTGTTGATTGCCGTAATTTACTTAATGCAACAGAATGTGAGAAAAAAGGATTTAAATATCAAGGAATCGGCAAATAGAAAATTTGCCGTATACTATTTATTGATGCGTTCGAAGTAACTATATTTAAGATAATACTCCAAACGATTATATTGGCTCCAAAATTTAATATAAACACATAGTCGTGACGAGGAAATGCATATATCAGACTGAATAATGATCCAAACAAGGATAAAAAAGCATATCCTCTGGAAACACCTTGGGAATGCCCGTTTCTAATACTTAATATGGCTTGGGGTAAACCACAAATTGCATAAGCCAAAGCGCCAATATATCCAATTAGTTGAATCATGCATTTTCTCCTTTACGGATATCTTTAAGCTTATAGTAAAATACAACCAACAATCCTAAGAGTCCGCAAAAAAAGTTTGGGATAATGGCATATTGTTTTGTGGCCACGACATAAAACAGCGAGCAAGTTACACCTATGGTTCCAAATATGAGCAGCATCAAAGAAACACCCTTGGCCGACTTAGTGCGGTATGACAACCATACTTGCGGCCAAGAGTTTATTGCAAAGCAAATTGATCCTATTAAACCTATTGCTTAAAGCATCTGCACACTACTCGTTGATATGAGGCATTTGTGCTTCTTCCGATAATGCTTTAATGAAATTATCTAAAGACATAACTTCTTGTTTATCGGAACCGATACGACGAACAGTTACGGTGCGATTTTCTTTTTCTTTAGCACCAACCACCGCGATTACCGGAATTTTTGCAACTGAATGCTCACGAACTTTATAATTGATTTTTTCGTTACGCAAATCAGTTTTAGCTGAAAGGCCGGCTTTTTTCAATGCTGCGGCTACTTCTTTGGCATAGTCGTCAAATTCGCTTACAATCGGACATACAACGACTTGCTCCGGAGACAGCCACAAAGGCAAACGTCCGGCATGGTTTTCAATTAAAATACCCAAAAATCTTTCAATTGAACCGAACAATGCTCGGTGGAGCATAACCGGTTGGTGTTTTTCACCATCTTCTCCGATATAGTTGATGTCAAATCTTTGAGGTAGATTCATATCTACCTGAATTGTTCCGCACTGCCATTCGCGGCCGATTGCATCGCGCAAAATAAATTCAAGCTTCGGACCATAGAAAGCACCCTCACCTTCGTTGATTTCAAAATCGTAACCATGCGATGTCAACGCATTTGCCAAAGATTTTTCGCACAAATCCCAAATCTCATCAGAACCGATACGCTTTTCAGGACGAGTTGAAAGATAAATTTTAACCTCGTTGAAGCCAAAATCTTTATAGATATCAAGAATCAGTTTCAATGTGGTAATGCATTCTTCTTCCATTTGTTCAGGTGTGCAGAAAATGTGAGCATCGTCTTGAGTGAATTCGCGAACACGCATTAACCCCATTAGCGAACCGGAAGCTTCGTAACGGTTTACCATGCCGAATTCGGCCATTCGCAACGGTAAATCGCGGTATGATTTAACACCTTGCTTGTAAACCAACAATCCGCCAGGGCAGTTCATGGGTTTTACGCAGAAAACTTTTTCATCTTCGGTTTTTCCGGAATAGTTATGGGCTCCATATTTTTCCCAGTGACCGGATGTTTCCCACAAGCATCTGTCCATAATACGCGGAGTTGCAACCTCAATATAGCCGTTGTTTTCTTGGCGATGACGCATATATTCGATGAGTTTGCGATAAATCTTATAGCCTTTATCATGCCAAAATACGGCTCCGGGGGCATATTCAGGTTCAAAATGGAATAAATCCATATCTTTACCGAGTTTGCGATGATCGCGTTTTGCGGCTTCTTCCAACATTTCCAAATATGCTTTGAGGTCTTTTTTATCAGCCCAAGCGGTTGCATAAATACGTTGCAACATTTCTTTTGAGGAATCGCCGCGCCAATATGCTCCGGCAACTTTCATTAATTTAAATGCATCGCCGACCTTGCCGGTTGAGGGAACGTGTGGTCCGCGACATAAATCGGTAAAATTACCTTGAGTATACAAGGAAATAACCTCCGATTCCGGTAAGTCCTCAATGATTTCGGCTTTATAATTTTCGCCAATTCCTTTGAAATAGGCAATCGCTTCGTTTCTGGGCAATACTTTGCGTTCAACTTTTTCATCGCGTTTAACAATTTCATGCATTTTTTCTTCGATTTTTGCAAAATCTTCGGTTGTAAACGGTTCCTTGCGTGAAAAATCGTAGTAAAAACCATTTTCAATAGCAGGGCCGATGGTAACTTGAACATCATTCCACAATTCTTTAACTGCTTCAGCCATGATGTGAGAGCAAGAATGACGGAGAATCGCCAAACCTTCCTTATCCTTACCGGTAATGATAGTTACGGTTGCGTCGGTAGTGATTGGAGTGGTTAAATCGGTGAGTTTTCCGTTTACGTTAACAGCTAAAGCGGCCTTTGCAAGACCTGCGCTAATTTTGTTTGCGATGTCAAAACCATTCACACCGCTTTCCATTTCCATTACACTGCCATCAGGCAATTTAATCGCAACCATAATTAAATATTCCTTTCTGTTATTTTAAGAGTTCATGATAAACAGCTATTGTTTTATCACACATTATTTGTTTTGTAAAATTATCTTTTACATTTTTTATTGCCGCTTTAGAAATTTTTGCTTTTTTATCAGCGGGCAAATTCAGCGCCCAGTCGATGGCATCGGCCAAAGATTGAGCATTATTGCTTTCAAACAGCTTGCCGGTTACCCCGTCAACAGTGTTATCAAGCGAGCCTCCGATATTGGAAGCCAAAACTATTTTTCCCATAGCCTGACCTTCGATAGCAGCTCTGCCGAAGGCTTCAGGTTCGATGGCGGTTGAAAGCACAACTTCCGACAACATTAAAATCGCCGGGATATCGAAGCTGTGTTCGATAAATTGGATTTTGGCTTCAAGCCCGTATTTTTTAGCCAATTCTTTTAATTCGTTTGTGTAATATGTGCGCCCTTGGTCGGAACCCACAATTAAACAATAAAAGTCTTTGGTTTTAAGCTTGGAAAGAGCCTCGATTAACAAGTGTTGCCCTTTCCAACGAGTTACCCTGCCTATGAGCGAAATAATCGGTTTGTCTTCAGGTATGTGATTTTCGCGCAAAGCTTGGATTATGCGTTCTTGCGATACTTTTTCGGGTGCAAAATTATCAATATTTACACAACGATGTATAAGACGCATTTTGCTTTCGTCAAAACCATATTCCTTAATCAGGTGGTTTTTGATATGGCTTGAAATGGCGATAACCAATTTACCATAGGTCATAACACGGTTATAAATCTTTTTAATTCCCCACGGGCCAAGGCCATATGTTCCGTGAAAAGTAGTTAAGAATGTGACACCGGCTCGTTTAGCTGCCCAGTATGCACTCCAAGCCGGAGCACGAGAACGGGCATGAACGATATTAATGCCGTTTTCCTTGATGATTTTTGCCAATTTAAGAGAGTTAAGATACATCTTTATGGGGTTTTTGGTCTTTAAGGGCAATTCAAAGTGTTTAACCTTGAGTTTTTGCAGATCAAAAACCATGCGCCCGCCTGATGAGGCTACGAAATTTTTATAACCTTCAGCCTTTAGACCTGAAGCAATTTCAACAGTTCCACGTTCAACACCGCCGTGGTTCATCTCAGGCAAAACTTGTAATACAACAGGTTTCTTTTTTTTGTTTGCTACCATTTTTTCCTCAATTTTTTTAATACACCGAGTTTAAGCTATATCTTTTTTGGAATATATCCAAGAAAGAATCGGTAAAAATCAACAGTTTTTGAGTTTATTCCGTTTGCAAGCTTTTGGCAACGAAAAAAAAGCCCTTCAAATAAGATGGAGGGCTTTTTTATAAAATTGTGTGTGTAATAACATAATAATTGCGGAGGATTACTCCTTAAAATTTGTATTGGAAGTTTAAGCCATACATGTTGGACGAACTTGTGTATTCCGCAGGAACACCGATTTTGATATCGGCCTTTTTCATGAACAAGTGTGCAACACCGGCATCAACCTGCCAATTGTCGGACGAATAGCTTAAACCGGCAGAAACCCAATAGCGGTCGGCATCAGGAATACGATTTGAACGGTTTTCGGCATCTCTGGCCGGCGATTGATCAAACGCGGTTCCCACACGGAATGTCCAATTTTCGTTGTAGTAGTAGTCGGCACCTACGGCAATTGTCCATGTGTCTTTCCATTGATAGTTGTGATGAACTGTTTTTGCAGGTGATTTCATGATAAATTCAGGGAAAGATTCGCTCCATTCGGTCCAACGTAATGAAGTTGATAAGCCGATTTTGTCATTTAATTTATGATAACCCGAGATTAACAAGCTTGCCGGTAGGTCCGGAGCTGACTCGCCATCATAGATATATGTTCCGGGAACACCGGTGGCAAATCCGGCCGCATCGTTCATGGTAAAATCGCCTTTAACTTTTTGCATACTGCGCAATTTGTAGCTTACACCGATGCGAGTATCGGGGGTGAATTCATACATTGCACCCAAGATTCCGGTTCCGGTCCAGCCGTCCAAGTCAAAATTTGCATCGCCGTAAGCATTGGTTGTCGGAGCAATATTACTGGTCATGTTGCCGTGAATATAGCGCAAAGTTACGGTTGCACCTACAGACAATTTATCGGTCAACTTATATGCGGCAGCCAAAGACGAATCGATAACTTCCAACTCTGATTTGCGAGCTTCTTGAGAGATGAAACTTCCGGATTTGTGTTTGGTGGAAAGACCGTAGGGAACATATACACCGGCACCTACAAACAATTTGTCGTTAACATTCCATTGCCCGAAAGCCGACGGAAGCGGAACACCATAGTGCATTTTGGTTTCTTGACCGGTATAGCCTTCGTTGCCTTTGATTGTGGATTGCATTTCGGCAACAGACAAACCGCCCTGAATGCCCGAACGTTTAATTAATGTCATTCCGGCAGGATTGTAGGCAAGAGCCGAATAGTCGTCGCCCATTACACCGGCGCCGGCAAATGAACGTCCTAAACCCGTGACTGAATATTCGTTGAGTTGATAACCGGCAGCATGTGCGTTTGTTGTGCACATAAGAGCCAAACCGATTGCGGTAAGAGTAAGTTTTTTCATTATACTTTCCTTTGTTTGTGTGTGTTTTAGGTTTATTAATTTGTTTTTTATATTGATTTTATAATCTTTATTTGCTAAAAAAGTAAAGTAAGCACTTAAAAGTGCTATAGTTTCCTTAAGGATACTATTATAGATTTTAAGCCGGTTACGGGAGTTTTTTTAATGATTGATGATGTGCAAAAATATTTGGCTGAGATGACTGTTAAATTGATTGGCGATCGTTGGAAAATGCAAATTATCCAAAATTTAATGGATGGCACCAAGCGTTTCGGCGAATTGAAAAAGTCTTTGGGCGATATAACTCAAAAGGTTTTAACTTCAAATTTGCGTGCATTGGAAGAGAAAGGTCTTATCGTTCGCGAAGTATATGCACAAATTCCGCCTCGTGTGGAATATACTTTAACAGCTATCGGCTATTCGCTTAAACCGGTTATTGACTCCATGATTGCATGGGGCGCTGAGTATCGCGAAAATATGATGTTGGGAATTGAAAATCTGGCTTAAGCCTGTTTGATGTTTTTTTTATTTTACCCCCGAATTGTTGTTCGGGGGTTTGATTTATGCTGAAAAAGGCATTTTTCTCGTTAACCTTAAATTAAGTAATTATGTTTTAATATGTTATAAGAAGGATAGGAGTTTATCCGTTTTATGTATTGAAAGTATGAGGAAACACAGGAGTGTTGCAAGGATTGAGACATAGGCTTTGTAAGCATTTAGGCTCTTTGCGTGAGAGAATCGCAAAGGGTTTTTGTGTTTCCGCTTT
>JAZLEQ010000044.1:0-7606 GCA_045615365.1 Alphaproteobacteria bacterium
TGATTGGCTACTGCGGTTGCTTGTTCAAGGAAAGTTGTGGCACTTGTAAGCCCTTCGGTTGCGGCTTGGATTGTTTGAATCCCTTGGCCCATACTGTCAAGAAGTGCGCTCAGGTCGCTGGCTCTGTTGGTTAAGGCGCGGGCTTGATAGTAGCTTGAGGCATTGTCGATTGCTGAGTTTACTTTCTTGCCGGTGGAGAGAATGTTTTGGGTTTTGTTCATCTGTGCCGCAATATTTTTTAGCGACATCAAATTACTTCTCATCGATGCGGTTAAGGTGATGCTACTCACAGCTCACCTCGCTTTCGGCGCAAAGCCTTAGAAATGTAGGGGGGGGTAAAACGATTCGAGACACAAAAACCCTTTGCGATTCCTTCTCGCAAAGAGCCTAAATGCTTACAAAGCCTATGTCTCAATCCTTGCAACACTCCTGTGTTTCCTCATACTTTCGTTACATAAAACGGATAAACTCCTATCCTTCTTATAACATATTAAAACATAATTACTTAATTTAAGGTTAACAGAATTTTCCAGCATACAAAAATGGCGGTGATTTTTAATAAAACCACCGCCATCAATTTTTTTATATTAAATCTTATTTGTTTTTCAAAATAGATTTACCGGCATAAACTGCCATATCGCCCAATTCTTCTTCAATACGAATCAATTGGTTGTATTTTGCCATACGGTCTGTTCTTGACATTGAACCGGTTTTGATTTGACCACAGTTTGTTGCAACAGCAATATCAGCAATGGTTGCATCTTCTGTTTCACCCGAACGGTGAGACAATACTGCAGAGTATTTGTTGCGGTGAGCCAAGTCAACAGCTTGCAATGTTTCGGTTAATGTGCCGATTTGGTTAACTTTAACCAAAATTGAGTTTGCAACACCTTTTTCAATACCTTGAGCCAAACGTTTCGGATTGGTAACAAACAAATCATCGCCAACCAATTGGATTTTGTCGCCCAAAGCTTCGGTCAACATCTTCCAGCCTTCCCAATCGTCTTCAGCCATACCATCTTCAATTGAGAAAATGGGGAAACGAGCACACAAATCTTTGTAGTATTCAACCATTTGAACGTTGGTCAAAGATCTGCCTTCACCTTCCATTTCATATTTACCGTCTTTGTAGAATTCGGTTGAAGCGGCATCAAGAGCCAAAACAACGTCTTCACCTGCTTTGTAGCCGGCATCAGCAATAGAATCTACGATGAATTGCAAAGCTTCTTCTGCTGTTTTCAAGTTCGGAGCAAAACCACCTTCATCACCAACGTTGGTGTTGTGGCCGGCAGCTTTCAGATTTTTCTTCAATGTTTGGAAGATTTCTGCACCCATGCGGATTGCTTCACGAATATTAGCTGCAGAAACTGGCATAATCATGAATTCTTGAATATCAATCGGGTTGTCGGCATGTTTGCCGCCGTTTAAGATGTTCATCATAGGAACAGGCAATGTGCGTGCCATAGTGCCGCCCAAATAACGATATAACGGAAGTTCAGCTTCTTCTGCTTGAGCTTTAGCTACAGCCATTGAAACAGCCAAGATTGCGTTAGCACCGAGTTTGCCTTTATTGTCTGTGCCATCGAGTTCGATCATTGCATTGTCAATTTCTATTTGATCTTCGGCATCCATACCTGCCAAAGCATCATAAATTTTGTCGTTCACGTTTTCAACGGCTTTCAAAACACCCTTACCGCCGAAACGTTTTTTGTCGCCATCGCGAAGTTCAACAGCTTCGTGAGCACCGGTAGATGCACCTGACGGAACAGCTGCACGGCCAAAAGCACCTGATTGCAAAACAACTTCCGCTTCAACAGTCGGTGTTCCGCGTGAATCTAAAATTTCTCTAGCGTGAATATCAATAATCGCACTCATTTTTTTCTCCTAGTTAATTATTTTATTAAAAAAAGTATTGCATATAAAATCTTTCATTTTTATAATAATGTCAATCATATTTTAGGAGATAAGCTCATGTTTTCTGATAAATGGCACAATCGCTTTATGGACGTGGCTAAATTGGTTGCTTCTTGGTCTAAGGACACATCTACGAAAGTGGGAGCTGTTGTTGTCGGACCGGATAAGGAAATCAGATCAACCGGCTATAACGGTTTGGTGAGAGGGGTTGATGATGACATACCGGAAAGAATGGAGCGCCCCACAAAATATGACTTTTTTGAACATGCTGAGCGAAATGCTGTTTATAATGCCTGCAGAATGGGAACCTCTTTAATAGGGTGCATTATATACGTTACAGCAATGCCATGCCCTGATTGTGCCAGAGCCATAATTCAGGCCGGCATCAAAACAGTAGTTACATACAGGTTCGTAGAAAAAGAAGGACAACCCCAAGGAACTTGGCGTGACAAAATCGGATATTCCGAACAGATGTTTAAGGAAGCCGGTGTGGACTGCATTTATTTATAAATTCATTTTTTATCTTTTTTTATCTTTAAATATGTCTTTTTGATAATATATGTTTGCTTGATTGGACTATCTTGACTATCGATATTTTTGCTTATGGAGGCAATAATGAGGTTTTTGATTGCGGACGATCATGCTCTTTACAGAGACGGACTAAAGTTTAATTTGAATAATATGTTTTCTTCACCACAAATCACTGAAGCAACTTGCTTAAATAAACTTTTGGAAAAATGCAATACCGGTGAATGTTTTGATATGATAATTACAAATATTGATATGTGCGCTGAAAACTGGGAAAACATCATTAAACAAATTAAAAATAAAACATCGTCAAAAATAGGAATTATGGCAACATCATCAAATGTAAACAACATAAAAAAAGCTATAGGATTAGGTGTTAGTTGTTATTTACCAAAAAATATAGATAGCAATGTTTTAAAGTCGGCTCTAAATTTGGTTTTAAACGGAGGAACATATTTTCCAAACAGTTTGTTTGAACAAGTTTCGGAAAAAAATAAAATCGTCGGCAACAAAAAACTTACCAACAGACAGGCAGAAGTGCTTAAATTTTTGTCGCAAGGTCTGTCAAACAAGCAAATCGCCTATCAAATGAATGTTTCCGAAGCAACGGTAAAACTGCATATTAATGCATTGTTACGTGCTTTGGGGGCAACAAACAGAACTCAGGCGGTTATAAAATCGCAAAAACTCGGAATCGTTTAGACCTTACCATTTTACCAAACATTTTTTGCCGGACGAACAAATACTGACTTCGGCTCCTAAAGGTAAAATTTCTCGATTTTTAACATGCCCGTAATCAAAATCATATATTACCGGAATATTTAATTCGGCAATAAAATCTTTTATGCAGTCGGCAAAACTTCCGTCTTCTTTATCAACAATTATACTATCGGAAAATTGCCCGATAATTATACCTTTAAGTTTATCAAAACCTTTTTGTTGTTTGATTTGATTCAATTTTTGGTCGATGTGAAAAGTCTTTTCTCCAACATCTTCAAGCAACAATATACTATCTTTTAGTGAAGGAAAATATTTGGTGCCGCACAGATAGTTCAAACAACTCAAATTACCCCCGACAAGCTTGCCCTTTGCATTGCCGGAAATCAAACTTTTGCCGCTTTTTACTTCGTGAACATCATCAAAAAGAGCCGATTTTAACGACTTGCCGGTTTTGCTTTTAAGGTTGTTCTCATCGGGAAAATAAGCCCCGAGATAGCCGGTTAAACAAATATTCTCACCAAGCTGAACTACGGCATTTTGCAACGATGTAGAATCGCTTAAGCCAATTATGGGTTTCTTGTTCGATTTTATTAGTTTATAGTTCAAGTATGGTAAAATTCGCGATGAACCCCCGCCTCCCCTCACACAAATTAGTGCTTTTATTGATTTGTCGGCGAACATCCGGTTAATTATTGCAGCACGTTCCTCATCGCTTCCGGCCATATAGCGATATTCATGTTCGATATTTTCGGCATAGACAACTTCTAATCCGAGTTTTCTTAAAAAAGCTTCCGAGGCTTTAAGCTTTTCTTTTTTTACAAAACTGGATGGAGCAACAAACGCAACTTTGTCGCCTTTTTTAAGCAGACTCATTTTAATTTCTCCAACAACATATAGCCCATATCGGTTATGGAATTATCGCGAGCTCCCATCAATACTATGCGGTCGCCGGGCTTTGCATTTGCCAAAAACCAACTACAGATTTCGTCTCTTTTTTCAAAAAAGATGGCTTGCTTTCCTTTATCTTTAGCCCGATTGATTAAGTCTGATGATGAAATGTCGCGTGTTACAGTGCCTCCGCTAAAATATATTTCCGGCATTAACAAAACATCATCAGTCCCCATCTTTGAAACAAAAGAATCAATTATTTCTTTCCCCATTAAACGCATCGGAGCAAACCCGTGAGGTTGAAACATTACAAGTAATCTTCCTTCATAACTTTTCAAAGCAGACATTGATGCCAAAACTTTGTCAGGGTTATGAGCAAAGTCATCTATTACAGTTATATTATTTGAAGCACCCAAAACTTCCAAACGCCTTTTTGCACCATGAAAATCTTGTAAAACTTCACAAACATCATTTGCATCAACTCCATACAAAAAGCAAGCTGCAGCGGCACACATGACATTAGACACATTAAACTCTCCGATTAAAGGCAGCTTGTATTTCTTGCCTCTGAATTCGTAGGTAGTTCCATCGGCAACTGCCTTGATGTTTTCGGCATAAAAATCGGCTGAACGGTCTTTAATGCTGAAGCTTAACGCTTTTGAGCTGCAGTCTTTCAACTCTAAACTGTTGGAGCAGTCTTTATTATAAACAACACCGCAACTTGCACGCTTTGCAAAATCGGCAAACAGTTTTTGCAATTCTTCTATGGGCTTGTGGTCTAGTGTGATGTTGTTTATAATCGCAATATACGGATTGTATTTTTCTATTGAACCATCGCTTTCATCGGCCTCTATAACACAAACATCGCCATTGTTTAATATAACATTGGGAATGCCTTTTCGGTCTTCATAATCTTTCAGGATTGCACCATTAATTACAAGAGGTGCTTTTCCCAATTTATCCAACGCAAATCCTGTCATGGCGGTTACGGTTGATTTACCGGAAGTTCCCCCAACGGCAATACCGTATTTGTATGAAGAAAAAATTTCAGCTAACAGGTCTGAACGTTTTTTTATGGGAATATTCAGTTCTTTGGCTCGCTTAACATCCGGAATCGTATCTTCAACCGCGGTTGAAACATACAAAGTTTCAATTTCGTTTTCAAACATTGAACCGTCTTGCGGGTAAAGTTTTATGCCGACAGAAGAAAGAGCTTGTTTGTTTTTTTCATCCTTACCCTGATCAAAACTGCGGTCTGTTCCGAAAACCTCTATTCCTTTGTGGTTTAGGACCTGAGCAAGAGCACTCATGCCGGAACCTGATACAGCACAAAAACCTACTTTTTTCATATTTTCCCTCTTAGTATTAAAATATAACCATATGGAAAAGCATAATCGTTAATGGTTAATAAGTTGTTTAGGGAATATTTTACGTAACAAAAACCTATAAAAATGTTATTTTACGGGCTCTAATATAAGTTTATTGCCTTCAGAATCGATTAATGTCAGGTATTTTTCTTGCACTTCATATTTTTTTATTTTTTCCAACCTTTGCATCAGTTCTTGCTCGGCTTTCATATCTTCTTCGGGGCCCATCATCATAGTAGAACCGATTTGGCTTAGCAAAATAAAATTGTTTTCTTTTAGCTCGTAATGCCCCATATAATAGTTTACAACTTTGCCATTTATTTTACCGTCATCGGAGAAGCTGATAGTCAGGTCATTTTTCAACGGAAAATTAATTAACTTGTATGTCCCCGGTTTGAAAACAGACGGTTCGGCAGAACATGCCACTAAAAACAAACAAAGAGCTAAAAATTTTTTCATTCTATTTCTCCTTTTTATTTTATCAGTCTTCAGATTTTATGCGTTCAATATCAGCGCCAACGGCTTTGAGTTTTTCTTCAAGCTTTTCGTAGCCACGATCAAGATGATATACACGATTGACTATTGTTTCTCCTTCAGCCACGAGCCCTGCCAAAACAAGAGCAAATGATGCCCTCAAATCTGTTGCCATTACAGGAGCGCCGGAAAGTTTGTCAACATGGCGAACGATGGCTGATGCATGACCATGGACATTGATATTTGCCCCCATACGCAAGAGTTCGGGCACATGCATAAAACGATTTTCAAAAATGGTTTCCGTAACCATTGAAGCGCCATTGGCGGTTATCATTAAGGCCAAAAATTGTGCTTGTAAGTCAGTGGGGAAACCGGGGAAAGGTTCGGTGATAATATCTTGAGCTTCCAAATTGTTTTTGGTGGCATCAATTATTATTCCGTTTGCAGTTTCACTAACCATAACCCCCATATCTTTAAGAATCTGCAACGGGCGACGCAAAGTGTCGGTTTTTGCATTAACAAGTTCTATACAACCTCTGGTTATGGCTGCAGCAACCGCATAGGAACCGGCTTCAATTCTGTCGGTAATAACTTTGTGCACGGTGCCATGGAGTTTATCAACACCTTCAATGGTCAGGACAGACGAATCGATACCGCTGATTTTTGCCCCCATAGAATTGAGCATGCGGGCTAAATCACCGATTTCAGGTTCTTTGGCTGCATTTTCCAAAACCGTTGTTCCCTTAGCCAAAACGGCTCCCATTAATACATTGCAAGTTGCTCCGACCGAAACTCCGGGGAATACGATATGAGCACCTTTTAAGCCATCGGGTGCTTTGGCATAGATATAGCCGTTTTGAATCTCTATTTTGGCTCCCATTTGTTCAAAGGACGAAAGGTGAATATCAATGGGGCGAGCACCGATTGCACAACCACCGGGAAGTGAAAGTTCACATTTACCGAAACGTGCCAGTAAGGGGCCAAGAACATAATATGATGCGCGCATTTTGCGAACGTAGTCATATGGTGCGGTCAGGCTTTCAATTTTTTGACTGCGGTATGAATAGGTTTTTGAAGCATGACCATCAACAAAATCATCAAAATCGTCTATCTTGGTGCCAAGTTGTTCCAACAAGGCGTTCATGGCCTTGATATCCGAAAGCATCGGCATGTTGGTTAAGGTGATGGTTTCATCGGTTAGCAAAGATGCGCAGATAAGCGGAAGCGCGGCATTTTTAGCTCCGCTTATGAAAATTTTACCTTTAAGAGCTTTACCGCCTCTGATTTTAATCTTGTCCATTTTGCGAATCCTTTTTTAATTGTTCACGTTTTTTTTGTTGGATTTTTCTTTTTTCCAAATTCTTTTGCAAAGCTTTAGCTTCCCGTTCAAAACGTTGTTCATAACGAGGTTTGCTTTTGTTTGATTGGGTTTTAACCATTTTTTGTATCCTGATATTTAATTCGTTTTATGCAGTTTATACTATAAAAAATAAAAAAATAAGTAAATAAATAAAAAATCCCTTGATTTTTACAAAATGGTTTTGTATGTTGAGTTTCGCAAGATGATATTTGGCATTATTTTGCCGCTATAGCTCAGTGGTAGCGCTAAGTAAAATTGACATCAATATGTCAATTTTGTCTGCAAGCTCTTTGGAACATCTTAGCGAGAGAGGGCAGCGAGCAGCAACCGAAACGAGCTTAGATGCCTAAGGCAC
>JAZLEQ010000045.1:0-1352 GCA_045615365.1 Alphaproteobacteria bacterium
AGTCATTGCCAGGGCGGAATCGCAAATTCCGGCGGTGGTGGGGTCGATGAGCACGCCAAGAGTTGTGAGCATGGTGATAATTGCGCTTGTTACGTTGAGCACCATGCTTTCGGTAAGCGCCGGAACGATTCCGAAAGCGCCGAGCACGCAATAAACAAAGCTCACCGCCGCGGGAATAACTGTGGTCCAAAAAACGGGGTTTTTGATTCTTGCTTTCCAGTTGATGTTTTTAATAATATTCATGTTTTCTCCTCCTTAAAGTCCGATTTGCGCCAGCATCCAGGCAACAACCGCGGCGGTTATAAGGCTTAGCGCCTTTTCCGCCATGGAATCCCATCTTCTTGCCGGCTTTTCTTTAATTTGTTTTACGTCGGTTTTCATTTCAAAAAGGTCGTCGCGCATGTTTTTCTGTTCAACGACCATCTGGCTCACAGCGTGAGTTAAATTTCGAAGTTCTTTTTGTTCTTCTTCAAGATTATCGATCCTTCTTTTGTTGGATTTCGCAAGGTCCAAGATAAGCTGGTGTTCCCTTGCAATTTCTTCGCTTTCCATTTTCTTCTCCTTTCATTCTATATTTTCGTTTCTTTTTTGCACTTTTTGTGTTGTTTGTTTGTAAATAAAGTAAAAAAGGTGCAAAAATATATGTGTTCATCAGAAGAACACAAATTGTGCTATTTGGTTTTAAAGAAAAAAGGCGCAAGGCTTGCGCCTTTTAATTAGTTTTTCTTATTCTTTTTTCATCAATTTCAAAGAATTTCCAATCATCTGGCGCAACATCTAAACTTGCCATGGTTTTTCCATTTTTATTTTTAAAAAACACTATTTTTGTTCCATCATCAAGAATCGCATTCTCCACCGCATTGTGATATTTGCAATTTAAACACATTTCTTTGCTTTTTTCATTCCACTCAATATTTTGTGGCAAAACATTCACATTCAATAAACCATCCACAATATCACAAACAATATTACAATCAATTCCATCTATCCTATCATTTCTTATTGGGCAATAAACTGTAGTCATTTTAGAACCTCCATTAATTTTTTGGTTATCGAATCGAAATCTTTTTTTGAAAAAGAAGTTTTAATAATCCTCATCGCCCATCAAATTGCTGTAAGGACAATTTTTACAAATTTTTCTTGCCTCTTCTATATTTTCGATTTCTGCAAGTTCTTTTGTTGATGATATTTTAAACATACCGGTTAAACAACAAAGCGAATCATAACATAAATCAATTGATATTACTTTTTTATACGCAGGGCAGTAATGGTCCGACTCATAATCCAGCATTTTTCAAAACCTCCAATATTGTTACTTGATTATTTTGTCAATATCGTTGATAGTAATATAA
>JAZLEQ010000046.1:0-4167 GCA_045615365.1 Alphaproteobacteria bacterium
CTTCACCTTCATCCAACAATTTACGGAACATTTCAACACCTGTACATGTGGTCTTAGATGTTGGTTTAATTCCTACGATTTCAATTTCTTCTCCTACTTTAATTACGCCTCTTTCTACTCTTCCGGTAACAACTGTTCCACGGCCAGAAATAGAAAATACGTCTTCAATTGGCATCAAAAATGGCTTATCTTTTGGACGCTCAGGTTGTGGAATGTATCTGTCTACTTCTTCCATCAATTTCAATACTGCGTCTCTTCCCATGGCTGCATCACCATCTTCCAATGCTACCAATGCAGGAACACCAACTTGACGAGCCAACAAAATGTGCTCACGAGTTTGTGGCATCGGACCATCTGCTGCTGATACTACCAAAATTGCACCATCCATTTGTGCTGCACCGGTAATCATGTTCTTTACATAGTCAGCGTGTCCCGGACAGTCAACGTGTGCATAGTGACGATTTTCTGTTTCATATTCTACGTGTGATGTTGAAATGGTAATACCACGAGCTCTTTCTTCAGGTGCTTTATCAATATTTGCATAATCTACGAAATCTGCACCGCCAGCTTCGGCCAATACTTTTGTAATAGCTGCTGTCAATGTTGTTTTACCATGGTCAACGTGACCGATTGTTCCAATGTTGCAGTGAGGCTTTGTGCGCTCAAACTTCTCTTTTGCCATTTTAAATTTTCTCCAAAAATAAAATTAAATTAGTTAAATTATTATATTTCAAGTTCTCATTCTCAACAAGAAAGATGCTATAGCTTTTAGGGAAGCTGAAAATTAAGTATTCAAAAAGATACAGGACTTTCAGCCATCCCATAAAGCCATACCGACTTTCCGCAAAAACGAAAACCTATGCGTTTTTAGCTTTTACTTTATCAGCAATATCCTTAGGCACTTCGGCATAGTGATCAAACACCATTGTAAACTGAGCGCGCCCTTGAGACAAAGAACGCAATGTGTTTACATAACCGAACATATTAGCCAATGGAACTTGTGCATCAATAACACGGGCATTAGCGCGTTGATCCATACCGTTTACCAAACCGCGGCGTGAGTTCAAATCACCGATAATATCGCCCATATATTCTTCAGGTGTAACAACCTCAACCTTCATAACCGGCTCCAACAACTTCGGATTTGCCTGACGCATACCTTCACGGAAAGCAGCACGAGCAGCAATTTCGAAGCACATAACGTTAGAGTCAACTTCGTGGTAAGCACCATCATAAAGGTTGCACTTAACACCGGTTACCGGATATCCGGCAATCACACCGGTATCCATAGCCGAACGCAAGCCTTTTTCAACACCGGGGATATATTCTTTAGGAATATTACCGCCAACAACAGTGTTTTCAAATTCAAAACCGTTATAGCCTTCAATCGGTTCAAATTTAATTTTAACTCTTGCGAACTGACCTGCACCACCTGATTGTTTTTTGTGGGTATATTCAATATCACAAGGTTGGGTAATTGTTTCACGATAAGCAACTTGAGGTTCGCCGACATTAGCTTCAACCTTAAATTCACGTTTCAAACGATCAACAATAACTTCCAAGTGAAGTTCCCCCATACCTTTAATAATTGTTTGACCGGAATCAGGATCAGACGAAACTTTGAAAGAAGGATCTTCCATAGCCAATCTTGACAAAGCCAAGCCCATTTTTTCAACATCAACTTTGGTTTTGGGTTCAACAGCCAACTCAATAACCGGATCAGGGAACACCATATTTTCCAAAACAATCGGTTTAGATTGTTCACAGAGTGTATCACCGGTAGTTGTATCTTTCAAACCAGCCAAAGCAATAATATCACCTGCATGTGCTTCTTTCAAATCTTCACGTTTATTTGCATGCATCAACAACATACGACCGACGCGTTCTTTTTTATCTTTAACAGAGTTATAGATATAAGAACCCGAAGTCATAGTTCCTGAATATATACGAACGAAAGTCAACGAACCAACGAACGGATCGTTCATAATTTTGAAAGCCAATGCAGCCAACGGCTCATTATCACCCGGACGTCTTTCTTCCTCTTTTTCGGTATCAGGATTAATACCTTGAATAGAAGGAATATCCATCGGAGAAGGAAGGTAATCAACTACTGCATCCAACAAAGGTTGAACACCTTTGTTTTTGAAAGCTGTTCCGCAAAATACCGGAACGAAATCTTGAGCCAATGTTCCCTTACGGATACATTTTTTCAAAGTTGCAACAGAGATTTCTTTTCCTTCCAAATAGTCTTCCATAGCTTGTTCATCTTGTTCAACAGCCATTTCAACCAATTCAGAACGATATTGCTCTGCTTTATCAGCTAAATCAGCAGGAATTTCTCTGATTTCGATTGGAGAATCTGCTGTGCTACCTGTATAAATGATAGCATTCATATTAATCAAATCTACCACACCGGCAAAATCGTCTTCAGCACCGATAGGAAGTTGCATAGCCAAAGGTCTTGCGCCCAAACGGTCTTTAATCATGTCCAAACAACGATAGAAGTTTGCACCGATTCTGTCCATTTTGTTGCAGAAACAAATTCTTGGCACACCATATTTATCAGCTTGTCTCCAAACAGTTTCAGATTGCGGTTCAACACCGGCAACCGAGTCAAATACGGTAATAGCACCATCCAACACGCGCAACGAACGTTCAACTTCCACAGTGAAGTCAACGTGGCCGGGAGTGTCAATGATGTTAATTCTATGATCTTTCCAAAAACAGGTAGTAGCAGCCGAGGTAATAGTAATACCACGTTCTTGTTCCTGTTCCATCCAGTCCATAGTAGCAGCACCTTCGTGTGTTTCACCGATTTTATGGTTAACACCTGTGTAGTAAAGGATACGTTCAGTTGTAGTTGTTTTACCGGCATCGATGTGAGCCATAATACCGATATTTCTATACATCTCGAGTTTATGTGAGCGAGCCATTGTATAATCCTTATGCTTTAATAAAGTTAAAACTTATAATGAGAGAAAGCTTTGTTAGCTTCAGCCATTCTGTGGGTATCTTCACGTTTTTTAACGGCGGTTCCCTTATTAGCCAAAGCATCCAACAATTCGTTGGCAAGTCTTTCGGTCATTGTTGTTTCCGAACGTTTTTGAGCGGCCTCAATAATCCAACGGATTGCCAAAGCTTGACGACGTTCAGCTCTAACTTCCATAGGCACTTGGTAAGTAGCACCGCCAACACGACGAGACTTAACTTCAACCAAAGGCTTAACATTTTCCAAAGCCTCTGCAAATACCTTCAAAGCATCTTGCTTAGATTTTTGGGCAATAATATCAAAAGCTGAGTAAACAATTTTTTCAGCAACAGCTTTTTTACCATGCTCCATAACATTATTAATAAATTTAGCGACTACCTTATCACCATATTTAGCGTCAGGTAATACGATTCTTTTTTCAGCTCTATGACGACGTGACATTATCAAATCTCCTTATTTAGGTCTCTTAGCGCCGTATAGAGAACGACGTTGACGACGTTTAGCCACACCTTGAGTATCCAAGGTACCACGAATGATATGATAACGAACACCAGGCAAGTCTTTTACACGGCCTCCTCTAATCAGCACCACTGAGTGTTCTTGCAAGTTATGACCTTCACCAGGGATATAGCTGATTACTTCAAAGCCGTTTGTTAAACGAACGCGAGCCACCTTACGCAAAGCGGAGTTTGGCTTTTTAGGGGTTGTAGTGTAAACCCTTGTGCAAACACCTCTTTTTTGTGGACAAGCTTTCAAAGCCGGAACTTTGTTTCTCTTGACTTTGGGTGTTCGTGATTTACGAATTAACTGATTAATTGTAGGCATCACAAATTTCCTTTAAGTATTAGTTATTAACAAAAAACTCACAAAAATGCGATTCCTCGCGTTTTTTGAGTCTCGGCACTCTAGACTCATAAAACCCTAAAGTCAACACTTTTTTTTCACACAAAATTTACTTTATTTCACAAGGTCTTACAGAAGATCTTTCACCCTAGAGATTTAAGTAGGCACACACCCAGACCCGTTTTAAATCATAAAAATGTCATGCCTTGAGAGAGCGCAGCGAACGAAATTAGGCATCTTCGAGTTAGTTACTTATGTTACTTTTGTGCGAACAAAAGTAACCAAAAGTCGCCGCTCCGATATTGTCCTTTCTCGCTTTTTTGCTCAATATGTGC
>JAZLEQ010000047.1:0-73872 GCA_045615365.1 Alphaproteobacteria bacterium
AATTTAAACTCATCTAGATTTTTAAGCAATTAAAAATTGCAAAAAATCTTCTCTTCCCTTAAAATTAAGGGAAGAATAATTTAAACCGTCATCGCTTGAGCGAACAAAGAGAGCGAAATCAGCGATCTTCGAATTAGTTTGAATATTGCATTTTATAAAGTATCTGCTTTGTTCAAGTTTTTTTATACTTAGTTTCAAATCATGTCACAAAAAATAATCCGACGAGCAGTTTTTAACCGCGAGCCTATTAATACATCGAAGATGCCTAATTTCGTTCGCTACGCTCTCTCAAGGCATGACATTTTAATTAAAATTAAGGGAAGATAAAAATTTCCCTCTCTTAAAATTAAGAGAGGTTAGGGTGAGTTTAAACAAATATTGAATCTAAATATTACAATCCGTCAATAAACGGATTGTTTTTGATGATTTTTATCAAAACTTTATAATCTCTGACGATACTGTTATTTTCTACATTTCTCTCTATAACAACCATCCAATTACATTTTTGCAAAATAGGAGTAATGTCACTCGGTAAGTAATCTATCAAAACCACATCATTTTCGTTGCGAAAAAGAGTTGCATGTTTGCCTCCATCATATAGTAAAATAGGATTTTGAGGCTCGCTTTCACAAAAAGGCAAAGCAAACAAAGGTATTCCTTCTTCACTTACAACAATTTCATAGTCTTTTGAATGTTTCATTTATCGCAAAGCACCTCTGGCTGCTTTTTGAAGTTTAATGGCTTTATCCATAGCCCAATCAGCTGTAGATATCGTCATATCCAGTAATTCTTCGCCAATGTCGGTATTCATTCCGCCGCCTGCAAATTCATTGGCCAAATTTTTAACTCCGCCCATCATTTTGCCGGTTTTTTTAGCTAAAGTAAGACCATATTTTTGAAGAACCTCGCTTGCTTGTATAGTTGTCCACAAACCGGCACTGGCTGTTTTTTTCAAAGCATCTTTTGCATCCATCACAAAAACTCCTAATTATCTCAATATTAACACATGGTAGCATATTTTTTCTGAATATTCAATAGCAAATATTTGTTGATTTTTGTCTAAAATTGATATACGACTAAACTTGTATGAAAATACTATTAATTTAAAAAATATATATTTATGAAAAATCAATCAAATGAATTTGTGGCTCAAGGAGCTGCAATTCTAAATGAAAATGCAGAACACAAACGTATCTTGCGCCTTATTGAAAAGGTTGGTGTTGAAATTGAGTATCACAGCTTTACAGATGATGAGTTGGCAGCGTTGCCGTATGATGAATGTGCCACAGGGTATAATAAGTATAACTTTATTGGCATTCCTAAAGAAGAACTTATTCACATTATCAAGCGCGACAAAGTGAGCGAGCTTACAGCTTTGTATGAAAAATATGGCAAAGTTCTAAATCAATATGGAAACAGGTTTAGTGAAGCATATTTTCCTGCAGATATTCAAGCAATAATAGCTCGTCGTAACGATCGTTTGGAATTGATGGATTTTCTCAAATTCTACGGTTTTTGTCCGGAAGTCCAGATGATTATCTTAAAGGAATGGTCGCAAGACGATACTTTATGGTATATCAACTATCATGGATTCAGCGAAGAAGGACAAATTTTTGTTCTTAACAATTGGCCTCATGATAAAATTATGTCGTATTTGGACAGGCACCGTTTGAGCAAAGACGCATCCTTGCTGCTTTTGGAAAAAGGCAATCATGATGCGGTTATGAAAGTTCTTCATAATGGTAATTTCACCAACAGTGATGACTTTGGAATTAAGCTCTATAACCGCGGTGATAAAGAGGAAAAAGAGCTCTATATTCAAAAATGTGGTTATCCTGAACCTATTGTTATGATGATGCTCGAACGAGTTAAACTTGGAGGCGATTATGACGAATTACGTTCATATATTGCTTCTAGAAGTTTGGGGGATAAAGCGCAAGACAGCATGCTTAGAATTGTAAACTCAGAATTTTTTAACGAATACATTTCTAAGTATAGCCTGTATGATGATGTTCATGAAACTCTTTTTGCAACACGATGCGAGAAAGATCGTCGTAATTACATTTCTCGCCATCCGTTGTGCAAGAAAGCCGAGAAACTTTTGCTTCAATCGGATGCTGATGTTATTGAGTATGTGGCATGTCATAAAGGTTTTAAAAGCGAAGAAGTTGAAGAGCTTTTCATCAAAACAACTTCAACTCCAAACAGATTGTTCTATATTGAAAAATATAGCGGCTGTAAAAGGAAACTTTTAACGCTGTTATTCAAGACAAATCCGCTTGATTATGTGGCCATAACAACTGCGTTCATCAAATATCAAAATGATTATTGCGAAGGCGATGAACACATCTCAACAGCAAGTAAGGAGGAAGTTGCCAAACTGATTGAAGACGGCAAAACTTTTAATACAAGAGAAATTGTTGCCCTCTTTTTCCGCAACGAGCCCGATTTGCTGGAGGCATATATGGCAAAGCATGAAATTCGTTTCTAAAAATTTTAAGTCTCAAAGCTTTTTTAGCTTTGAGACTTTTTTTGTATTCTAAACAATTCAACTATCCTATTGACTCTGCTTTTTTATTGTATTAAATTCTCCTTTGACAATAAGCTATTTAACAGGTTTTTATAAAAATGAACAAATACATTATCATATCAATCATTTCTCGAATTATCCCCTAGGGGGATCGGTTTTTTTTGTTCATAATCATTTTTTAGTTTTTTTATATTTTAATAATCAATTTTAAATTTAATAAGGTGTTTATAAGAGATGAAACATTATGCAGATGTTAAGGCTAAGCCTGATTTCGTTGAATTGGAAAAAGAAGTCTTAAAGTTTTGGGAAGAAAACAAAACTTTTGAAAAGTCGGTGCAAAATCGTGATGGAGCAGCCGAATTTGTTTTTTACGATGGCCCCCCTTTTGCCAACGGAACCCCCCACTATGGTCATATAATGGTTTCTTATGTTAAAGATGTTGTTGCTCGTTTTCAAACTATGAACGGCAAAAAAGTTGAACGTCGTTTGGGGTGGGATTGCCATGGTTTGCCGGCTGAAATGTCTGCCGAAAAACAACTTGGAGTTTCCGGCCGCAAACAAATTGAAGAATATGGGGTTGAAAAGTTCAACAATTTCTGCCGTGCTGATGTTCTTAAATATTCCGGCATTTGGGTTGATATGTTCAAACGCATCGGCCGTTGGGTTGATTTTAGCCACGACTACAAAACCATGGATTTGCCATTCATGGAAAGTGTCATCAACAATTTCAAACAACTTTGGGATAAAGGTTTGGTATATGAAGACTACCGCGTTTTGCCATATTCTTGGGCAGCCGAAACTCCGCTTTCCAACTTTGAAGTAAACCAAGGCTATCAAGAAAAAACAGACAATGCCATCACCGTTTTGTTCAAACTTGAAAATGGTATGAAAATTTTAGTTTGGACCACCACCCCGTGGACGCTTCCTTCAAACCTTATGTTGGCGGTAGGTAAAGATATTGACTATGTTGTAATGGAAGAGGGCGGTCAAAAATATGTTCTTGGCAGAGCTTTGCTCGGACGCTATAAAAAACAGCTCGAAAATGCCGTTGAAGTAGGCTCCTTGAAAGGAAGTGAACTGGTTGGCATGAACTATGAACCGATGTTCCCATATTTTGCAAACTTAAAAGAAAAAGGTTGCTTTAAGGTATTAAGCGGTGAATTTGTTTCTACTGAAGACGGAACCGGTGTTGTTCATATAGCCCCCGGCTTCGGACAAGACGACTTCGATGTATGCCGCGCATCCAATCCTAACTTTCCTGTTGTTTGCCCTGTTGACGAAGCCGGCAAGTTTACTGCAGAAGTTAAAGACTATGAAGGTAAACAAGTTTTTGAAACCAACGAACCTATAATGGCTTGGCTCAAAGAAAACGGACTTTTGGTTAAAAAAGAGCAATATACTCACTCTTATCCGTTCTGTTGGCGCACAGACACTCCGCTCATATACAAAGCAATGTCTTCATGGTTTGTGCGTGTAACCGACTTCAGAGATGACATGGTTAAAAACAACCAACAAATTAACTGGGTTCCCGATCACATTAAAGAAGGCCGTTTTGGTAAGTGGCTTGAAGGAGCAAGAGATTGGTCTATTTCCAGAAACCGTTTTTGGGGAACCCCAATTCCGGTTTGGAAGTCTGACAACCCGCAATATCCCAGAGTTGATGTTTTTGGTTCGGTTGCCGAAATCAAAGAAAAAACAGGTTTTGATGTTGTAGATTTGCACAAACCTTATATTGACGATGTTGTATATCCGAACCCCGACGACCCGACCGGCAAGACCATGATGCACCGTGTTGGTGATGTGTTCGACTGCTGGTTTGAATCCGGTTCAATGCCCTATGCTCAAGTGCATTATCCGTTTGAAAACAAGGAGTGGTTTGAAAATCATTTCCCTGCCGACTTCATTGTTGAAGCCATGGATCAAACTCGCGGTTGGTTTTATACCTTAACTGTTTTGTCAACGGCACTTCACAATAAACCGGCTTTCAAAAACTGTATTTGCACAGGTTTATTAATGGCAGAGGGCGGACAAAAGCTATCTAAACGCCTTAAGAATTACCCTGATCCCAACGAAGTGTTAGATACCATCGGTTCAGATGCTTTGCGCTGGTTCTTGGTGTCATCACCGGTGTTAAAGGGTGGAAATTTGGCAGTCGACAAAGAAGGAAAAGAAATAGCCAAAGCATCACGTGAAGCTTTAATTCCGTTGTGGAATGCCTTTTACTTTTTTACTCTTTATGCCAATGCCGAAAGCTATAAAGCCAAAGAAGTAACTTCTTCATCGGAGGCTATTGATAACTACATATTATCAAAGCTTAAGAAATTGGCAGAAATAGTAAAATCATCCATTGAGTGTTATGATGTTGCAGTTGCTTGCAATGAAATAATTTCTTTCATTGAGATATTAAACAACTGGTATATCCGCCGCACTCGCGATCGTTTTTGGGAGGGCAATTCGGAAGCATTTGATGTGTTGTATACGGTATTGCTGAACTTGAGCAAAATTGCCGCCCCCTTGATGCCGTTTGTTTGCGAATTTATATACAAAACTCTTACAGGAGGTGAATCTGTTCACTTAGAAGACTATCCTTTGCTGTCAGACATCAATTTTGATGCCTCATTGGTTGAGGATATGGACTTTTTGCAAGATTTGTGTTCTGCCGCTAAGTTTATTCGTGAAGAAAAGAATTTGCGCAATCGTTTGCCGCTAAAATCATTAACGGTTGTCGGGCGCGAACTTTCAAAGGAATATAGCGAAATTATCAAAGACGAACTCAATGTTAAGGAAGTTTTGTTTGATAATAATTTGAGTGCCTATGCCGATAAGAAAATATATCTCTACACTCCACTTTTAGGTAAAGCTTTAGGTAAGGATATGGGGGCAGTAATGGCGGCTTATAAGCAAGGAAATTGGCAGTTGAATGAAGATGCAACCTTGTCAATCGGCGGTCAAAAGTTGACCTCGGATTTATTTGAAGTTCGCCTGGACATGAAAGAAGGTGTTGCCGGTCGTCCGTTTGCTGAGAACAAAGCTCTTGTAACATTGGACACCAATGTCACAGATGAGCTCAAACGTGAAGGCATGGCACGAGATTTTGTTCGTCTTGTTCAAACTTTGCGTAAAGACAAAGACTTCAATATTTCCGATAGAATTGAGCTTTGCTATTCTACCGAAAACAAAGAGCTTGCACTTGCTTTAGACGAAAACAAATCCTATATTGCCGAGCAAGTTCTTGCTGTTAAGGTAGACAATTCTTGCGAATCCGGCACTAAAGCAGATATTGAAGGCGCAAGTATTTGCTTTGATGCCAAAGTTGCATAAATACAACTTTGGAGTAAAAAAAAGACTCTGAGAAAGCATCTTGGAGTCTTTTTTTTGTTTATTTTCAATGCGATATATTTATTTTGCGTCTAAAAGCACAAAATTTGACAAAAAAATGTTGCGCAGCTCCTTTTTTTGTGGTATATTATGCAAAGTTTGAAGCAAAATTAGCCTATTAAGGAGTGAAAAATGTCTGAATTGGAAAAAGCCAAAATATCTGAAAAGGATTTGGAAACATATTCTCTCAGTGATCTGAATGTTGTATCGGAAGTGCTTAATGAAATAAGTGCCGACAGAAATGTTGACGAGGATATGAAAATCATTAACAAACATATCGTTACAAGATTAGAACAGATTGTATCTGAAGGTAAGATACAAGAAGACGACATTGAATATGTTCAAAAGTATGTTGGTCTGGTTGAAGATTCCGAACTTAAGTCTAAGGTTCAAAATATCATAAATGATGCAACAGCCGAATATGCTAAAAATAATAACTTGGATTCAGACATTTCGGCACTGTATAAAAAAGATGATCTCATTGCAAAACATTTGGATAAAGTTCAACTTTATAATAACGGGCAAATTTCAGAACAATTTGAAGACTTATCAGATGCGATAAATAATATCGATTTTGTTGACAACGAAGACAACTCCTTAAATAAAGAATCTCAAAGAGAACACATTGAAGTCTTGTTTGAAGCTTCCAAACTTGATGCATTCCAAGAACTTATGTGTGACAGTAAGTGTGATATGAATTATCTTACATCGGAAGATGAAACTTTTCTTGATAGAACAGTTAACAAAATTAAAAATATTTTCATTGCCAAAATTGGTCAGGCAGGTATTGCTTCAACATATAAAGCCCCAAGTAAAAAGGAAAGTTCGAGCCCTGAAGCCTATGCGGAATATTTAGAAAAACGCGCTTCCGCAGCCAAGATCTTCATGCAAAAATTATCTGAAGCAAAAGGCAAAGTTAAGATTAAATCATCATCTGTTGAGGTTGCTGTAGCTGATACCGACACAAGCATAAGCAAATTTTTAAACAATTTGCAAAGTATATACAACACTGCTGAAACCAACTTATCGCGTTCTTTAGCAAAACTGAAAAACAGAGCATCGGTTTTGTGGAATAAGAGTTATGAAGTTACATGTATGGTTGTTAAAAACATTAAAGATAACAAATGGCAACACATCACAAACACAGTTGCCACAGCAGGAATGTGGGCAACAACAATTTTAGGAGCCGGAGTATCGGTTAGTGTTGCCGGTGCCACACTTCCCGTTGTCGGTATTGCAGTTGGCAGCTATGCACTTTATTCTACAGCCGGCGGCTATGTATGGCCTGTTGTTGCTGAGGCTCAACAATTGCGTGCTAAAGCCAAAGAACAAGGTCAAAAATTGGGTTTTTGGGCATCAATGAAATCAGCATGGAAAAATAAAAAAGACGATAAAAAATACAAAAACAGAGCTCGTTGGGGAATTCTTGGCGGGGTAATCGGTGCAGGCGCAGGTTTTTTCGGATTTTCGTTGGGACTTGATACCGTAGTATCCAAAGTTGTTGCAGGTTTGGCAAGAACAACATCATCAATGGCAGCTCAAACATTAGAATTGATATATGCTAACAAAGACTATGCTAAAGATCCGAGTGAAGAAAATTTAGCCAACTTGAAAGGCGCCAGAACTTCGTTTAAAATAAGTGCGGTTATTTCCGGTATCGGTTCATATTTGAGCCTTAATACTTTGGAAAACAATACTGAGACAGTTCAAGATGTTGCAGAAACGGTTGCAAAAACCCAAAAAACGAGTGATACAGCCGTTTGGCCGCATTGGAAAGATATATTCAAAGGAAAAACACAGGCAAACAATGCTGCAGACACGCTTGGAGCATCTGCCGAAACAGGATTAAATGCTTCGTCAGATACAGTTGCTGCAGCTGACAGCATTGTCAGGGATACTCAAACCGGTATGGAACTTGCCGGCAACAAAACATTTAACGGTGTTAAAGAAATATACTTAAAAGATTCCAATGGTAATTCTTTTGTCAGATATGAAGGTTTAAGAGGCGGAATTGATACAAAGATATCTGATGCAACCTATGCCAAATTGATTGATACAATCAACAGCAAAGGAAACCTCAATTTCACCATATCGGACGGTTCTAGTTTTGCGGAATCTATTGATATTATCCGCAATCGTATTGCCGAAGGAAAAGTAACCATTCCCGAAGGAATGCATCCGAACCATGCAATTTATTTGGCTTTGATGGATAAACGCTATACCGGTGATATGAGTTTGTTGGATGCCCTTAAATGCGGAGAAGGGGTTGACCTGACAAAGCAACTTCTTGATGAATCCAAAAACTATTCTACAAATGGGCATATCGGAACACTCATTACCGAAAAACCTCTTAAATTCAGAGCAGGCGCAGCTGCTAATATAAGCAAAGCATGCGAAGAAGTTAATCATATGGGGGTAGTTTCCGGCAGAGACGCAAATGTTACCACAGCCGAAAACGATGTTGCCAAAGAAGTAATTACAAAATCTATGCCTGATGTTAAAGAAAAAGAAACCGCTGCAATGGCAACATCACTTTACAGAGGTTCGAAGCATGACTATGCCGTTGATATCAACAGTTTGAGCGGAAAAGTTATGGATGTTGAGACCAAAGGTGAAGATTTCTTTGTTAGGTTATATGACAAAGATGGTGCTATTGTTTTGGATGATGCAGGTAAGGCAATAATGCAAAACGGACAACCGCTGATTTCAGGTGCCAAAACAGGTGTTGAGGTTATTGTAAAGAATCCGAGTGCCGAATTTCTGGCTCAAAACAACATCAAAATACCCCGTCGTTTTCAAGATGAAATCAGTAGTTATGTTGCCGAATTAAATGAAGCAAAAGAAGCAGCAAACACACCAATTATAACAAAAGGGATGGAATTAACTTCTGTTAAGGTGGACCTTGACGGACAAATGAGAGAACAAATAGGCGAAAAAGGAATTGTGCAATACACCGTTGGCAAAAACGGCGAAAAGAGCTACTATGTAGCCGGAGTTAGTGGAGTTAGCCGTTTCCAAACCGAAGAATTTATCGGAATAAACATGGAAAATGCCAGTGTTGCAGAAGTTGCCAAAAATGGCAATGATTATGTTGTAAATATCGCAACTGAGGATAAACAAGCTCTTCAAGTTGTTGTTAATCCTGAAAAGGCAACAGTTTTGCTCAATGGCAAAGATGTTGTTTTAGACGAGAAAACTGCAACTGTAGTTGAAAATATTGCAGAAAAAGCACTGGAAAGTAAAAATGTTAAAGTTGATTTGGATTTGACATCAACTTTTAACGAAAAAGTAAATAATGCGAAAGAGATTAAAAATCCGATAATGAAGGCAGTACTTAAAAACTTTGCCAAAGGCAAATAGCCTGATTTATTTCAAAAAACTCCTTCTTTGAAAAAAAGAAGGAGTTTTTTTAATGTTGTTATGTTTTTCGTAAGTTATAAAATTATAGAAAGGAAAGAAAGTTTCGAATCTCAAATAAAAAAAGCTCTTTGCGATTCGGTTTCGCAAAGAGTTAAAACGCTTTTTAAAGCTATTTGCCAACTAATCAGCGGTTGATGCAAAAACTTTTTTAACAAAAACCGCAAACTAAGACTGCTTATTTTTTGCTCTTTTTTGCATTGTATATTGCAACAAAATCAATCGGATTAAGCATCAAAGGCGGAAGCCCTGCATTTGCCATTGTGTTTGCAACAATTTGGCGTGCAAACGGATAAATCATATGCGGAATTTCAATCATCAACACCGGTTCAATATGTTCTTCAGGAATATTGAGTTCGGCTAAAGCAGAATATGTCAATTCTAAAATGAATGCTTTTTCTTTTTCCGCGTCGGCATTTATTCTTACCGTAAGATTTACATTATAAACATTTTTATCAATTTTGGCGGCCTCAACATCAAAGTCCACATCAATATGTGGAGCATTGTTTTGCAATTTTGCAAAAATTTCCGGAGCGTGAGGTATCTCCATAGACAAGTCCTTAATATATTGATTTTTAATCATTATAGGTGGTAGCTTGTTTTCCATAAAAAATCTCCTTAATATATATAAACTGTCTGAAATAAAGTCATATACTTTTTACACTTTAAAATTGTTTAGGTCAAATGATAATAAATAGTTGATAAATGTTTATGTTGAAGTTATATTTATATGGCATAAAGTTAAAGAGGAAAAAATAAATGCTCACCTTAGATATTATCGTTTTATTAATTGTTGTCGTTCTTATATTTCAAAGGCTTTTCAAAGTGTTGGGCTCCAATTCCGAGGGTTCTGTAAAAAAAGTTAAACTCAGCAAAGAAGGTGCTGAAAAACTATATAATTTGCTTCGTTCCGAAGCAGAGTTGGATTTTAAAGAAGCTGCCAAGCATGCCGAAGAGCTTATTCCTGTCGATTCTCAAAATTTGACTCCTACGGAACTAACCTTGCGCAATATTCCGGACTTTAATAAACAAAGTTTTCTTAACGGCGCCAAAAAAGCTTTTCAGGTTATTATTGAAGCATTTAACAAGGCCGATTTAGAAACATTAAAAATACTGGTTTCTCCCGCTATATTGAAAAAAATGCAAAAGGTTATCAAACAACGTCAGGAAGATCAAATATCCTCCGAAACCGATTTTATTTGTTTTGACAAAGTTGAAATTGCCAAAGCTGAAATAAAAGAGGGAAAAGATGCTCTTATCAGTGTTGAATTTGTAACCGAGCAGGTCAATGTTTTGCGCGACAAAGACAATCAGGTGATTGAAGGCGACGAAAACTATATCCAAACGATTACCGATGTTTGGACTTTTGAACGAGCCTTAAACTCCAAAAACTTAAACTGGATGTTAGTATCTACTAAAAAATAATGAAAAAGCACTTCTTATTCATACTTTTGTTTTTGTTTGTTATATCTTGTTCTCCCAAACAGGATAGCGGCGATATTCAGCTCAAAAAGACTACATATAATCAGCTTAAAGGTTTTCACGCTGATGACATGATTTCAGCTCATCAGGCTTTTTTGAAAAGTTGCGAGATTGTCAAAAAAACAAAAGGAGAATTTTTGTCAGCTCATGCTGCAATAAAAATTTCTCTCAAAGACTATGTCAACATATGTAATAAAGCTCAAAATATTGCGGAAACCGATTTTGCTTTGTTCGTTAAACAAAACTTTACGCCATATTTAGTGCTATACAAAGGTTCGTCGGAAGGAAAGTTTACGTCATATTATGAATCGCAGATAAATGCCTCATACATCAAAGACGATAAATATAAATACCCTGTTTACGGACGCCCTTATGATTTGGTGGAAGTTAATCTGCAAGATTTTGATAAATCATTACCCGATAAGAAAATTTTAGGCAGAGTAGAGGGTGAAAAACTTATCCCTTATTATACCAGAGAACAAATTTTTAACAACGGAATAAACGCACCGGTTATTTTGTGGGCTGACAGTTATGTTGATGTATACATAATGCAAATACAGGGTTCGGCCTTAGCAGATATGTCGGACGGAAGCAAAATAAGGATATCGTTTAATGAGAGCAACGGTCTTCCTTTTAAGGGCATCGGATCTATTCTTTTGCAAAAAGGTTTGATAAAAAGCGGCGAAGCCTCAATGGAAAAAATTAAAATATGGCTGAATGAAAATTCGGAATTGGCATTAAAAAACATGAACGAAAATAAACGTTATATTTTTCACCGTTTAGGCAATCCCGACGGCCCCATGGGAGCACAAGGAGTTCCTTTAACGGCAGGGCGTTCAATGGCTGTGGACAGAAGCTTTATTCCCTTGGGGGCGCTTCTTTGGCTGGAAACAACACACCCCGATACGGGTGATATAAATCGCCTGATTTTGGCCCAAGATGTCGGGAGTGCCATTAAAGGTGGTGTCAGAGGGGACTATTTTTGGGGATCCGGCGGTGATGAAATTTTGTCTTTGGCCGGAAAGATGAATTCTAAAGGGCAATATTATATTTTGATTCCAAATCCGATGGAGGAAACACATGGCAAAAAGAATCAGTAAGGCAGATACATTGGTTTTTAAGGCTTTACAAAAGGCAGTTAATGAGGAAAAACTCAATATTTATCTCATAAATTCAAAGATAAATATTCCCGGTTCGCCGGTTTATAATCCTTGGGAATGCCTGTTGCCGACCTTGGTTCCGGTGTTGCTTGGTTTGCTGATGATATGGCTTGTCGGAATTTTGTTGGGTCTTGCCATTATGATTGGCGGCATTGTTTTATCGTCAAGCTTTATTAAGAAAAAAATGGAACACATATTATATGACAGAGCAAAATTATTTTTTACAAATGATGTGCAATCTTGCAATTCGTTGTGGGAGTTCGGCGGAGTTGTTTTGGTGAAAAATGATGATAAAAAACAAAACTGCCTTTCACCGGAAGGAAATTGGAAAGATTTTATTGTTCTCAACTTTTCAGAATTTATGACCGATAAAAAGGTTGAAGAAGTGCCCTTAGAGGATGCAGATGAAAAAGCAGCCTGATAAATCGGCACCACCGGATATCGACGAATGGGAAAAAGAAATTGCCGAAGTGATGCAATTCTGTCAGCCGGAAGAAAAACCGCAAGCTCCGCTCATAATATCAGAAATAACCCCATCCTTAAGTTATGAAGGAGTGTATAATCCAAATTCTTTTTCTCCTTTGTTTGAAGGTAATATCGATAATCTTGACGGCAAAACAGGCGATAAGTTTGTAAAGGGCAAGCTTAAGATTGAAGCCAGACTTGATTTGCACGGATATACAGAAAAAGAAGCTTTTGCAAAGGTTGTTGATTTTATTCAAAACGCATATATTAAAGGGCTTCGTTGTGTTTTGGTTATCACGGGTAAGGGATTAAAAAACAAAGATGAGCCGTGGTATGAAACAAAAGGAGTTATCAAAGAAGCGTTTCCTTCATGGCTTAACAACAACGAAATCAGACCTTTTGTTTTGAGCTTTTCCCAAGCATCGCAAAACGATGGCGGAAGCGGAGCTTTTTATGTTTTGCTAAAGCGCAAGCGCATTTCAAATAAAACCAAATAATCTTAACAATATTACAATAGCAGCCAATTCCAAAAATATCATCAAACGATACATGTTTTGAAAACTTTTCTTAGCCGTTTTGTGTCGGAAAATTTTTTGAGCAAAGGCCGCTCCGATCCAACCGCCCAAAAATTCCAAACCATGCAAATCTTTTTCAGGAACTCGCCACAATTTTTTTATTGCCGCCCTCTTATCAACACCATAAGCGATAAAGGTTGCAATGTTGATGCAAAATAAATGAAACAAAACAAACAACAAAATTGTTTTGTATGTGAAAATATTTTCAATTCTAAACACATTGTTTTCAAAATAATAAGCTAATCCTACAACCATTGCAGAACTCAAGAGATAAAATCGGTTGTTTCTTAAAGGCGGAACCAAAACCGCCAATCCCAAAAGAATAAGTAAAAAAGAAGTCGTAAGCATTTTTTATAATATGTCCTTATTTCATTTTCTATATAGAAGCTAAATCATGTGGTGATAAGTAAAAAATGTAATTTGCATTTTTTTATATTTATTTATACTGAAACATATCTTTTATTTCGGAGTAGCACAATGAAAAAACGCAATTTATTAAGTCTTGGTGTCATATTTTTATCGGCCTGCTCTCAATTGAACAAAGAAAGCACTTTGGCTGACGCCTTCAGAGGTTTTAATTTCTTTTCCAAGTCAGATAAAATTGAGGTCGTTGAAAAAACAAAATATATCAACGAAAACGAACCGACGATAAATTACATCGGTCTTAATCAAAACCCGCAGGAAGTGATATCGGAAGACGAAGAAATTGTTGCAGGATATAATTTGGCAAAACGCGGCGAACGCTATGATGCAGCCGAATATAATATTGATCCGCAAGTATATGGAATTGTCGCTGCCAGAGCAGTAAATAAAATGTTGGCAGAGGCTCCGGCCTTGTTTGCCGAAAACAAAGATGCTTCATTGTATATAGAAAATACTACAATTGTTGACCGATATATGCCGACAATCCCCGAGGCTGCCGAAAGTGCCGCCAAAGAAGTTATCGTCGGCTCGCAAATGTTTAATATTACCGAAAACAAAGATGACGCAAAATATATTTTGAAAAGCTATTTCAATAATTCCAATACTCCGGAACTTCCCGTTTTTGTATATGACCTGAAATTATACGATGCTGCAGGCAAATTGCTGGGTGCATGGTCCGACAATATTCGTCAAGTTCAAAATGATGACGGAAGCTGGTGGTGATGAGGTTCTTATTACTTATTATTTTATTTGTTATCACATTAACGCCTCCGACATTTGCGCAAATCGGAGAAGAAAGCGGGTTAATATCCGTTTATGCTACGGTTTGCGAAAAAATAACCAATGGTGAAAGTCGTTCTTCAGCGCGTATGCGAGCATCTGATAAAGCTTCATTTAAAGCGGTTGAAAACATTGTTGAATTGAAAACATATAAAGATAATATGGATGGCCATAAGTTTAATTTGAAGGTTTATAATCTTGTTGATAACCACTTGGAAGATATAAAAATTGTTGTTGCTTCACAAACTGAAGAAGATGTATGTGTTGAGGTTTCCGCATTTATGAATCCGACATCAATTAAGGAAGTTTTTGCAAATGAAGATCCTCAACTCGAACCGTTAATCTCCGATAATGAAAACTTAAAAGAAGATGAAATGTTTTTGTCTGTTGAAGACGAACACACTGATGAAAATGTTAATATAAGCATTCCTCCCAAACCGCAAATTGTTATACATGAAGATATCAGATATATTCCGGAAGAACAAAGTTCGTCTGAAGTTGCACAATCGGAAGTTTCTGATAAGGGCGTCCACACCGAAAACAACAACGAAGAGGTTAATTCTTCTGAACTTACAAAAGTGTATATAGACAAAACATCTTTTTACAATAATACGGAAACCGATGGTTTTTATCCGTATATTGAACATGAATTAAACAAAAAAACTTACATTAAATCCTTAAATGAATTAAATAACCCTGATTACATAGTAAAATCAAAAGTCTTAAAGGCTAGAGTTGACAGTATTAATTCTCAAACATCTCGTTTGCAAATAGTTGTGGCAGTCGATTTAATCGACACCCAAACAACCAAAACCATAACCGAACATCAAAATCGTTTTGTCTTATACAACTCATCGGAAGATGAACAAAAGACAGCTTCTGAACTGACCAAAAAATTAATCATTGCTGCAGTTAAAAAAGTTGTTCCGCAAATAAAAGACAAACGCGTCAATGTCAAAAAAACAGCAGTAATTACTCCTCACTGAAGATTAGCTTTTAAGCCATGCAGGATGATTGGTTATATTATCTATTCTGTATGAAATTCCTGACAACGCCAATTTGTCGTCATTTTTTAAATATTCTTCAATTTCTTCATCGATTGCGTTTGCTAAAGACAAATTTTTCATGTTTTGATAAGGCGTATAAAAAACAATATCAATTTCTTCATTGTCATATATTCCATAATCAAATGCGCACAAGTGATTTTTAATATTAGATAAAATGATGTTTACAATTTTTTTATAATCAACGGCCGCGTATGTAAAAGCATTTTTTTGAGCAAAATTAATTAAAGTTTCCTCTTTTATATTAAGGTTTTCATATTCGCTAATTCGGTGGAGGAGTGTTAAATCGCCCGTAATTAGAGCAAAACGAACAAAAATATTATAAAAGTATTTCAGGTTATCTCCAATTTTTGTAAGTTTATCTTCCAAAAGAATTTTTATTTTTTCAATTTCACCGAGATTAATAAGATTATCACAGTATATCAGTTGAAAAAAGTCGGTCAATTCTGCCCCTTGTTGCCATATTAAAGCTTCTGTATCAAGAGCTTTTGTTCGGTTACCGGACATTATTTCGGCCATCATCATAACAATTAGCGCGTCTGAATTATTGTTATTTTTTTCTGAGATACAGATTAGTTTTTGTCGCAATTTTTCAATTTCGGAAGTTTGAGAATAATTTAAATGCATCAAATCACAAGCAACTGAACGAATGGTTTGCGGTTTGTTCGCGTTTTCCATATTATTTTCTTTCTAACATAAAAGTTACCGGCCCGTCATTTACGAGAGATACTTGCATATCTGCTTGAAAAATTCCACATTGAACTTCGATTCCGAAATTTTTTAAGCATTCAACAAAATACTCATACAATGGTTTTGCCACATCAGGGTGGGCTGCGTTATCAAATCCCGGGCGATTCCCTCGCGATGTGTCTCCGGCAAGTGTAAATTGTGACACTGCCAAAATTTGTCCCTTTATATCCAAAACGGAAAGGTTCATTTTTTCATTTTCATCTTCAAAAATTCGCAAATTTGCGGTTTTTTTTGCCAAATATTCAGCCTGATTTTTGTCATCGCCTTTTTCAATTCCTACTAAAAGCAAAAAACCTTGTCCTATAGCGGCTACAGTTTTTTCTTCAACAACAACATTTGCATTTTTAACTCTTTGAATTAAAACTTTCATTTTTTTTCCTTTTTTTTAGTGATAAAATAAATAAGCCAAAGTAATGGCAGAGATTATTCCGGCAAAATCAGCCAACAAAGCTAATGGTAAAGCAGCACCTGTTTTTGAAACTTTAATTGCGCCGAAATAAATCGCAAGCACATAGAAAGTTGTTTCGGTAGAACCTTGTATTATGGATGACGTAAACGCTGCAAAACTGTCCACTCCGTATACAGTAAATGTATCCAACATCATTGCTCGCGCACCGCTTCCCGATAATGGTTTCATTATAGCGGTGGGCAATGCGGCCACAAAATCCGTATTTATATTGAAAGAGGTAAGTATATTTGTAATTGCCGAGCATATATAATTCAAACCTCCGGATGTTCTGAACACAGCAATTGCCGTAAGCATTGCAACCAAATACGGGATTATTTGCACCGCAATTTTAAAACCATCTTTTGCTCCATCAATAAACAGTTCATAAACAGGTTGTTTCTTCACTATTCCCGAAACAATAAAAGTAATTGTCAGAGCAAATAAAGTAATGTTGCTTAAAATATATGAAAATTTTGCACGCATTTCCGGAGAAAGAGCGCTGAAAGAAAATGCAACAAAAACAATAAATGTAATAATTGTAATGAGATAAAACAAAACAACTTTATTAAAAATGTTAATTTTTTGCCACAACATTGTTGCTATAAAACCGACTAATGTGGATATTGATGTTGCAAGTAAAATAGGAATGAAAACAGCCGCCGGATTCGCTGCACCGAACTGAAATCTATACATTAAAACAGTAATGGGAATAAGAGTTACGGAAGATGAATTAATAACCATAAACAAAACTTGAGCATTTGAAGCTTTATCTTTATGAGAATTGCATTCTTGCAATTGCTCCATTGCTTTAAGTCCCATGGGTGTTGCCGCATTATCAAGCCCCAAAACATTTGCGGCAATATTCATAACCATAGAAGCGAACGCCGGAGATTGTTTGGGAACATCAGGCATGATTTTATAAAACAAAGGTTTTAGTATTTTGGCCAGAATTTCCATTAAACCGGATTTTTCGGCAATTTTCATTAGTCCGAGCCAAAAACATAAAATCCCTGTGAGGTTAATTGATATTTTGAAAGCGTTTTCTGCGCTTTCAAACATAGTCTTTACCATTTCGGACCAAACATCCCAATTCCCGTTATTGCTTTCGATTAATGCAAAAACAGTTGCTAATATAAAAAATCCGGCCCAAATAAAGTTCAACATAAGAAATCTGCTAAATTCCGAGGTTAATAATTTTTTGCGATTTTTTCAGTTTGGTAAGTTTTTCGCTTATAACTGCGGTATCGCGTCCGGATTTGGCCAGTCGCTCATACATTCTGGATATTTCTTTTTCCAAATATGCTTCTTCAATTTCGTTTAAAAGTTCTTGTTTTTGTTCTTTTGAACCGTTTAGTTCAATTTCATCCATCCTTTTTATCAAATCTTCAACCCAAACTGTTCCGGTTTTATTTTTTATGAAATAAGGCATTTCATAAGCCATTTTTCTTGCATGATAATATGCTTCCTTAAAACTTTCGCATTCATTATAGCGAATTTTCAGCAAACGAAATGCTATTTCCAATTCTTCATTGTTATCAACAACAATAAAAGGCACAGGCTGAGCAAAACCGGACTTAACCATTTCTTTTAAATATTCTAAAATATGATAAAAAAACCCGTTGATGTTATATATTATAAATGGTTTTGTTTTAATAAAACCATCTTGCATGGCTACACAATCGTAAGCCAATTCATCTAAAGTTCCTACACCTCCCGGAGCAAAAACCACGATATCTGCTTCAAGCAGTTTTTTCTTTCTGTTTTCAAGCGTATCGGTCAAAACAACATTTGTAATTTTTTCTAACAGTTCATCCCTTTGATACAACTTATAGTATTCTTGAGTGGTAATTCCCACAATAGGACTTACTTTGGTATAATATTCATCTTTTCTTTTTTTCCATTCATCCAAAACACCTTTTGCAACAGCCCCCATAACACCACTGTTTGAAAAACCATAATCCAAACGGAAACCGAGTTTGGCTATAAGGCGTCCCATTTCATAAGTTTCTTGTTCATAAATCGGGTCGTCGCCGGAGGAATGACCTCCGGAAATACAAACTCTCAAATTATGAATTTCGCATTCTTTATTTTCCATGTTTTACAACTCCTCAATATCACCGGCTTTTTGTTTGGCATAAAAATCCGCAACAAAATCGTTCAGGCAATTTTTCTCAATAGAATCACGAAGTCCTTGCATCAATCTTTGATAATATCGGATATTATGCCAAGTTAATAACATAATAGCTAATACTTCATTGCATTTTTGCAAATGGTGAATGTATGCACGTGAATAATTTTTACAAAGTGGGCAATCACAACCTTCTTCCAAAGGACGCCAATCTTCACGGTGTCGGGCATTGCGAATATTGATGGTTCCGCGAGCTGTAAATGCCTGACTTGTTCTTCCGGAACGAGTTGGCATAACGCAGTCGAACATATCAACTCCGCGTAAAACCGCGCCGACAATATCGTCAGGTCTTCCCACTCCCATTAAATATCGCGGTTTATCAGAAGGCAGCATTTGTGGTGCATAGTCCAAAACCTTAAACATAATTTCTTGTCCTTCGCCCACAGCCAAACCGCCGATTGCATATCCGTCAAAGCCAATTTCTTTTAATTTTTCTGCAGAATAGGCTCGTAAATCTTCATAATCACCGCCTTGTTGAATGCCGAAAATTCCATATCCCTCTCTGTCAACAAAAGCATCTTTGGATCGTTTTGCCCAACGCATTGACATTTCAACCGATTTTTTAACCTTATTATATTCTGCAGGCAGTTTAACACATTCGTCCATACACATTGTTATATTTGAATCCAGCTTATGCTGAATTTTGATAGATTCTTCAGGCGATAAGAAAAACTTTTTGCCGTCAACATGGGAAGAAAAAGCCACACCATCTTCAGAGATTTTTCTCAATCCTGACAAGCTCATAACCTGAAAACCGCCGGAATCTGTTAAAATCGGTTTATCCCAATTCATAAATTTATGCAAACCGCCCATTTTTTCAACTAAATCTGCCCCCGGTCTTAACATGAGGTGATATGTGTTACCAAGGAGTATTTCCGCTCCGGTTGCTTTTACCGATTCCGGCATCATAGCTTTAACTGTTGCACATGTTCCGACAGGCATAAACGCCGGTGTATTGATAATTCCGTGTTTAGTATAAAGTTTTCCTCTGCGAGCTTTTCCGTCAGAGTTTATTAATTCAAATTTCAAAGCCATTTTCTTTTCCTCAAATTTATATAGCAAGATAATGACTCAATAAGAAAATAAAAGCAAGAAATTTGATTTCTAATTATTAAGCAATTCGGCATCCAAAGAGTATCCGCCGGCTCTTACCGTTCGAATATAGTCATCACCATATTTATTCAAGGCTTGGCGTAATCTGCGGATATGGACATCAACCGTGCGAGATTCTACATGGACATTGTTTCCCCACACATTTTTCAGTAGAAAGCTTCTTGAAAATACTTTGCCTGGGGATTCCATAAGCATCTTCAATAATCTGAACTCTGTCGGTCCGAGATGAATGGAATTGCCTCCTCTGAATACCTTTTTTTCAATCAAATCAATTTTAATATCCAAAAAAGATATTTCTTTTTCTTCAATGGGTTCGGGAGCGTGTCGGAGTTGCGCTTTAACTCTGGCCATAAGTTCGGCTACAGAGAAAGGTTTTGTTACGTAATCATCCGCACCGGCGCCAAAGCCCTTAACTTTGTCTTCTTCTTGTCCTTTTGCCGTTAGCATTATTATTGGAATATCTTTAATATCGGGGCGTGAACGAATTAGTTTGCAAAGCTCAACTCCTGAAATTTCAGGCAACATCCAGTCAAGCAAAACAACCGACGGATGATTTTTTTCGATATCACTCAAAACCTTGTTTCCCCTGCTTTGTTGAATGACCTTATAGCCTTCTTTTTCAAGGTTGTATTTAAGCATAATACTTATAGGTTCTTCGTCTTCAACCACCATAATTAAAGGTTTCATGGTAAAATCCTTAAGTTAGAATAAACATAATGTAACATAATAAAAGTTTGATATTAAAATTATCTTAAGGCCGCGATATTTTCTTTAATCTCTCCGCCTACAAAAACAGCGCTTCCCGCAACCAGCATATCAGCTCCTGCAGCAACCGCCTGAGCGGCAGTTAACGGATTGATACCGCCGTCAACACTTAAGATAATATTTTTTTCACCTATCATTTTTTTTATTTTTGTAATCTTTTCTATTTGGTTGTCCATAAATTTTTGACCGCCAAACCCGGGGTTTACGGTCATTACCAAAATCAAATCAAGTTTGTCAATAACATATTCCAACACATTTTCCGATGTTGACGGGTTAAGTGCAACACCAGCCTTTAGACCGAGAGCGTGAATTGCATCAATTGTTTTATCCAAATGCGGACAAACCTCCGCATGAACAGTAATCATATCAACACCTGCCAATGCAAACCATTCCAGCATATCATCGGGATTTTGCACCATAAGGTGCGCATCAAACGGCAGGCTTGTGTATTTTCGTATTGACTTTATTACACATGGTCCAAAGGTCAGATTAGGAACAAAATTGCCGTCCATGACATCTAAATGAACCATATCTGCTTTGGCTTCCGTAATTTTGATAATTTCATCTTTCAAGTTGGCAAAATCAGCCGATAACAAACTCGGAGCAATCATCACCATAATATTTCTCCTTAAAATTTATAAAATAATGTCTAAATCATAGATTGAAAGTTTTTTAAAAGCAACGGCAATCTTGTTTTGATTAAAAAAGAGATTATCTGAATTGCAATACCGTTTTTTTAATTAATCACTTGTAAAAGGAGATAAAATATGGCTGAAATGGCACAAAAAATAATAAAAGTTGATAAAACCGAACTTTTGGATTTGCTAAATATTGCCTTTGTTGAAGAATGGCTTGCGTATTATCAATATTGGCTTGGCGCCAGATTAATTGTAGGCCCCATGCGCAATGCAATTGCCGATGAATTCAACGAGCACGCAGGAGAAGAACTTAAACACGCGGAAATGATTGCGCAAAGAATAATAGAATTAGGCGGAACTCCGATTCTGAACCCTAACAGATGGCAGGAAGTTGCTCTTTGTAAATATGATGAACCGGAGAAGCCCTATGTAATGAATTTGTTGGAACAAAATTTAACGGCAGAACGTTGCGCAATAGTTCGTTATCAAAAGATTTGCGAAATGACTTTCGGCAAAGATTACGAGACATATCGAATTGCTGCCAAAATATTGCATGAGGAAATTGAGCATGAAGAAGAAATAAATACCTATAAAGAAGACATAATACAAGCTTGTAAGTATAAAGATCAGCTGCAACCGTAATGCTTTGAAAAACAACAATAAATAAAAAGTTGATAAATAATTATTGACAGATATGTTGAAATGTGTCAAAATTTTGTCAAATAGAATCGGGTAGTAATTAAAAAATAAAAGTGAATTTTATCTGTCGCGAAGGCTTTTTTTATTACGGATCATAGTTACTACTCCAACAAACCTCAGAGATCTGTATTAAAATACAAAATGCCGAAACAGATAAAGAAGTCTCGCCTTAACGCGAGACTTTCTTTTTTTAATAAATGTTGAAAACAAAAAATATTTGTCTAAACTCAAGTTGTTATTAACAACATTAAGGATAAAAAATGCAATATATCGACACTCACATTCATTTAACCGATTTTGCATCCGATAAACAAGAATATTTGATTCAAAAGTTAAGGAACAAATTTTATAAAATTGTTTGTGTGTCTGCAAAACCGGATGATTGGTGCAAAGTTGCCGAAATTTCACGGAAATACCCTGAATTTGTTATACCGGCGTTCTGTTTGCACCCATGGTATATTGCACAAACTTCAAGCGACTGGTATCAAAAATTGGAACAATATCTGAAAAAATTTCCCAATTCATGGATAGGAGAATGTGGTTTGGATATGTTGAAAGCAAAAGATATAGATGCCCAGTCTGAAGTTTTCGATATTCATATACAACTTGCTTGTAAATATAATCGCGTGTTGAATATCCATTCCTTAAAAGCAGATACTCAAATGTTCCCCTTGCTTGATAAAATTTCATCTAAAGCTGTTTTCCACTCATATGGCAGCGATGTAGGTTTTTTGCGAACAATAACCGTTAAAGGTTTTTATGCTTCTTTTTCGGCAGCTTCATTGCAACGCAAAAACTTTTCAGAACTGATAAATAATGCTCCCCTTGATAAAATTTTGACCGAAAGCGACGCCCCATATATGTCTTCTTCAGATGATATTCCGAAATTAATAAAGGTAATTTCCGAGATAAAAAACATTGATATTAATGAATTGATGTCTAAAATAAACAAAAACTTTAAGGAGCTTGACTATGCAAAACAAACGTTTTAAACGCACGGAAATGCTTTTGGGCGAAAAAGGACTGAGATTGCTGCAATCTGCAAAAGTCATGATTATAGGGCTTGGAGCGGTGGGCGGATATGTTTTGGAAGGTTTGGCAAGAGCGGGGGTCGGACATTTTGTTTTGGTTGATTTTGATACATTTGAAGAAAGTAACATAAATCGTCAAATTTTAGCAACATCGGAAACGTTAGGACAGAAAAAAATTTTTGCTGCCAAACAAAGAGTTTTAAGCATAAATCCTAAAGCTTCAGTTGTTGTTGAAGATATGTTCGTAAATTCCGACAATATTCCGAATTTGCTAAAAAATTCTCCTGATTTCGTTGTCGATGCCATAGATGCCTTAAATCCTAAATGCAATCTGATACAATCGTTGGTCGATGCAAATATTCCCTTTATATCTTCCATGGGAGCAGCACTTAAAACCGATGCTTCAAAAATAAAATACGGAGTATTATCGCAAAGCAAAAATTGTTCATTGGCCAAATTTGTTCGCAAAAGATTACGCAAAAGGGGAGTGGATATTTCAAAAATAAATGCTGTTTGGTCAGAAGAGCAGATTCTTCTTCCCGAAACAGCTCTTTGTTGCGAAGCAACAGGTGAAGAAAACGGACGTATCCGCAACAATCTGGCATCGTTGCCTACCATAACCGCAATATTCGGATTAGTTATAGCAAATCAGGCAATTATTCAATTATCGGATTTTAAAAAACAAAATTTTTAACCAGTTTTTAAGCTTAGGTATGATATCATTCCCTCAAAAATTGTTGTTTTCGGATAAAAAAAAGGATTTTTACTATGCAAATGATAAAACCTATCGTCAATTTTTCAAAAGTAGCCGACGATTATGATACATTTGTTTTTGGTTTTAACGGCGTATTATACGACGGAATTTCGGTTATTCCCGAAGCAATAAATTGTCTTAAAAATTTATATTCATTGCAAAAAAAAATCATTATTGTGAGCAATACTTCATTAAGGGTTAAGGAGATTGTTGAGATATTAAAACAAAACAATGTTCCCTTGCAAATTTTTTCCAATATAATAACCGCAGGTGAAATTTTACATTATAAATTAAAAATAGGGCAGGGGAAATATGAAGCATTGGGCAATAAGTATTTTCATTTGGGTTCAAAAAAAGAAAAAGGAGTATTTGCAGGGCTTGATTATACTGAAGTCTCCTCAGTGGAAGAAGCTCATTTTATATATATGAGTGCGGTTTCTGATATTAACGATCTCAGTGATGCATATCGTCCTATTTTGGAGCAAGCTGTAAGTTTGGGGCAGCCTTTCGTATGCGCCGGCAATGACACATCGTGTTTTTGCAAAGGAAAACTATGCCTGGCTCCGGGAGCACTTGCTGAAGCTTATGCCGTTTTAGGCGGGCAAATAATTACTATAGGAAAACCCGATGTTAAAATAATGCAATACGCCTTGGAGGGAATTGGCGGTGAAAATATTGTTGTTGTCGGCGATAATGTGGCAACTGACATAAAATCAGCAACCCTTCTTGGTTTTGATTCTGTTCTTATCTCTAAAGGCAGACATGTTAATTTCTTGGGAGAGGGGTATATTCCGGATGTTGCCAAAACCAGAGATTTATCCAACAATTATGACGTTTCGCCGAATTGTGTAATCTCACAAATGAGGTGGTAAATGCTTTGGTGGGTAAAATATATAATTAATTTTTTTGTCTTTTTGTTTCTTGCATTTATAATCGGAACACCTGTTTCCGATATCGGTGAAAATAAAAGATATATGGAAATGCCTGTTGCCGGACAAAAATTTACTTCTGACGAATTGGAAGAGTTTTTATATGTATGGTCCAAAATGAACAATAGTTCTTTAAGAGGGATATTGGGGCAACTTTCACTTAAATCAAAATATGAATATCCGAAGGAGTTGGTGAAATGGCTCGAGGTTCAAAATTGGAATATTGATCGATTTTTTTATAATGAGCAGCGACTGACCGAGTTGATTTTTTTTGTTAACCTGAAACGAAGTATTGCCGAACACGAAAAAATGCAACAAATTACCAATGTTAATTTGCAAAACATAATAAAAGAACAGCAAGAGATATTGAAAAAATCTTCGTTTGATGATGACGAAATAGAACTGATAACAAAAAATTTCGTAGAAATAAACAAATTTATGGAAAAAAAGAAAATTTTAGAAGACTTAAAGTAGGGAGTATGAAATATGGTGACAATTGCTGAAGAAAAATTTTCCGATATATATATAACCGACGAAATTGAACGTAAAGCATATATAGCAGACAAAAGAACCCTAAGTGCACTAAAAGTTTTTGAAGCTGAAGATTTTGACGATTTCTTCAATTTGGTAGAATCATCTTGGGATGGAAAAAAAAGCAGCTATTCTGTTCGTTATGAAGGAGTGTTATATCGTGTTGAGAGAACAAACTCTCTATATGGTGTGCATTATTGTGCTCGTAAAATGCCTGCAGAGGTTCCGTCAATTTTAAGCTTGAATTATTCGCGAGAGCTTGTGGCTCATCTTCTGAATTTAAGACGCTCCGGCGGACTTATTTTGTGTGCCGGTCCGACAGGTTCCGGTAAAACAACGTTTGTCTCAAGCTTGCTGAAAGAATTCATTAGTAGAGAAGGCGGTTTCGCTTATACGATTGAAGATCCGGTTGAACATCCGCTTGATGGTATATATGAACTTAAAAACGGCAGTTTGGGAGTTTGTAAACAAACAATGCCCGTTAATGGTGATTGGGGTGCTTCGCTTCAGTCGGCTCTTCGTTCACGTCCGAAATATATCTTGCTCGGAGAGATACGTTCGGCAGTAGCCGCCAGCGAAGCCTTACGCGCCAGTATTTCCGGCCACTTAGTTCTTTCAACCATTCACGCCAACAATGTTTCCGATGCAATAAGTTCATTGGTAAAGTATGCATCTTCGGCTGATATGAGCGAAGAAATGGCTTATGATATAACATCGAGAGGTATTCTCTGTGTAATACACCAACAACTCGTTGGCACGGTTGTTAAAAAACCCGTTGTTTCCAGTTTGTTTGCAAACCCTGATACTACCAAAGGTTGCCAAATACGCAGTTCAATTAAAGGTGGTAAGCTTAATTTGGGGACTATAATTGAAACTCAACAAATTCGAATGTCAAAAGGGCATCCGTTGTTTATAGATATTGATTAACCGGCGACAATTGTTTCTGATAATATCTCAAGCTCTAACCAAGCCTCTTCTTTAGAGGCTTTTTCTTTTTGTTTTTCTTCCAAAAGTTTTGAAGCTTCGTTAAAACGATCGGGATTTTTTTGATACAACTCCGGATCAAACAATTCATTGCTGAGGATTTGTATTTCTTTTTCCAACACATCAATTTCAGCCGGCAATACTTCCAATAATCGTTTTTGATTATAACTGAGACGATTTGAGTTTTTCGGAGAGAGAGTGTTTTTGGGTGTATTTTTTACGGCACTGACTTTTTTAATTGCTTCTGCAGGTTTTACTTTTTCCAAAATTTCACTGTAAGTTCCGGCATGCTCAAAAACACTTCCGTCGCCTTTCAAATAGATTATTGAACTTGAAACTCTGTCCAAGAAATCTCTGTCGTGGCTGACAATTAAAATTGTTCCGGCATATTCGTCCAAAACTTCTTGTAATAAATCGAGAGTATCCATATCCAAGTCGTTTGTAGGTTCGTCCAGCACCAAAAAGTTTGAAGGTTGAGCAAGTGTTTTGGCCAGCATCAAGCGGTTTTTTTCTCCTCCGGACAGTGCAGCCACCGGACAATGGGCTTGAGCAGGTTTAAACAAAAAATCTTTTAGATATGCTACAACATGCCGCCAATGTCCTTGCACCATAATATGATCGCCTTTGTCGCACAGAGTTTGCCACAATGTTTTTTTAGGGTCTAAAACAAGGCGATTTTGGTCAAAGTAGGCTTCTTCCAAATTTTTGCCGATTCTCACAAATCCGCTGTCCGGATCAAGTCGTTTGGTCAGCAATTTGATTAAGGTTGTCTTTCCGGCGCCGTTGGGTCCGACAATGCCGATTCTGTTGCCTCGGATAATTCTGGTTGAAAACTCTTTAACTATTTGACGTTCTCCGAAGCTTTTACAAATATTTTTTGCCTCAATCACCAACTTTGAACGGAAGTCTCCTTCATCTATGGATAAGTTGATATTTCCAGTTTGTTTAATCTGTTCTCTTCTTTCTTTTCTTAGTTCAATTAAGCGGTGCAAGCGTCCCATATTTCGTCTTCGTCTTGCGGTAACACCTTTGTGCAGCCATTCTGTTTCTTCGGCAATTTTTTTATTTAAGTTGTTTTGAGCTATAATTTCCTGATTGATGATCTGTTCTTGCCATTCTTCAAAATTTTCAAACCCCTTGTTATTCGAATGCATTACACCTCTGTCCAACCAAAAGGTTGTTTTTGAAATATGACACAAGAATGTTCTGTCATGAGAAATAACCACTACTGCGCCGGTAAAATTTTTAATAATTTCTTCCAGTTCTTCAATTGTTGCAATATCCAAATGGTTTGTGGGCTCATCAAGCAACAAAATATCGGGTTCATTGATAAGTGCTTTTGCTAACGAAGCTTTTCGGCATTCACCGCCGGATGCTTTTTTAGGGTCAATATTTCCGTTAAGCTTCAGTCGGTCTAGCCATATGTCTGCCAAATAACCGCAATTTTTTTCTTCGTTTTTTATTTCTGATAAAATAGCTTCCTTAAAAGAGGAAAATTCATTTAAGTCAGGTTCTTGAGGCATATATGCGATTTTTGTTCCGGGCTGAATAAAAATTTCTCCTCCGTCAGGTTCAATAATTCCTGCAATCACCTTGAGAAGCGTTGATTTTCCGCAGCCGTTACGACCGACTAAACAAATTTTATCACCTTTACAGATGTTTAATTCAACATTTTCAAAAAGTTGATTATCGCCGAAAGCGAGGTGAGCATTTTTTTGTGTATATATCGGGGTGTCAGCCATTTTTTCATTCTTTTCATTTTGCGATTCGGAGTTTGAATTTCTTATATTATACTTATGCACAATATGCAATTAAATATTTACAACAAAACAAAAAATAAATACTATTAACAACAAATATATAAATTTATAAAAGGTGAAAAATATGTCTTTAAAAATAGAACTAAAACCGCGTGAAAGCATTATTATCGGCGATGCTTTGATTACTAATGACAATGATCGCATACGTTTTTATATTGATGGTAATGTTCCTATTTTGCGCGAAAAGTTTATTCTTCGTGAAAAAGATGCGACCACTCCGGCTAAGAGAGTATATTTTATTGTTCAACAATTGTATCTCAGCGGGGGTAATAAAGATTTGCAAAAATTATTTGTTGAATTTGTTCGCGATATAAACGAGGCAGCGCCGAGTTTGCGTGAATATGTTACCAAAGTTGCCGAAGCGGTAATTGTGGGTGATTACTATGCTGCAATTAAAAATTCTTCGGAATTGATAAACAAAGAAGAAGAATTGTTCGGAGAGGCCTTGAAAGGTTAAATAAAAAGTGCTATAATATCAAATGTTATACAGTATTATAGCATTTTAGTGAAGTATAAAAATTTGTAAGGAGAAAGAAAATGGCTCAACAAAGTATCACTTTAACCGCAAGTATGCGTTCAAATTTATCCTCTCTAAAATCTATCCAAAAACAAATGAATTCAACGCAGGAAAAGCTTTCTACGGGAAAGAAGGTTAATTCTGCTATTGATAATGCTTCCAGCTATTATCAGGCCCGAGCGCTTACCAACCGTGCAAAAGATTTGGAAGCTTTGTTAGATAGTATGGGACAAGGAATTCAGACCATACAGGCGGCAAATGAAGGTATAGAGGCGGTAACCTCTTATGTTGAACAATTAAAATCGGTTGCCAACTCCGCATATGCTCTGGACTCTACGCTTTCAAGCTATGAAGATTCTATTGAAAGTTATCGCAAACAATTTGATTCAATCCAAGCTGAAATCACCAAATTGGTGGCAGACTCTTCTTATCAAGGTGTTAACTTATTGCGCGGTAATAAGTTGACAATTACCTTTAATGAAAGTCGTTCAAACAAATTTGATGTTCAAGGTCAAGATGTTGTCGCTAATATGAGAATTCAGGATGCATCGGATGCTTGGGTTGTAGGTGTTGGTGATGAAGCCAAAACAAACGAAGTTGTATATGTCGGCGATCCTATAGTTATTCCTGACGCATCTGATGTTTACAAAGATGATGGTGGTAATAAGTTTGTTCAGGCGACTAACGGAAAATGGTATTACCTTACATACAATGATAAATCTGAGGTTCCGGCAGATAAAGTAACCGGAAAAACGTATTATGGCGAGCTTACCGATGGCTATGAACTTTTACCGGGGACCGCGGTTGATGCGGGAGCGCAGATTTACAATGTTAAAACCGGAGATGGTTTTGTCAGAGCGGTTCAGTCTGATGGTGAATACTACAATATGGATACAGGTGCAAAATTAACGGTGGCAAATCCGGCGGAAGATGTAAAAGTTGCCGGAAATTATGCAAAGGCGATTGATGAAACAATCACTGAGATTTCCGAAGCTATTGACTACTTGCGCTCATTTTCAACGGAACTCGGTAATAACTACTCAATTATTGAAACGCGCCAAAATTTTACCGAGTCGTTAATTGATGTATTGGAAAGCGGTGCCGACAACTTGGTATTGGCCGATATGAACGAAGAATCAGCCAACTACCTTGCATTGCAAACCAGACAGCAGTTGGCTATTAACTCATTGTCTTTGGCGTCGCAATCCGCGCAATCAATTTTGAGTTTGTTCTAATATTAAAAGTGTTGAAAAAACGGCTTTTTTCGAAAAAAGTCGTTTTTTTTTATGTTGTAGAGTCAATATTTATAAAAAATTAACTATTTTATCTGATAATGGCATAAGCCTGAAGTATATTAGGCTGTAAAAGTAATTTTAAATTTGGGAGAAAGAAAATGGCTCAGTCCAGTATTACATTGACCGCTAGTATGCGCTCAAACTTGTCTTCTTTGAAGTCAATTCAAAAACAAATGGATACAACTCAAGAAAGACTTTCTACAGGTAAAAAAGTTAACTCAGCTATTGATAATGCATCAAGCTATTATCAATCACGTGCTTTAACCAATCGTGCTTCTGACTTAGAATCATTATTGGATAGCATGGGACAAGGTATTCAAACCATTCAAGCTGCCAACGAAGGTCTTGAAGCTGTAACATCGTATGTTGAACAGTTGAAATCAGTTGCCAACTCTGCATATTCTTTAGACACAACTCTTGCAAACTATGAAGATTCTATCGAAAGCTATCGCAAACAATTTGATGCAATTCAAACCGAAATCTCCAAATTGGTGGCAGACTCTTCTTATCAAGGTATTAACTTGTTGCGCGGTAACAAATTGACTGTTACTTTCAACGAGAGTCGTTCAAATAAATTTGATATTCAAGGTCAAGATATTGTTGGCAAGATGAATATTCAAAAAGCATCTGATGCATGGAAAGCAACCGCAGGCGGTGATGGTGGTTTAAAAACAACCTCAGCTATAACAGTCGGAAAATGGGATGAAACAACCTATGCAAAAGATAGCTTGGTAACAACCCGCACATCTGGCACAACTACAGCGTTCAAAGCTGTTGACGGCGGATGGTATAAATTAGACGGCACAGCTGTTAGTGATGCTGCAACAATAGACGGCTTAAACAAAGCAACTGATGACGCAGCCAGAGGCGCAATCACAAAAACTGATGGTGTTAAAATTACTGCTGGCACTGGAACAGAGATTGCTGCAGGTGCTCAAATTTACAATGTTAAAGTTGGTGACGCAAACGTTCAAGCAGTAGAAAGTGCCGATGCATACTACAGTATTGCTGATGGTTCTAAATTGGCTGTTGCCGATACAACAAATGATGTAAAAGTAGCAGCAAACTATGCTTCACAAATTGATACAACGCTTACTGAAATCTCTGAGGCTATTGATTATTTGCGTTCTTTCTCTACAGAATTGGGTAACAACTACTCAATCATTGAGACACGTCAAGAGTTCACTGAAGCAATGATCGATGTATTGGAAACCGGTGCCGACAACTTGGTATTGGCCGATATGAACGAAGAATCAGCCAACTACCTTGCATTGCAAACCAGACAGCAGTTGGCTATTAACTCTTTGTCTTTGGCATCGCAATCTGCACAATCAATTTTGAGTTTGTTCTAATAAACTTAAAAGGCAAAATAATAAGAAAGGGGCAACCAAACGGTTGTCCCTTTCTTTTTTGGGTGTGTATATCTTATTTAAGTGTTGAAAAAATATAAAAAAACATTAGACTGAAAACAGAATATTGTTAGTAAAACAAAAAAAGATATCAAATTTGGAGAGAAAAATGGCTCAAAACAGCATCACATTAACCGCCAGTATGCGTTCAAACTTGTCTTCCTTGAAGTCTATTCAAAAACAGATGGATGCAACTCAGGAAAGACTCGCAACCGGCAAAAAAGTAAACTCAGCTATTGATAATGCATCAAGCTACTATCAAGCTCGTTCCTTAACTAATCGCGCATCCGACTTGGAGGCACTGTTGGATAGCATGGGACAGGGTATTCAAACCATTCAAGCTGCCAACGAAGGCATTGAGTCGGTAACGTCATATGTTGAACAATTGAAATCAGTTGCTAATTCAGCCTATGCTCTCGATTCAACTTTGGCAAGCTACGAAAAATCGATGCAGAGCTACATCAACCAATTTGACACAATACAAAAAGAAATCACCAAATTGGTGGCAGACGCTTCTTATCAAGGTGTTAACTTATTGCGCGGTAATAAGTTGACAATTACCTTTAATGAAAGTCGTTCAAACAAATTTGATGTTCAAGGTCAAGATATTATTACCAAAATGAATATTCAAAATGCTGAAGATACATGGAAGGTTGAAGCCGGTGATGAAAATATCTTGAAAACAGACAAAGTTGTTAAAATTATGGCAGATCCTACAACCGAAACCTATACAAAAGATGGCGCAGTAGATTCAAGAACTTCAGCTACTAATGGTATTCAAGCATTCAAAGCCGGTGATGGAAACTGGTATAAAATGGACGGAACAAAAGTTACAAATACTGATGACATAGATGAGCTGGAAGTAGCTCCAGCGGATGTACCAAATGGCACAATTACCAAAGATCCGAGTTTTGAAGTAACTGTTCCTGGAGGTGAAGTGGAAATCGCTGCTGGTGCGGATATTTACAATATTAAATCCGGTGATGAATATATCAGAGCTATCAAAAATGGTGATAACTACTACAGTGTTGAAACCGGTGAAAAAATGACGGTTGCAAATCCGGATGAAGATGTGACAGTTGCCGGTAACTATGCTGCAAAGATTGATGCCACAATCACATCAATCTCTGAAGCAATTGACTACTTGCGTTCTTTCTCTACAGAATTGGGTAACAACTACTCAATCATTGAAACACGTCAAAACTTTACAGAGTCTTTGGTTGATGTTTTAGAAACCGGTTCGGATAATTTGGTATTGGCCGATATGAACGAAGAATCAGCCAACTACCTTGCATTGCAAACCAGACAGCAGTTGGCTATTAACTCTTTGTCTTTGGCATCGCAATCTGCACAGTCTATCTTGAATTTGTTCTAATAAAATCAAGATTAAAACAAACAAAAAAAGGGCAACTGCAAAGGTTGTCCTTTTTTGATTGGAAATATCGAGTCGTTTTCTTAAATCTTAGCGGTATTATAATACCAACAAGCTTGAGAAAAATATCAAAAAAAACGTCAAAAAAGGGTCTTTTTTTCCGAGTCGCGACTAAAAATGTTTCACAAATAAATTGTGTAAAAACAACAAGATGGTCGTTGTGAAACAGAAAAAAAGCATTTTTACTATTGTTTGGGGTTGCAAAATGTGATATAATGAACCTTGTAGTGATAATAGAAGCTACACAAGAAATGTGAAACTTTATTTATGGGAGAAGTGCCATGTCTACTATTACATTAACCGCAAGTATGCGTTCAAACCTCGGTTCGTTAAAATCCATCCAAAAACAAATGGATGTTACTCAAAATCGTCTTTCTACAGGTAAAAAAGTTAACTCAGCTATTGATAATGCATCAAGCTTTTATCAAGCACGTGCATTAACAAATCGCGCATCTGATTTAGCCGGTTTGTTAGATAGCATGGGACAAGGTATTCAAACCATTCAAGCCGCAAACGAAGGTATTGAAGCCGTAACATCTTTTGTTGAACAATTAAAGTCCATTGCCGAAACTGCTTATGCAGTTGAAGCTCCTGCTGCCGATGCTCCGGAAGCAGATAAGACTGCTTATGCAACAACAATGGGAAAATATGAAGATCAGTTTGATAAAGTATTAGGTGAAATTAAAAAGGTTATAGGTGATTCCGGATATCAAGGTGTAAACCTTTTGAAAACCAATAAGTTAACTGTTACCTTCAATGAAGGACGCACTAACAAATTTGAGGTTCAAGGGCAAGATGTTGCCACAATGATCGACATTGCTGCAGCCGACGGAAAATGGACTGACGCCTCTAAAGTTGATGAATACATCGGCAAAATTTCTGAAGCAACAGACGCTCTTAGGGCATACTCAACCGAACTCGGTAATAACTACTCAATTATTGAAACACGTCAAAACTTTACTGATGCAATGATTGATGTATTGGAAACCGGTGCCGACAACTTGGTATTGGCCGACATGAACGAAGAATCAGCCAACTACCTTGCATTGCAAACCAGACAGCAGTTGGCTATTAACTCTTTGTCTTTGGCATCGCAATCTGCACAATCAATTTTGAGTTTGTTCTAAGTCAACAAAACAGTATGGGCGGCTTAATTTTAAGCCGCCTTTTTTATGCAAAAATTAACCATATTGTATTATAATAACCTCAAAATTTGTATCAGGAGTTTGTCAATGTTAAGTTTTCGCTTTGTGTTCTTGTTGGTCTTTTTGATTTCGTCAAATGCTGTTGCTTCCGAAGAAGCTGTAATTTCATTGACGGATGGTGTTAGCCAATCTACTGAAGATGTTGCATCCGAAAAAGGAGAAAAAGGAGGTTTTTGGGAATGGTTGGGTTTTGAAAAATATGGTCATGAGGCAGAAAAAAAATTCACCATAGGAGAGGCTATAAATTTAGCTCAAAAAGGGAATATTGATGCGCAGATTTTTCTCGGCTATTCCTTTTTATACGGAGTTAATAATGTTGAACAGAACTACGCGGAAGCTTTCAAATATTATAATATGGCTGCGGCACAGCAGAACCATATAGGGATGAATAATTTAGGAAGTATGTATTATAGCGGTCTTGGCACAAAACGCGATATCAACAAAGCGGTTCAACTTTTTAAAATGGCTTCAAAAGCCGGAAATATTGAAGCATCAACCAATTTAGGATTTGTTTTAATAAGCAGCAGTTTAGAAAAAAACAAACAAAATGCAATGCCATATTTTGAAATTGCAGCACAGGGTGGTGATGTAATTTCAAAATTTATGTTGGGATATTCATATTATGTAGGAAAATATAGTCCGAAAGACTATCAGAAAGCAGCATCTCTGATTAAGGAAGCTGCCGATGCAGGGCTTGATGAAGCACAAGAGACAATGGCTGAAATATATATGAATGGCACCGGAGTTCCTCAAAACTACAGTAGTGCGGTATTGTATTTGCGTAAATCGGCATCTCAAGGAAGGGTTGCTTCAATGGTTAACTTGGCGAATATATTGTTGGATGGCAAAAAATATACTCAAGATATTCGTTCTGCGCATATTTATTATAACTTAGCAAGTGTCAGAGGAAATGATTACGCTGCAGAAAAACGTAATGCCATTGAAGCAAAAATGAAAATAAACGAGGTTTTGGATGCTCAATCGGCTGCTGCCTCTTATAAAGAAAATCCAAGTTCTTTAACCGTTTATGTGCGTCAAACATATGGCAGCGATATTCGCTCCTACATTAAATAAAAAATGCCCCTTATTTATCAAGGGGCATAACTAAGCGAGAAAAAAACTTATTTTTTATCCAGCAAATTTTCAAGCCAATGAATATTATACATGCCGTCAATATATTCTTGTTCATTAATTATTTGCTGATGAAGCGGAATGGTTGTTTTGATTCCGTCAATTACAAATTCTTCCAATGCGCGACGCAGTCTCATTAAGGCTGCATTTCTTGATTTTCCGCTGACAATAAGTTTAGCAATCATACTGTCATAAAACGGAGGAATTTTATATCCCGAATAAATTTCCGAATCAACTCTTATACCCAATCCGCCTGGGGCATGCCATTCGCTTATTTTTCCTGCATTTGGAATAAATGTCTTCGGATCTTCGGCATTAATACGGCACTCTATAGCGCATCCTGTAAAGTTGATATCTCCTTGCGAATATCCCAATTTTGCACCGGCGGCAATTCTCAGTTGTTCTCTTACAATATCAATTCCGGTAACTGCTTCGGTAATTGGATGTTCAACTTGTAAACGGGTGTTCATTTCTAAGAAGTAAAACTTTCCGTCTTCATATAAAAATTCCAAAGTTCCTGCGTTTGAGTAACCTATTTTTTCAACGGCGGAACGAGCAATTTCACCAATTTCGTTTCGTTGTTGTTGGTTAAGAGCCGGTGAAGGAGTTTCTTCAATAACTTTTTGGTTTTTGCGTTGAATTGAACAATCTCTTTCGCCTAAATGAACAACATTTCCATAGTTGTCTGCCAAAACTTGCACTTCAATATGGCGAGGCTTTTGCAAATATTTTTCCATATAAACTTCATCACTTGTAAACGATGATTTTGCTTCTGCTCTTGCCATTGTATATGCGGTTTCAATTTCTGTTTCGTTAAAGGCAATTTTCATTCCTTTTCCGCCACCGCCGGCTTTAGCTTTAATAATAATCGGATAACCTATTTTTTCAGCCCAAACTTTAGCATCTTCCACTGTGTTCAGTGCCGGAGATCCGGGAATAACCGGCAAACCTGCTTCTATCGCTGCTTTACGAGCAAGTAACTTATCGCCCATCATGCGAATTTGTTCCGGTTTCGGACCTATAAAAGTTATGCCGTGTTCAATAACCATTTCTGAAAAATCGGCATTTTCGGACAAAAAACCGAACCCCGGATGAATGGCATCGGCACCGGTTATGATTGCTGCTGATATAATGGCTGATTTATTTAAATATGAATCTGTTGAACGAGCCGGACCTATACAGACTGCTTCATCAGCTAAACGCACATGCATGGCATTAGCATCAACTTCCGAATGAACCGCAACGGTCTTAATTCCCATTTCTCTGCAAGCTCTGTGAATGCGAAGAGCCACTTCGCCACGATTTGCAATTAAAACTTTTTCAAACATAAGATTTACCTTATTCAATAATCAACAAAGATTCGCCATACTCAACTGGGTTGCCTGATTCTACCAAAATTTTGGTAACGATTCCCGAGCGATGAGCCTTTACGGGGTTAAATGTTTTCATTGCTTCGATTAAGCAGACGATATCACCTTCTTTAACAGAGTCACCAACACTAACATAGTCAGGTTTTGACGGATCCGGTGATAAATAAACTACACCGACAATCGGCGATTTAACGGTGCCGGCATTGTTTGAATAATTATCTATTGCAAATTCATCTTTTATCGGTTCTGCGGAAGCGGTAGCCGGTTGGGCTTGAGGAACCTTAATTTGAGGAAGCTCATATGTTGTAACGGCTCCGCTCAAAGCTCCTTTTATGTGAATTCTGCAATTTTCATTTTCATATTCAAGTTCTGTAAGTCCGTTTTTGTTTAAAATTTCGGCAAGCTTGCCGACAATTTTTGTATCAATGACGTTTGTCATGTTTTTTCTCACTTCGTTGGTTAATTAAAATAAAAAATTATTTTTTTTAAATATCAAAAAAAATACAAAAAAACAACAAAAAATGCGTTTTTTTCATTTTTTTTATCATTTTTATTGAAAAACGCTAAAAAAACAAAAAGTTGAAAAAAAGAGTAGCAGTGTTAAAAAAATAAAATTCAAAAAAATGGCACGGGTTTTGCATTAAAATCTGCATGGTTTAATTTTTTTGTGAAAGTGTGCCGTTATGGAAATACAAGATAGAAATGGTTTGTTGCAAAATCTCTTGAATCTGCGCGATTTCGGCAATGCAGCTCCTGACTTGGGTGGAGTTGAGTTTGTTGATGTTTTGAAATCGCAGCCTGATAAGGATTTTATAAGAGAAAGCGTTGCCGATAAGTTTGTCTTGTCCAAAAACGATTATATAAAATCGGATTCTGAGCAAAAAATGGTAAATGCTTCAAAAAAGAAACTAAATAAAACTGCTGAAAAAAATGTTGATGAAGAAAAGAAGCCTGTGAAAAAACATGAGGTTGATGAAGAAAAAGCGGTTTCGTCAGAGAACGGGCAGGTGGAAAAAGTTGTTTCCGAAACAAAACGCAAAAGTGAAGTGAATGATGTAGTTTCAGGTGTTTCCAAAAATGTTGTAACTGATGAAAATTTGGCGCAAGAGCATGTGATAAACCCGGTTAATGTTACTTTCGCAACGATTGGTGACGAGGATGCAAGTGAGTTGTTGTCTGATGTTGATGCCGAAATTTTGTTGCAAGATATTGCTTCGGATGAAGCGGCAACAGTAGAGGAGTTGTCTGTGAGCCAAGAAGAATTTGAAAAGTTCGAGCAGGCAAAATTACTGGATTCCAAACTTGGAACAGATAAAAAAATTAAAATTGAGGTCGATGTAAAAGAGGAAAAAATTGCCGCTGTTCCGGTTAAAGACATTTTGCAAAATCGTTTCGAGTTTGATGAGATTGTCAGAAATTCTGAGGAAGCTTCGCAAAGTAAGTCTCCGGATGATGTATTTGCCGAAAATTTATCGGAAGAGATATTGACTCCGGAAGTTGAGACCGATTCTCATCCTCAAACAAAAGCATTCCCCGAAGTGTCTGTCCCCACAAAAAATGACACTGTTGCTTTTGCAGAGGTAAAAATTGCCCAAGAAAGCATAAAACAAGTATCTTCCGATACATCTGTTTTATCGCTTTCGGGCAAAGAAGCGGTTTGGGAAACTGCTAATGTTTCGCACCGAGAAGCTTTTTCTCGTATAAACGAAACTTCCGTTCGCGAACCGTTCAAGGGTTTGGGAAAAGAAGCTGTAGAGCAAATTAAAGTGAACATAACCAAGTCTGCGGTTAAGGGGATTGATACTATAGACATTCAGCTTAAACCTGAAGATTTGGGCAAAGTTCAGGTTAAGATGCAAATATCAAAAGATGGAAAATTGCAAGCAGATATTGTTGTTTCGCGTCAAGAAACTTTAGATGTGTTGCAAAAAGAACTTTCATCTTTAACCAAAGCGTTTACTGATGCTGGATTTGATGCTGATAACAGAAGTTTTAATTTTAGTTTTCAGGGAGAGAACCAAGCACAAAAACAAAAGGATGATAACGGCTTTTCAAACTTCATCGGTAATACCTTGGAACAAGAGGCAGAGCTTATAGCCGAGAATAACAACTTTGAATATGATCCGATTCGTGGACTTAATATCAAAGTTTAGAGTATAAAGGAGAAAAGAAATGACAGACTTAAGTTCAATCATCAGTTCAATTAATACCGGTGCTAATAAAGGCGCGGTGGCTAACCAAACCTTATCCGCCGATATGGATACATTTTTAACTCTTTTAACCACTCAACTCCAATACCAAGACCCTTTGGAACCTATGGATGCATCCGAATATACCAACCAGTTGGTTCAATATTCAAGCGTTGAGCAAGCCATTCAAACCAACTCAAAATTGGATAATTTGCTGAACTTGTCAATTTATAATTTGGGGGTTCAGGCTTCTGCATATGTAGGCAAAACCGTTCAAGTTTTGGGCGATATGATGCCCTTGGATAATGGCGTTGCGAAAGCAACCTACACATTAAGCAAAAATGTTCAGGAATGCACTATTTTGGTAAAAGATACAGACGGAAAAGTTGTATATTCAGCCCAAGGCGATAAAACTGCAGGAGCTCATGATTTTGTGTGGGACGGTAAAAATTCGGCTGGAGAACAACTTCCTGACGGAGCATATCAAATTTCGATTAATACGGATGTTCCCTCAGGCGAAGCTGCAGCCAGTGTAACCACAACCGTATTCGGACGTGTTACCGGTGTGGCAAGCGATGAAAACGGTATATATTTAGGTTTGGCAAATTCTATCACTGCCACACTTGATTATGTTTTAACATCACGTGATGAAAAATATTGGGACGAATTGATTGCCGAAATAGGAAAGGGCAGTCAAGACGAATCTGAAGAAAAGAATAATACAGAAGGTTTAAATATTAATAATGCGCAATTTGCGTAATAAAAAAGTTTTAGGAGAATAAAAATGAGTATTTTAGGTGCAATGCAAGCGGGTGTTTCTGCCTTGGGCGCTCAGTCGAGTGCTATGGGTGCGGTGTCCGATAACATCGCCAACATGAACACCATCGGATACAAAAATAACAATGTATCTTTTTCAACTTTGGTAACCAAACAAGTTTCTTCAAGCAGATATTCAACAGGCGGCGTTCAATCAAAAACTTCGCAAAGTATTGACACGCAAGGTTTGCTGTCTTCTGTATCATCAGTAACGTCGTTGGCAGTCAGCGGTTCGGGATTCTTTGTGGTAAACTCACTCAATTCCGGTGACGGAACATGGGCATATACACGAGCCGGCGATTTCTTAAAAGACGAAACCGGATATCTGGTAAACAGCGGCGGATACTATGCTCAAGCTTGGTCTTTAATGCCGTGGGACGGTAATGCATCCGCAGCAACCGTTGAAATTAACGGCCTTGTTTATATGAAGGCTTATAAAAATGAGCTCGGTGAAACCGTATATATTAACGACAATATAGTAGATGCACGTAACCTCAGAGGTATTAATTTATCAAATATCGGCGGAACTGCAACATCTACAACACAAATTTCATTTGGTGCAAACCTTCCTTCAAATGCAAATGTAGGACAAACATATTCAGTTTCAACTCTTATTTATGATAGTCTCGGCAACCCGAGTAACATAAGCTTGAATTATACAAAAGAAAACGCCAACAGCTGGGGATTGAACACTTCTATTCCGTCGGGTGTAGCCGCAATAAATATGTATACCCCCGACACCAATCTGGTTTATTCAGCGGTTGCGCAAATGGAATTTAGTGATATTCCGGCAATCGGATCGACCATTCATATCGGTGATAAAATTTTTGAATTCGTTGACGGTAACGCTCCTAACGGAACAAACATCGGTGTAAGCCTCACAGGTGTTAACGCTATTTCCGATGTTTTGAATAATTTTATGTCCGCAATCAGAAATAATATTCGCGATGCCGGACGTTTTAGCATTGAAGACAACTCAATCATCGTTCGTCAATCGGTAACCGGTGAGGCGCTTACTTTTGATTGCAGCGGAACATTGGCATGTGTTCAGTCTTCGGCAAATATTGATAAATCATCGGGTATTGCATCCGGTAAATTTACTCTTGATGCCATCGACGATTCTATTAAAAACTGCGCATATGTTGATATTAATAATTTGACAGCAGGCGACAGTATAACTATAGACGGAGTAAAATTTATCTTTGATGTCAATCCCAACCCCGGTGTTGATACTCCCAATGTGGAATATACAGGATATGAAGCAGGCAATTCTATGGCTGATGCTGTATTAGGTTTGGTTAAAGCGATTCAGGGCTCCGGTGTTGCTGAACCTGAAAGATTTGTTGCCAGCGGAAATACATTGCAAATAATTCCGACATCAACAGGAGCAAAAATCAATATATCCGAAATTGATATTACCGCAAGTGAAGCTAAATTTTTTAAGAATGCTCCTGCGCAAACCATCAATCCTGGACCTACAACATATATAACTAATGACTTCATATACGAAAATGTTGCTCAAGTAGGTTCGTTGGTTCCTGCTATCATGTTTAATGCAGATGGAACCCCCAAAACAATTAATGTTAAAGACATGGCAGTATATTGGGCAAACGGTGCGCAAAATATGACCGGAAAAATCGCAGACGGAGACGGTGTGCGTATTTCTATCAATATGGGTGAGGAAAATGTTGCCAGCGGTTTAACCAACCTCTCCGGTGAATTTTCAACCGGCTATATTAATCAAGATGGTGCCACATTCGGAAGCTACAGCGGTGTAACCGTTGATGACAGCGGTGTAGTAACTGCGGTATTTTCAAACGGAGAAACACGTCCGATAGCTATTATTCCTTTGGCATTATTTACAAACGCTAACGGAATGGGAGCCTTAAACAATAATGTGTGGATTGCCACAACCGAGTCCGGAAATCCCTTGTTGACCAGAGCCACAACCGGCGGTTCCGGTGAAATAGTTTCAAGCTCTTTGGAAAGCTCTACGGTAGATCTTGCAACTGAGTTTTCAAATATGATTATCGTTCAAAGAGCATATTCTGCTGCAGGTAAGATCATTACCACATCAGATGAAATGCTGCAAGAATTGACCAATCTGGTCTGATATTTCAAAAAAATCCTAAAACTGAAAAAGCAGAGATTTCAGAACGAAATCTCTGCTTTTTTTTGTAAGGTTGTTAATATCTCAAATAAACAGTTAACTAAAATATATTTTTAAGTTAAATGATAAATAAATGGGGAATGATTCGTTTGATTGCAATAATTAGACGAATCAAAAATTGTTTATTTTAATTATAGATTGGGGAATCTATGAATAATAATATATTGCAAGCAATAAAAAACATGTCGCCGTCTAAAATTGCGTCAATAGCGGCTATAGTTATCTTTCTTATCAGCTTTTTCATATATATAGCGGTTCAAGTCGGAAGTGATGAATATTCCATATTATATTCCGATGTTGAATTGGCAGACGCCAAGCAAATTGTTGCCAAGTTGGAAGAAAACCGAGTAAAATATCGTTTGGAAAAAAACGGAACCGAAATTTTGGTTCCTGCAGAGGATGTTAACAGGCTTCGTTTGGAAACGGTCGATTTTGCAGTCGGTTCCAGCGGAAGTAATGTCGGGTATGAAGTTTTCGATTCTTCTGACGCACTAGGTTCTACCAATTTTGTGCAAAATGTTAATTTGCTGAGAGCTCTTGAGGGTGAGTTGGCTCGCACCATAAAACTTGTTGATAATGTTCGTTCGGCAAGAGTTCATTTGGTTATGCCTAAAAGAGAGGTATTTTCTCGTGAAGAGCAAACACCTACAGCCTCAGTTGTAATCAGAACAAAAAATGGTCCTCTTAGCTTGCAAAATATTCAATCTATTCAAAAGTTGGTTTCGGCAGCAGTTCCTAAACTCAATGTTAAAGATGTGGTTATTGTTGATGCAAATGGCAATCTCTTGACTGAGTTCAGTGAAGAGCAAAGCGAGCTGTTAAAAGTGACCAACAACGAAACAATGCGCATAGAACAAGAAAGAAAACTCAATCAAAAACTTCAACGCATGTTGGAAAAAAGTTTGGGAGTAGGCAGAGTTCAGGTTCAGGTAAATATAGACATGGATTTTGATGAAGTCGTGACCAATGAAGAAATTTTTGATCCTGACGGTCAGGTTGTTCGCTCACAAGCAACCATTACATCGGAAGAACAAAACGGCAATGCGGCATCTCAACCGGTAACCGTCGGGCAGAACATTCCTAATGGTGATAATAATTTTGCAACCTCGGGTGGCGAATATGGGGCAGCTTCAAAAACTGAAGAAACAATTAATTATGAAATATCACGTATAGTTCGCAATAAGGTTAAGAATACCGGCACAATTCGTCGCTTAACCGCAGCGGTTTTGGTTGATGGTTCGTATAAGAAAGATGAAGAAGGTAAATTGATATATCACCCCCGCAGTTCAACTGAGCTGGATCAGATTGCGGCTTTGGTTAAGTCTGCTATAGGTTATGATGCAAACAGAGGTGATGTTGTCGATGTTGAAAACTTGCAATTTGCATCATTAAGCGACGAAGGTGCTGAATTAGGTGAAAAACTTTACTTTGGCTTTACCAAGAAAGAGTTGATGAGAATGGCCGAAGGTCTTGGGGTTGCAATAGTGGCAATTCTGGTTATTTTATTGGTTGTAAGACCATTAATCAACAATGCTTTTGAGGTTTCCGGTAACAACAATGCTGAAAGGCTCATATCTTCCGGCGACGATAATTTGTTGTTGTCAAACTTCCTTAGCGATAACTATGACGAAAGCGCTGAAGAACTCATCAATATGAATAAGGTTGATGGTAGAATTAAGGCTTCGTCGTTGAATAAGCTTAATAGCACCGTTGAAAACAATCTTGATGCCTCTGTTAACGTAATTCGTTCATGGCTTTATAATGATGAAAACTAAGGACACAGCAAATGAAACAAAACATTATTGATGACTACAATGTTTTATCCGGACAGCAGAAAGCAGCTATATTGATGCTTTCTTTAGATGAGGAGCGTTCTTCAAGTTTATTTTCGTTGATGGATGATGAAGAGATTAAGGAATTGTCTGTTATTATGGCCTCATTGGGTAAAATAAATTCCAATGTTATCGAGCAGCTGATAGCAGAATTTAATGAAAAAATATCCTCAACCGGTAGCCTCATAGGAACTTACGAAACAACCGAACGTCTGCTCGCTAAGGCCTTGAATAAGGATCGTGTTTCAACCATCATGGAAGAGATAAGAGGACCTGCAGGTCGTACAATGTGGGATAAACTTGGCAATGTTAACGAGCATGTTTTGGCAAACTATCTTAAAAACGAATATCCGCAAACTATTGCTGTTATTTTATCAAAGATTAAAGCTGATCATGCCGCAAAAGTTATTGCGTTGTTTCCGGAAAATTTTGCCATGGAAATCATTATGCGCATGTTGAGAATGGATTCGGTTCAAAAGGAAATTTTAGACAGTCTTGAAAAAACATTGCGTAAGGAATTTATGAGCAACCTGTCCAAATCAACTCGTCGTGATGCACATGAGCTTATAGCTGATATCTTTAACTCGCTTGATCGTAATACGGAATCTCGTTTTATGGAAGCTTTGGAAGAACGTAATCGCGAAAGCGCCGAAAGAGTTAAATCTCTTATGTTTACCTTCGAAGACTTGGTCAGAATCGATTCGCAAGGTATACAAGTATTGTTGCGTGGTGTTGACAAAGATAAATTGGCTATTGCTCTTAAAGGTGCGTCAGACACAGTTAAGGAATTGTTCTTCAACAATATGTCAACTCGTGCAGGCAAAATTATTAAAGAAGATATGGACGCAATGGGACCTGTTCGTATGCGAGATGTTGAAGAAGCTCAACAATACGTTGTTTCAACAGCCAAAGATTTGGCGGCCAGCGGAGAAATTGTTGTTTCCGAAGGCAAAGACAGTGACGAATTGGTATATTAAGGGAAGTATAGTAAGGTGGCTGTGTATCAAAAATATATGTTTGATAACTTCGTTATTAAAAACGAAGCGGATGAAGCCATTTGTGACGAAAATCTGACAGATGAAATGGTTTCCGATGAAATCGTTGAATCAGTAGAAGCAGAAACAGAAGTTGAAGCAGTGCCTGTTGAAATAATTCAACAAGAAACAGTTGTTGAAGACATTCAGATTGTGGAAAATACATATAGTGAAGAAGAATTCAGAAACGCAATCAAAACAGCCGAAGAAGTATCATATGAAAAAGGATTTCAAGCAGCCCTTAATGACGAAACAAAACAACAAAACATATTATTAGAGGATATTAAAAATCAATTGATGGCAATTTTTGCTTCAACCGAGCAAAGAAACATTGATATGGAAAAAGACAATTTAAGATTTATGCTTAGCGCCATTCGTAAAATTTTTCCGACAATGGAAAAAGAGAATGCTGCGAAAGAAGTGCAAAATTTTTTATCGGAAAATTTTTCATCTTTTGCCAAACAGGAAGTTTTGTCTTTTTCTTTTAATCCGTCTTCGGCTTCGCAAGCAGCCAAGATTATAGGAAAACTTGCTGAGCAGAATGATTTTGAAGGCAAAATTTCAGTGCATAAGGATGAAACTATGGGAGCTTCGGATTGTCGTGTTGAATGGAAAAACGGCGGTAGTGAACGTAATGCAGCAAAAATATTGGATCAAATTGAAGATTTAATTCAAGTTAACTGATAAGAGAGGGAAAATGGAAAATAATTTAGAATTAGATGAGATGAGCGAAACATCAACAATGGATGATGAGCCCATTTTGCGCAAAGACTTAGGTAGTGAAGATTTTGATATTCCCACATCAACATCTGATTTGGAAGCGGTTTATAATATTCCGGTTAAAGTTTCGGCGGTATTGGGGAAGACAAACATGAAAGTAAGCAATCTTATGAAGCTTAATAAAGGGGCGATAATTGAATTGGATCGTAAGGTTGGTGAAGCAATAGACATATATGTAAACAATAGTTTGGTTGCACGCGGCGAAGTTGTTGTTGTTGATGAAAAACTCGGTATTACAATGACCGAGATTGTAAAAGCATCAAACAAATAAGGTTAAAGCTAATGGAATTACTGATTGTCGGAACACTAAACGGGCAAATAGGAGCTGCCAGTAAAATAGCCATTTCAAAAGGTGGCCAAGTGTCTTTGGCAAATAGCGTAGAACAAGCTTTGAGCATATTACGTTCGGGCAAAGTTGTTGAATTGATAATGGTTGATGTGACCTTAGATGTTCATAAACTCATATCTTCGTTGGAAGCTGAAAGAATAAATGTTTTGGTTGTAGCCTGTGGTGTTGCCAACGATACATCTCTGGCAGTTAAAGCCATTAAAGCCGGAGCCAGAGAATATATCCCTCTCCCTCCTGATCCGGAATTAATAGGTGCAGTTTTGGCTGCAGTAACAAGAGAAAGTCATGCTTTAATATATGGTGATAAGAAAACCGAAGCAATTTTAAAAATGGCCAAACAAATTGCTCCCTCAGAAGCCAGCGTAATGTTGACCGGTTCATCAGGAACGGGTAAGGAAATATTTTCCAGATTTATTCATGACAATTCAAAAAGAGCCAATCAGAAATTTGTTGCAGTCAATTGTGCGGCTATACCTGAAGCTCTTTTAGAATCAGAACTTTTCGGTTACGAGAAAGGAGCGTTCACCGGTGCGGTTTCACGCAGAATAGGCAAATTTGAAGAGGCATCCGGCGGAACATTGCTTTTGGATGAAATATCTGAAATGGATATCGGACTTCAAGCCAAATTGTTGAGAGCAATACAGGAAAAAGAAATAGACAGGCTTGGCGGAAAAGGTCCGATTGCAGTTGACACAAGAATTATTGCCACATCTAACCGCGATTTGGAGAAATGTGTGGAAGAAGGAACGTTTAGAAAAGACTTATATTATCGTTTGAATGTAATCAGCCTCAATATACCCGACCTAAAAGATCGTAGCGGAGATATCATTGTGTTGGCAAAACATTTTATTAAAAAATATTCGGAATTAAATGAATTGCCGATGAAAGACTTAACCTCCAAAGCTGAAGCAATGTTGTTGAATTATCTGTGGCCGGGGAATGTTCGCGAACTTGAAAACACAATGCATCGTGCAGTTTTGCTTTCGACCGGTGATGAAATTGACGAAGATGCAATCATGTTGCAAGATAAAAACGCCGTAAAAACAGAAGTTGCGGAAGAAAAACAGGTGGGTAAAACGGTTGCCGAAGTTGAACGCAAGCTGATTTTGGACACCATGGCCACAACTTCATGGAATCGCACGACTGCAGCAACAATTTTAGGAATTTCAATTCGCACTCTGCGAAACAAACTGAAACAATATCAGGAAGAAGGTTTTGAAATTTCTTCTTCAAATTAGGGACAATTTTGAATAATGGCAAAACAAATAATCGGCAAAAAATCAGTTTCTACATCAATAAAAGATGCGCTTTTAAGTTCGGGTAAAAGGGGAGATTTGCTTTTTGCTCTTGCAATTATTTTGATGTTGGTAATTTTGATTTTGCCGATGCCGGCAGGTTTGTTGGATGTTTCTTTAGCATTATCAATAACCATGTCGTGCGTTGTTTTAATGATGGCGATTTTTATTGAAAAACCCATAGAATTTAGTGCATTTCCTTTGGTTTTGTTAATTACGACGATGTATCGTTTGGCTCTTAACTTGGCATCAACTCGTTTGATTCTTTCTAAAGGATATTTGGGCGATGACGCTGCCGGTGAAGTAATCAAAGCATTCGGCGGTTTTATCATGGGCGATAATTTTGTTATCGGTGTGATTGTTTTTGCCATTTTGGTTTTGGTAAATTTTGTAGTAATCACTAAAGGTTCGGGGCGTATTGCTGAAGTAGCTGCTCGTTTTGCATTAGATGCCATGCCCGGAAAACAAATGGCGATTGATGCAGATTTATCTTCCGGCCTGATTAATGAAGATGAAGCCAAGAAAAGGCGTGAAGAACTTTCCAAAGAAAGCTCTTTTTACGGAGCCATGGACGGTGCTTCAAAATTTGTTCGCGGAGATGCAATTGCCGGTTTACTCATAACTTTTATCAATATCATTGCCGGTATAATAATCGGAATGGTTCAAAATGATCTTAGTTTTGCTGAAGCAGGAGAAACATACACCAAACTCACTGTCGGTGATGGTTTGGTAAGTCAAATTCCGGCATTAATTGTTTCGGTAGGCGCAGGTATTTTGGTTTCAAAAGCCGGTATGACCGAATCAACCGACAAGGTTTTATTTGAGCAAGTTGCCAACTACCCTAAGGCATTGGGGGTGAGCGCTGCAATGGCTGTTGCATTGGGTATTATCCCCGGAACACCGGCCATTCCGTTTTTTATTCTGGCAACATTGACCGGCAGCACTGCATATTTTTTAAACAAACAACAAGAGGAAAAGCAAGCTCTTGCACAAGCCGTTATGGAACAGGAAGAAAAGCAAACAGCCATAAGCAAAATGGCTGATGAGCCGATAGCCAATGTTTTGAAAGTTGATTTAATACGTCTTGAAATAGGATATGGTTTACTTCCGCTGATTAATGAAGAAAGCAACCGCAAGTTAACAGACCAAATTAAGGCATTGCGCAGAGCTTTAGCAAGTGAACTCGGGTTTGTCATGCCCTCCATTCGAATTCAAGACAACATGCAGTTAGAAGCAAACGAATATAATATTTATGTAAAAGAAGTAAAATCCGGACGAGGAGAATTAAGGCCCACCCAACTTTTAGTTATGGATCCTCGCGGTGAAGAAATAAATCTTCCCGGTGAAGATACCTTAGAACCTACATTTGGTTTAAAAGCAATGTGGGTTGATCCTTCTTATCGTGAAGAAGCAATGTTTAGAGGATATACGGTTGTTGATCCGTCAACGGTTGTTACAACACATATAACCGAGTTGGTTAAAGAAAATATGCCTGAATTATTGTCTTATGCAGAAACCCAAAAACTTCTTGATGAACTTGATAAAGAACATCAAAAGTTGGTTAAAGACCTCATACCCGGTAAGATTAGCTTGGCAGCGGTTCAACGAGTTCTTAAAAATCTTTTGCAGGAGCGCGTTTCAATCAGAGATTTACCCACAATATTGGAGGGCATATCCGAAGCTGTCACCACCACCCACAGTCTTATGCTTATTACCGAACATGTTCGCAGTCGCTTATCTCGTCAGCTTTCCAACACCTATGCCAATGAATTCGGAATCATATCGTTGGTTCCTTTGTCACCTGAATGGGAACAAAATTTTGCTCAATCCATAGTTGGTGACGGCGATGAAAAACAGTTGGCTATGGCGCCGACAACTTTGCAAGCATTCATAACCAAGGTTCGCTCGGTTTTGGAAGAATTGGCAGCAAAGGGGGAGACACCGGTTTTATTAACCAGTCCGAATATTCGTCCGTTTGTTCGGTCTATTATTGAGCGTTTCCGTCCGTTGAGTGTGGTAATGTCGCAAAACGAAATTCATCCCAAGGCTAAAATAAAAACCGTAGGGCAAATATAAGATATGACAGATAAGGCTGAGAGAAACACAGATGTTGTTGAAGACATTTCTCCCATAAAGGGAAAAAGAATGATAGCCGTAACATCTGGTGCACAAAATATCGGAAAAACATTTTTTGCCTATAATCTTTGTCATGCTCTGAGTTTGTTTAAAAAAAAGGTTATATTTTTTGATGCAAATTGTGGTCTTAATAATATAAAAACTCAATTAGGGCTTAATTATAATAATGACTTGGATTCCGTGATCTACGGAAATCGCAGCATTAATCAGGTTGCATTTTTTTATGAGAAAGGAAAATTTGATATTATTCCGGGCAATAGCGGGTCTTCAGCAATATCTACAATGTCGGTAGGCAGACTGCAAATTTTGGGTGATGACCTCAATATCTTGTCGGAAAACTACGACAATATGATACTTGACATTGGAACAAATATGAAAAATGTTTCCAATGTTTTAACGGGAATGTCCAAAAATGTGTTAATTTTATGCAACGATGACCCGCAAATCATAACCGAAAGTTATAGTATCATTCGTTTTATAACCTTAAATTATCCTAAGACCAAAATAAATATAGTAATAAACATGGTTAATAATATTGAAGATGGTTTGCGAGTGTATGAGCTCATAAAAAAAGCTTGTGGAGAGTTTTTGGAACTGACACCGCCTTTATTAGGAATTGTCAGAACAGATACCAGAGTAAGAGATTCTATACGTAATCAAAGCACAATCATTAATCGCTTTCCGCAATCTGAAGCTTCACAAGATATTTTAGCTATTGCCAAAAGGATAACGGATAATGAGCAATTTAATTAATCTTTGGGGATTATATTTACAAAATTTTTCTTTAGAACAATTGCCGCCTCTGCAAATGGAAGAAATTCCCGAAGAATTATTAAAACAAATGAATTTTGGCGATGTAGCCGACCTTAAGATAATGGCGGGAAAAGACGGAGCATTAAAAAGTTTTATTGATATTGACGGAAAACTTATTGAAGTAATGCTCAAAAATCACTCAAATACCAATATATCATCGCATGATGTCATAAATATAAGGGTGCGACTTAGTGCTCCAAGGCAATTAATTCCGCTGCGCAACATAAAGGTTTCGGAAGAGGTCAAGACTCCACAGACACAAATAGAAGTAAATAAAGAACATAATGTATTTAAAAACATCGAATTATCTCCTTTGAAACCATCAAAACTTGTAAGTCTAATGTTGCAAGAAAAAAACATTATGCCGGATACCATAAAAGAAATCACCGACAAATTAAGTTTGTTGGAAGTGAGTATTGCCAAATTGGGCAGTAATACGGAAGGTGATACCGATTTGTTAAATTCTTTAAAAAACATTATACAGATTAAAGATATTGATGTTTTAAGAAACGAAATAAGCAAATTTATTTCAAATTTGGAAGGAAAACAAATCGGCGGTCAGGTTAGTTCTCGTAATCAGGATTTAACAATAGTCAAAACATTGTTCGGAGAAACGCTTTTTAACTCAAAAATAAAATTGCCTCTGTCGGAAAATTTAATTTTAAATATTGAAAAAATCTTTTCAAATAAAGATGTTGGTATTGACACTTTATTGAAAATATTAAACAACGGATTTTTTTCAAAGCAAAACAATTATCAGCAACCGGCAATCAAGTCAGTTCCGCAAAACTTGCTTAATCTCAGCGAAGCAACCTTAAATACAATCAAATTAAATTTTCCGTTTCGCTCGGAACACTTGTTTGAAAATATTTTCAACTTTTATCATGCTGCAATAAACAGAGATTTATCATTATGGATCAACAAGGAACAAACAGCCAAAATACTCATGTCAAACCCCGATGGAAATGAACAGATACGCGAGCTGAACAATCTTGTTGCAAATTCATTTAAAGAAAATACCATGTGGAAAATTGTTGAAATTCCGATGTTTGACAGTGCTCTTTTTTCTTCATTAAAGGTTGCGGTTAAAAAAGAAAACGCACACCAAAAAGGAAAAAACAAGAAAATAGGAACACGATTCGTTGTGGAAACGGAGTTTTCAAATCTTGGCAATTTTCAATTTGACGGATATTCCGTTGCCCGAGAAAGAAGACTTGATCTTGTTATTCGCACATCAAAACCGTTTCCTGATGATTTTTGTAAGCATATTATCAATTTGTTTAATAAATGCCTTTATGATGTTAATTATAGCGGGACAATAAAAATTAATCGACAGGAAAATTTTATTGCACTGCACGATTCTGCAACCGGAGAAATAGAAGGACTTTATGTATAAATGAGCGATTCGTTAGGATATTATAAATTATTGGAAGTTGCCGAAGATGCCGACTTTGAAACGATAAAACAATCGTATCACAACTTGGCCAAAATCTGGCATCCGGATTATAATAAAGAAGAAAATGCAGCGGAAGTATTTAAGAAACTTTCTGTTGCATACGAGATATTGAAAGATGGTAAAAAACGTTTGACATATGATATTTTATCAATTGTTTATTCAGCTGAAAAATATCCGGATTGTGAAACATTACAGGCTTTTGAATGTAATGGAAACGGAACAAATGTTGCGGTATTAAAGTTAAAAAAAATAAAAGCTTGGATAATCGGTTATAAAGAGGAAAACACCATTGAGATTGCAGATAAAAAAACTGCAATTAAAATCAGCCTGCAAACACTTGCAAACAATTTGATTTTCGGATGGTGGCATCCGTCGGCTTTCATTAAAAATATTTCGGCTGTGTTTAATAATTTAAAAAATCCTATATCAAAAAAAGAAACATTGCGCATTCATCTTCATAACATGGTTGCATACGTCAATTCCGGACAAATTGATCATGCTTCACATTGCGCGGCTTTAGCAAGTAATCTTCTTTCACCAAAAGAAAAAGCAAAATTAAAAGAATTTATTATGCAATCGGGACTATCCGAAGATCATAAGCATATTTGGTCAGAATCAATATTGAAAACAGCTCAAAAGAGTATTTTTTTGCTTTTATTTATTGTAATAAGTTTAATATCATTGGTAAGTAGCGGCTATATAAGCGAAGAAAATTTCAACTTCATTTCTTCGAAGTCAAAAGAAATAGATTATTATCAGCTAGTTAAAATGAATAATAGTGATGATGTCGGATTTGATGATATGGTAGTTGGAAAGATAATTAATATTCCGATTAACAAATCAGATCCGTCAAAATTATACCATATGACAGACAACTGCAATATAATGTATGGTCCGTCCGAAAAATTTGATATAATAAAAACTCTCAAATCAGGAACCACAGTTCGCTTCACCGGCTATACTCCGGATAACATTTGGGCCAGAGTAATGATAGATAATGGTGAGTTGGGCTTTGTTCCTTTTGATTGTATAGCGCAGGGAATAGGGCGTGAAATACCGTTTGGCAGTAAAATTACAGACTGATTTTAATAGTTTCAATTCTTAAAGCCAAACCTGTTTTATCATCGGTTTCAATAAATGTTCCGCACAGGGTTGCTTTTCCGCAAGCAGGCTCCAGCCTTGTCGCTGCCGATTTATCTTTTAATCGATCTATAGGGGCTTGAATGTTGAAACCTATAACACTGTTATAATCACCGCACATTCCGGCATCAGTTTGATAGGCTGTTCCTTTAGGAAGTATAACCGCATCATTTGTCGGGACATGAGTATGAGATCCTATGCAAGCAGATATTCTTCCGTCAAAATAGTGTCCTAAAGCTTGTTTTTCTGCGGTTGCTTCCGCATGAACATCAAGAAATATGGCATCAATATTTTTTCCTATTTGATAATTATTCAATATTTCATCAAAAACATCTGAAGGGCTTTCAACATTCTCCATAAACACTCTTCCGACAACTTCTGCCACCAAAATCTTTTTTCCGTTATCTGTCGGAATTATTCTTGCTCCGACCCCTGCCAAATTTTTATTATAATTAAGTGGTCTGACGATTCGTTTGTTTTCATCCAAAAAGTTGCGGAGCTCTTTTTGATTCCATACATGGTCGCCGGTAACAATTGCGCTGACACCGGCAGTAAGCAGCTGATTGCAAATTTTAGGTGTGCATCCGAAACCGTGAGCGGCATTGTCAACATTAACAATAAGCACATCAAAATCATATTTTTCTTTTAATGTTTTAATATTATTGATAACGGCTTCACGGCCGGTTTTGGCAACAATATCACCTAAATATACAATTTTCAATTTCGGCAACCTCTCATAGTCAAACAAACAGACCTCGCTTAAATAAAAAAAAGCGAGGTCTTTAACAATCATTGAAAGAAACCGTTTAGCCGTATAGATACATTCTTGAAACGAACCGCGGGTCAAAAAGTGGGTGCCATATAAATAAACCACGATTTATTCAGCGACAGCTCCCTATAAAATAATGTTGGCTCGGAAGACCTGCTAAACTACGCACTACGCAGTCTCTAACCTATGTTATGATACCATGCTATAATGAATTTATATTTTTGGCAAGAGTTTTTAATTTGTTATTTAAATTTTTTATTGTCTCTGCTAATTCATTGTCAAGATCAGCCAATTTTCCGATATCAATTTCAGATATTTTGCCGTCAGATTTTGTTCCTTTTTTCAATTCACTTATTTCATCGGCCAAAAGTAATCCGATCATTGCCAAAAGCATATTTTCACTGATTTGATTAGATCCGTTGGTTAAAAGTTTTGCTTTATCATCAAGCATTCTTGAAAGTTGCAAAATACGTCCTTCTTGTCCGTCTTCGCAAGCAATTGCATATTCACGAGAATTGATTGAAATAGTAATTTGAGCCATTTTATAAAACTCCGGCAATATATTTGTTTATACTTTCAACTTCATCCAAAGTTTTTTGAGTTGTAACGCGCAAATCTGCAATAATTTTTTCTTTTTCGGCTATTACTTTTTTATTGTCAATATCAATTTTTTCCAGTTCACGCTGCTTGTTAGTTATAACGCCTTCCAATTCGATTAAATCAGTGGAAAGTTGTCCGAGAGCATCTTTAGTTTTTGCAAAATCAAAAAAAATATCTTCCATTGCGGATTTTTCTTTCACTTTTAAAATTTTTCCCATATTATCAGAAAACAATAATAACAACTCAATCAACATTTACAAGAGATAAAGCAAAATATGCCACAGATAATCCTTAACATAACTTCAGATTCTGATAAAATATACAATTCTTCGGATATTGCTTGCTACATAATAGCAGATTCGTTGTCTTCAACAAAAATTAAAGAAGCCGTTTCCACCAACAAAATGGTGTTGGTTGCCGGAGAAGATTCACTGCAAGTGTGCAAACAATACGGTCTTGACGGAATAATTAAAATTCTGGATGAAAAAAAGCCTGTAAAGACGCAATTAAAACCATTGAGAGAAGCACTTAAAAACAAAACTTTGGGAGTAGTAACTCCTGTTCGTCGTCATGAGGCAATGCTTGTAGGAGAGGTTGAACCCGATTTTATTGTTTTTGAAAAAGAAGTATCTGTGCGAAATCCCGATGTAATCGGATGGTATAATGATTTGTTTTTAATACCCTTGGTTCTTTCGGGGTGTGATAAAGAAGATCAATCATTGCATGAGAATGTTGATTTTGTGATAATTGATTCAAAAAAATTTGAAAATTTTGGTTGCTAAAAAAGTTTAGATATATTAATTTGCAAATAATAAATTAAATCAAAGAATAATTTAGGAGTAAAAACATGAAACAACAAGCAGGTTCAATTCGTATCGGTTGGGTTATTGAATATAAAGGAAAACCATGGACAGTTATCAAAACCAATTTCGTAAAGCCGGGAAAAGGCGGTGCTTTTATGCAAGTTGAAATGAAAGCTGTTGAAGAAGGGACAAAGACCAATGAGCGTTTTCGCACGGAAGATATGGTTGAAAAATTAATGGTTGAAACCAAAGATTGCCAATTTTTGTATGAAGATTCAACCGGATTAACTTTTATGGAAAGTGATACTTACGAACAATTTGCAATGCCGTCTGATATTTTAGGCGATTCTCGTCCGTTTTTAACTGATGGTATGGATGTTAAAGTAAGTGTTATAGATGGAAAACCTATTTCTGTTGAATTGCCTTTACAAGTTGTTTGTGAAGTTATTGAAACAGAACCAGTAATCAAAGGTCAAACAGTTTCTTCTTCATATAAGCCTGCAATCTTGGATAACGGCGTAAGAATTGGTGTGCCTCCCTTTGTGGGGGTAGGAGACAAAATCGTTGTCGCCACATCTGATGCAACCTATGTAGAAAGAGCAAAATAATGTCTTATATTTCCACTAACCTCAATTTGCTGATATCAATAGCAAAAAAAGCCGCAGGCGGTCTTTCGCGTGATTTTAGCGAAATTGAAAAGCTTCAAACATCAATAAAAGGGCATGCAGAGTTTACCAAAGCAGCGGTTGAGAGAACACTAAAAGTATTAACATCCGAATTGCAAAAAAATCGCCCGCAATACGCGGTTGTTTCCAAAGGGGGCAAAGTTCCCAATGCTCCTCATTTTTTGGTTTCAGCCCTTGATGGTGATATAAATTTTATGCATGGTATTCCTTATTTTGCAATCAGTATTGCCGAGGTTAAAGATGGTCAGGTTATCTCTGCCGTAATATACAATCCGGCCACGTCGGATACGTTTTTTGCAGAAAAAGGAAATGGAGCATTTCTTGAAGGGTATCGCAATCATGAACGTTTGCGTGTATCTGCGCGCAAAGATTTATCTGCCGCATTGATTTCCGGACCTGAGGAATTGTCATCGTCGGTAGTTGCGATTCGCAAATTTGGTTGCATAAGTTTAGATTTGGCTAATTTAGCTTCAGGTAAATTGGACGGAGTTGTTTCTTTTGGCAACGATTCGGCTGATATTGCTGCGGGTATGCTGCTTGTAAAAGAAGCAGGCGGTCATGTTTTGGCCAAAGGGCAAAAAGATATCAGAGTTTCAGATTTGGGATTAGTATTGTCTGAAGGCAATATTATAGCTTCTAATTCCGAACTCGGTAAAAAATTGTTCGAGGTTATAAAATAATCTATCAAAGGGGAATGTAATATGCGTTTAGGAAAAGTGGTTCTGATAGGTTTGTTGGGAATTTCGGTTTTCGCACATGCACAATATGACGAAAATGTTATGCTCGATTTGTCAGTTTTAGACGGATTGGGAAGTGGAAACATAGTTGTTGAAGAACCGCTTTTCCCCATACTTCCCAAAGAAAAACCGCAAGTTAAACCCCGAAAGAAAATCAACAAGGTTAAAAAAGCTCCCGCCAAACAACAGAAAGAAGCTGTAAAAAAGGTAGAAGAGCAGACGCAGGAAACGGTAATGCCGCAAAAAACTACCGCAAAAGAAGAAGTGGTTGTTGTTGAAAGAGAGCCTTCACCTTCAGAAGCTTTGATTGATCCGGTTGAAGTTGAACCGAGTTTCTCCGCTCCAAAGATTGAAAATGATGTCAAACCAGAACAAAATACTATTGAAAATGACAAAACTTCTTTAATGCAAGAAGCGCAACCGTCTGTTGTTCAGGAAAGTTCTTCTTCAAACGAAGCCAATGCCGGACTTTTGGTGGAAGAATCTCCCAAAGAAGAAAATAACAAACTGTTTTCACTGACATTTGCTCCGGATGCTGATGAACTTACGCCTGATCAAATGTCTGCCATTGATAGTATTGTTAGCAGCTTCAAAAATGAAAAAACTAACAAAATAGCCATATACTCATACAATCTTGATGATGGTATTGACAGTTTCAGAAAAAAACGTATCAGCTTAAACAGAGCTTTGGCTGTCAGAACATACCTTATCCGAAAAGAATATAAGAACTTTAGCATTAAAGTTATAAATATCAGCGGCAATTCTCCGAAGCTGAATATGGTTGAATTGGAAGAAATTTAAAAAAAATCAAAAATAATGCTTGCGTTATTTAAATGCATAATGTATAAGAAGCACAAAATATTGCGCTTAATGTAAGAATCTAGGAGTTTTAAAGATGAAAAAAGGAATTCATCCTGATTACCACAACATTACTTATGTAATGACTGATGGTCAAAAATACACCACTCGCTCAACTTTGGGTAAGGAAGGTGACGTTATCAATTTGGAAGTTGATCCCAAATCTCACCCTGTATGGACAGGTGTTCGTCGTTTGGTAGATACAGGCGGTCAGCTTTCTAAGTTCAAAAGCAAATTTGGTGCCTTTGGCATTAATGGCGATAACGCATAATTTTGAAAAAAATTGCATAACTTACGATTTATTAACCTGCACCTGCTATCATAGGTGCAGGTTTTTATATATAGAGGTTTAAGCGATGACAAAGATAGCTCATTATGAAGTCTATGTTGAAGAGAGTTCCGGTTGGCAGCTGATTGAACGTTTTGCCATCGAGCAACGTCAAAATGCATATCAGTTGGCAAAAGACTACGAGAACTCCAAAAAGAATGTGAAAATAATCAAAGAAACCTACGAAATTGAAGATAATAATTATGTGGAAACCGTAGAATACATAAGTAGTCGCAATAATAAAAAGGCCAGCAAAAAAACTTTAAGCAACATTGACTATCAGCGTTCTTCGGAAGATGTTGTTCAAGATATTTTGGATAGTCGTCGTAATATTTACAAAGCAATTTTTAAGTTTTTCGCCCTGATATTTGTCAGTTTAATATTTGCCAATATTTTTGTGAGTCTGATTTTTCCGCTTTTAGACATATTTGTTGATGAAGAAAATAAATATTCTTTGGTGTTTTTTATCTTCTTTATTGTTTTTTTGGCTATGGCCATTCCTTTGCTGCTGAAAAATATGCCATGGTATATTTTTGTTAATAAGCAAGACAGGCGACAGGTTGAAATAAGCGAAGAAACATTTTTCAATAAAGCACAAAATTTGGTAAAAGCATATAATATAAATTCTAATTTGGAAAATATGCAAACAAGTTCATACCCTGAAGCGCCTTTGGAGTATAAACAATATTTGGTTTATTTTTTAAGCGAAATTTTATCGAATCTTAATGATAAAGAAATAATGCATAACAAATTTTTTAAGTTTGGTATCAAACTTTTTGCTTTTGGCGGTTGTTTGGAGCTTGCTTGCTATGGGGGCTTAAGAATTAACGAAGCAAACTCGATCTTATATGATGCCCTTAAAGTGATTGAAGGAGATAAGGCTGATTTGGTAAAATTTTATGAAGCCAAACAAAGTTATAGCGACAACAAAATTGCAATATACCTTGTTGGCGTTGGTGCGTATTTAATGCACCAGATTATTTATGATCAAAATCTCAATACCATGGTGTTGAAAAAAGCTTTTTCTCAATGGGTTGATCAAAAAGATCCGAAGGTTGATACCTCGGAACCGTCTTCTTCTCAAGGAGAGAAAGAAATTGCTGCAAGTGCGCAATCAGGTGAAGAAAATATCACTTCATGTCGCATCAATATTAAAAGTGATCTTAAGTTTTTGGATGCCAGTATTCCAAATCAGGAGGAATTTGCCACATCCATAAGCCTAAATATCAGAACAATAATATCCAATTTGGTGACTAAATTTGATGGAACAAATGTTATTGAATATGCGGGAATTACATCTGTTGATTTTCAAAAACTGCGCAATGCAGCCAAGTTTGCTACAGAATATTTGAAGGATATAAGTAATGTTTCCGATGAAAGCACCAATGAAAGCATAATATTAAGAAATTGTTGCCTTTTCAGCAAAATAGAGGCAAATACCGAAGCGAATCTAAGTCATTTCATCACAGACATATTTGAACATATATACAATAATGAAATAGCCACGGTAAAAGACTTTGTTCCGCTTTTTGAAGGAGAGGGGTATGAAGTTGAGTTTTTAGGTGAAAAAAAGCTGAAAGAGACCGGTGGCGAGATAGAATTGTATAAAGTTAAATATTAACTGCTTAAAGATTCAAAAAAAACTTGTAATATTGTATTAAAAATTTTATCTTATACTCAGATAAAATATGAGAAGAAAGGATTTTACCATGACAGCACCTTTAATGCCGCGCGCAACTGCGGTTTGGTTGGTTGAAAACACCACGCTTACATTTCGTCAAATTTCAGTATTTTGCGAAATTCACGAACTGGAAATTCAGGCTATGGCCGATGGCGATGTTTCATCAAATATCAGAGGAATTTCTCCGGTTGACAACGGGCAACTTACATGGGATGAAATTCACCGTTGCGAAGCTGATAAAAAAGCAAATTTGGAGGCATGCGAAATGGAACGCAATGTTAAATTGCGAAACATGAAAACCAAGAAAATTTTGTCTCCGTCTCAGCGTCAAGAAAAACCCAATGCTATTTTATGGATTTTGAAAAACTATCCTCAAATTAAAGATACATTGGTTTGCAAACTTATCGGCACTACCAAGAACACTCTTAATTCCATAAAAGACGGAACCCACAAGGATATGTCTTTCATAAAACCCAAGAATCCGGTTACTATAGGCTTGTGTTCAGAAGCAGATATTGAAAAAGCTCTTTTAGCTTCTCAACCCAAACCTGTTGCTGAAAAGAAGGTTAAAAAGACTAAAGTAAAAGCTGCCAAAAAGGCAGCTAAGAAGCCGGCTAAGAAAGCAACAGCAAAGAAAACAGTTGCCAAAAAGGCAGTCAAGAAACCGGCTAAGAAAGCAACAACAAAGAAAACAACTACAAAGAAATCTGCTAAAAAAACAACAAAAAAAGCAGATAAAAAAGCATAGAGTTCAAAGCTCTTAAGAAAAATCCCGTCATGTTATATGACGGGATTTTTTATAAACTCAACTTAATTGACGCTTCGTTTTAAGTCTTCAATTCGCGGTAAAACAGAATTTTCAATAATAAAATAAATTGAACGTTCAACCACTTTATCAGTATGTTTAACGGCATTCCAAGCTTCTTGAGAGCTTTCACCTTTGGCTGCAATTTTTTTATACAACATTGCAAGTTCCGACAACGAATCAATAATTTCGGCCAAATATCCTGGCATTTTCAAATTTTCTTCGCCACCAAAAAATCCCTCCACAAAACCTTGTTCAACAGCATCAAAGCGTTTTTGGCAATATGAGTTCATGTCTTTGTCTTTCAACAAAGGAAGCTTTACTTTATTATTTTTAACATCCTCAAAAACATCATCCCACAGCCCCATAAAAAATTTAAAGAATAAATCGGCCTCATTTTTGGTTTCCAAGCGAGGTGTTTTTCCCTCTTCCCAAAAAGATGAAATTACGTCGGTCGGGCGTAATTGCAAGTTAGGTGAACAAATCGCACCGGCAAATCTCATTCGAATAACTTCAATAGGAGTAGGGCACGAATAGTGTTCCAACATTTTTGTAAAACTTTCATTACCAATATATTTATTTGCTTGCATTTTTTCTTCTTCTTGTTAGAGTTAACGTAAAATATTCAATAGAAAAAGAGTATAAGGAGTTTAAAATAAATTGGCAAGTGTGAAAATAATCAACGCGTTCATTTTAGCATCAATACTTTGCGGTTGCTCACAATTAGGTCCTTTTGTTGATCGCCGTCGTGAAGCAGGAGGTTTGGCTGATGGCGCTTTATACGTCGGCAAATCGACAGAAAAAGAACCTGCAATTTGTTATAATATTTTATTTACCAAATATGAAGAAGTTAAGAAATTAGCTGACAATGAGTGCCAAAAATACAAAACCGGAAAACAGGCGATTCCGGTCAGAGAAACCGTTTTCACTTGTCGTCTTCTTGTCCCAAATCACTACTATTTTAAATGCGAAAACTAAGGAAGCAAAAAACCATGAACTTGTCTTTAGAAAACTTAATTAATCAGAAAATTCAAAAAGCTTTTGAACAACTCTCGCTTGACACATCTTTTGCCTCCGTCAAAAATTCCGACCGACCTGATTTGAGCGATTTTCAATGCAACGGGGCTCTTGCTTTGGCAAAGCAGCTTAAACGTAATCCGCGCGAAATAGGAACACAAATTGCAGAAATTTTGCAACAAGATGCAGATTTTGCCAAAATATCAGTTGACGGCCCCGGCTTCTTAAACATCACACTTTCTGATGATTTTATCGCCGCTAACATGCAAAAAATTGCTGCAGATGCAGATTTAGGTATTGCAAAGGTTTCCGATCCGCACAAAGTTGTTTTAGACTATGGCGGTCCCAATGTTGCCAAGGCAATGCACGTCGGTCATTTACGTGCCGGAGTTATCGGAGAATCAGTAAGTCGTATTGAAAGAATTGTTGGCAACGATGTAATTTCCGACGTTCATTTGGGCGATTGGGGAACACCTATGGGTATGATTTTGGCTGAAATCATCAACCAAGACGGCAATTTGGCAAAAACCACTTCATATAACATTGACGAGATAACCGAATTTTACAAAAAAGCCAACATTCGTTGCAAAGAAGACGATTCTGCCAGAGAAAATGCCCGTATAATCACGGCAAAATTGCAAGACGGTGACGAGGAATATTACAATGCATGGAAGCATATTCGCAATATTTCTGTTGAGGCAATCAAGTCAAATTATTTGGCTTTAGATGTTAATTTCGACTTGTGGCTTGGTGAGAGCGATGCTCACCAAACTTGCAAAGATATCCTTAAAATTGCGGCAGAAAAAGGCTTGTCGGAAATTGATGAAGGAGCAACAATTGTTCGTCTTTCTTCCGAAGAAGATAAAAACAAGCTTCCTCCGGTAATCTTAGAAAAGTCTGATGGCGGTTTCACATATCATACTACCGATATTGCCACTATTAAAATGCGCGTTGATGATTTGCAAGCAAAAGAAATTTGCTATTTTGTAGATCAACGTCAGGCACTCCATTTTGAGCAAGTTTTCACCGCCGCTGAAAAACTCGGAATTGCCCCGAATATTACAATGAAACACTATGGTTTCGGCACGGTAAACGGTGCTGACGGAAAGCCGTTTAAGACACGTGATGGCGGGGTTATGACTTTGGAAAATCTCATTAATATTTCCAAAGACAAAGTTAGAGAATCAATTCCGGCAGCCGGAGAGGTTGAAGGCTATGGCGAAAAAGAGATTGAAAAACTTGTCAATCAGGTTGCAATCGGAGCAATTAAATTTCAAGATTTGAAAAACAACACTGCTTCGGGATATATATTTGACTTGGAAGATTTCGCCAAATTTGAAGGTAAAACCGGACCATATATTCAATATGCGGTTGCTCGTATAAATTCAATTTTGCGTAAAGCTAAAGAAAAAAATATGGAGCCTGAAAAGATTGTCATATCGCAAAAAGAAGAACGCGACTTAGCATTAAAAGTAAGCCAATTAAACAATGCGGTTATGCGAGCTCATAATGAAAAAGAACCAAGTGTAATTGCCGATTATGCCTACACTTTAGCCCAAGTATTTTCAAGCTTTTACAATGCCGCTCCTATTATGACAGCCGAAAGCAAAGAGATTGCTTGTTCTCGTTTGGCTTTGGCAAAATTAGTTCGCGATATCTTAGTCAAATTGCTATATTTGTTGGGTATTGAAGCACCGGAAGTAATGCTTAAGAAAGCCGGACAATAAACCGCGGAACTTAGGGAAAAACAAAAAAATGTCATGCTTTGAGGTTCGTAATTCAAACGCGCTCCCTTAATTGTCATGCCTTGAACGAATGAAATGAGTGAAATCAGGCATCTTCGATGTATTTTTAAAAATTCGAAGATCGCTGGTCCGAAGGAAGAATGCTTCCTTCGGAGCGATGACAATTTAAATTATTCTTCCCTTAATTTTAAGGGAAGATAAGATTTTTTGCAATTTTTAATTGCTTAAAAATCTAGATGAGTTTAAATTAGAATTAGATTCAATATTTGATTAAACTCACCCTAACCCTCTCTTGAAATCAAGAGAGGGAAATTTTTATCATCCCTTAATTTTAATTAACCTGTCATGCGCTCTCTAAAAGCGCAAGACATTCATTTTTTTTGTTTTAGTTTTTTTTTTCAAAAAAACTATTCCCCCAAATATCCGTTTACTTGCGTTGTAAAAAATTCACTAAAACCGAGCGGATTATCAATCATATATTCCAACCCCTCAATTTTCTTAAACCCCATCTCATTACCGTTAGCAACATCAACCATCACGACTTCCAAAGGTTGGCTTAATTCATATTGTTGCACCATTTCGGCATTTTCATCTTCGCCATAATTAATCAAGAAAAATTCATAATTGTTGAGGTAGTTTTGATTATAAACATTTTCAATCATCTCAATTGCTTGCGGGCAATTCGGGCAAGGTTGATTGTTAAAAAAAACATAAATAATCGATTTGTTCGGATTCTCGTTTTGTTGTTGGAATATTTCTTCTTCCAGTTCGGTTTGCAACACATTGTTTTCCTGAGCTATTGCCATGGCACAAATTGCAAAAATTCCGATAACAAAAGCAACATATTTCATGTTGTGTCCTCCTTGAAAGTTTTTATCAGTCATAAATATATTTCGTTCATTTCATTTTTAAATATCCCCGTTGTATTCTCGGACTTTGTCCCCTTTCCTTCACACAATCCCTCAACTGTTATCGCTTGAGCGAGGAACGAGCGAAATCAGCGATCTTCGAATTTTTAAAAATACATCGAAGATGCCTTATTTCACTCAGGTATTTCATACCTTCGTTCAAGGCATGACAATTAAGGGAGCGCGCTTAAACTGTACTCTCTTAAAGCGCATGACAGTTTAATTAAAATTAAGGGGAGAAAAAAAACTCTCTTGATTTCAAGAGAGTTTTTTTCTTTGAGATGATTAATATACATCATATAAAACAGCTTGGAGCTCTTCAAAATCAAGCTTTTCAATTTCATCGCGAATTGTGCTGACAAAATTTTGTTTAACCAATTTTGCTGCATTGTCAACCGCACAAGAAAAAGAATAGGCATCAGCGCCACCATGGCTCTTAACCGACAATCCATTAAGCCCTACAAACATTGCCCCGTTATATTTACGAGGATCCATTGTCTTTTTAAGTCCAACTAAAGCCGGAAGCATAAACAAAACACCCAATTTGGCTAAAAGCGACTTTTTAATGGAGTCTTTAACCATGCCGCCCAACTGCTTTGCTGTTCCTTCAATGGATTTGAGAGCAATATTTCCGGTAAAACCATCAGCTACAATAACATCAGCTTTGCCAAGGAAAATCTCGTGAGGCTCAATATAGCCGATAAAATCCATGTCAAGCTTTGAATTTTTAATCATTTGCGCAGCTTGCTTAATCTCTTCCTTGCCTTTCATCTCTTCAGCACCGATATTAAGCAATGCAACCTTAGGCTTGGCAATTCCTAAAGAATGACGAGCTAAAATCTCGCCCATAAATGCGAATTCAGCCAAATTTATAGCATCACATTCGGTGTTGGCACCTAAATCAAGCATTACATATTTGCCATAACGATGAGGCATTATGCTGACAATTGCAGGACGATGAATTTTGGTGATGGTTTTTAGAGTGAGCTTGGATATTGCCATGAGAGCACCTGTGTTGCCTGCCGAAACAACAGCTTGCGCCTCGCCTTTCTTAACCGCATCAATAGCCATAAACATGCTGGTGTTGCGATTGCGAATAACAGACGAAGGTTTGTCTTCGTTGTGAACCATTTCGGGAGAATGACGAACTTCGCAAATTTTGGAAAGTTCAGGAAATTCTTGCATTATCGGCTTTACTTTGGCAACATCACCAAAAACGATAAAACGAAGGTCTTTGTGTTGTTTTGCAGCCAATGCCAAACCTTCAATAACGACTCGAGGGGAGTTATCTCCCCCCATAGCATCAACAGATATAACCATATTATTTTCAGTCAATGATTTACTCCGTTCATTTAAAGCCTTGTAAATACAGGGCTTTTATAATTTATAATAAATTATTATTCAGCAGTTTTTTGAGAAACTACTTCACGACCGTCGTATTGTCCGCATTTCGGGCATACGTTGTGAGGTCTTTTCAATTCGCCGCAGTTAGGGCATTCCATGTAAGAGTTTGCTTTCAAAGCATCATGAGAACGACGCATATCACGACGAGATTTTGATGTTTTCTTCTTAGGTGTAGCCATTTTTCTATACTCTATTAAAAGTTATTACAATTTGTTTTGAGGCAGTTTTAGCTTATTTAGTTTTAAAATGCAACTAAATAAATTATGCCTTTTGCGAAATTCTATAGTTCTTTTAGCAAATTTTTTTGATTTTGCAAGGCTTTTTTATTATTTTTTTATTTTTTTAAGAACTGCAAACGGATTATTCGCCAATGTGGTCTCTTCATCAAACTCCGATTTGAAGCTGAATACCTCGCCTTCTTTACGCGGAAAATCATCTAGAACCAGTGCTAATTGTTCCATTGCAACTGCTGCTAAGTCTATTTGATTATCAACCAAAATATCGGGAACTTCATCGTTAAATTCCAAATCCATATCATTAATATCTTGTTCAGTCAGCTTGGTGTCGTATTGCAAGCTGAAATCAGCATGATACGGATGAACAAAAGCATCTAATGATATGACAGAAATTTCTTCAACCTCTGCATCAACAAAACCAAAAACATTAACCAGATGAGCCTTTTTGTTGAGTTTAACATTCACTTCCGCCTCAAACCTCTTAATACCATTAAGTTTCAGTATCTCGGCAATTATCGGCAAAGTTACAGAATCGGCCTTGATGATGTATTTCTTGGCAGATGCGCTCATATCCTCAAGTTTCAGGGGATAAGAAAATTTTTTTTGCATAAAAGATTTCCTTGTGTTATATGTTGCTTACGGACTTTGTTTGTATGTATATAAAACGCAAGGAATTCAACATGTCAATAAACAAATTATTTTTAACCGTTTTTTGCCTTTCGGTTTTGGCTGCTTGCTCTGCAAGCAAACAAAATGAATGGTTTGTTTCGCATAACGGGAATATGCCTACAGAAGAGAGAATCGAACAAGTTAAAGAAGGCGTATCAAAAGACGATGTTTTACAAATTTTGGGTGCTCCGTCGGCGCAGGTTTCTTTTAATCAAAACACATGGATATATATGTCATCGGACATTAAAAGAGTTGCATTTTTCAAGCCGGAAGAAACTCAACGTGATATTTTGAAAATTAAGTTTAATGACGACGGAAAAGTAATTGAAGTGGCTCGTCTAAACAAAGAATGCGGAAAAGATGTTGCCGTGGAAAAAGACAAAACAGAAGTAAAAGGTCAACAACCCGGATTTTTCAGAAAATATTTCGGCGGAGTCGGACAGTATAATCCGTTTGCCGGTCAAAATAATGCCGCAGGTTTATAAAATATTAATTTGCCAAACAGTAAAACCGCACTTTGTCGTGCGGTTTTATTTTATTAATTGTCACTGAGATAGTTTACTATACCATAAAGCGTGTTCAGTTCTTGCTCTGTCATTTCCGAACGAGTGAAAATATTGCGCAGGTTAATTATCAGCTTATCCTTCTTATGTTCGTCTTTATAATTGGCAAAATTTTGCAGTTTTGCTTCTAAGTGTTTGCAAAAAAGTAAAACCTTTTCTTTTTCGGCAACTGTTGTGTGATTGGTTACAAACTCTGCCGGAGTTGTATTTATTTGTGTTTTATAAAATTCATATCCGGTGAGCAAAACCGCCTGCGATAAGTTTAACGAACAGTGATCCGGATTTAGCGGAACATTGATGAGTGCTGTTGCCAAACATATGTCCTCATTACGCAAACCGGTGCGTTCCGGACCAAACATCAAACCGCATTTTTGCCCCAAAGCCACTTTTTTTGATAATTCTTTAGCACCTTCATCCGCATTAAAAACCTTCTTTGTTTGGTCGCGATGACGCGCTGTTGTAGCCAAAACATAATGTAAGTCTGCTATTGCTTCACTTGTTGAAGAAAAAACTTTGGCATTACGCAAAATTTCTTCGGAATTTGATGAGGCTGAAATAGCCTTATCAGATAAATGATCTTCACGAGGGTTTACCAAACGCAACTCCCCAAACGAGCAATTTTTCATGGCTCTGGCCGCCATACCTACATTTTCGGACAACTGCGGCTCCACCAAAATAATGCAAGGAAAATTATTGTTCATAACTCAGTTGGGCTTTCTTAAAAAGATATTCTTGCACATCAGTCTTATCGGAATGGTTTATATAAACATCGTCTATTTTTTCTTGAGCCGTGTTTATGGCACGCTCGCTGTCACCGTTTGCTACCATTTCTGCACGAACTTGTTTCTTGTCAACAAATTTCAATACTTTCAAAAAATCTTTTACTTCTCCGTCCTTTTGATTTTTCACCTGATTATGTATTGCTAATTTGCTGTCATACTTTGCTTCATTAATCATTTGATTTTTGTTAATTCGTGCTCGTTCGTTAGCTAATTCCGTTATGTTTTCGTTGTGGTGAGAAGAAGGCAAATGTTTGTCTTCTTGTGTTTGTTCTTGGGTCTGATAATTTTCTCTTTCTTGTGTTTGTTCTTCCTGTTTTTCTTCCGGCTTCTGTTTTTCTTCGGGCTCCTGTTTTTCTTCAGGCTCCTGCGTTTGCTCGCTTTCTTGGTTTACAGCTTCATTGTAGAATGTTTCCGAAGTCACAAAATTATCAGCTTTCACTAATCGCGTTGAATATGATCCTATAGGAATATCAATTAATTCTTCTTTACCTCTAATCTGTTGAAAATTTTGTTTTTCTTCGCGGATATCATTTTGTTTCACGCCGGTATCAGAAAGCGAATGCGTGTTTTCTGAAGATGGCTTTATCATTTCTTCAATCATTTGGCTTCCTGCGTCAGGCGAAGGCATTTTCAACTGTGTTTCATTATCTGATTGAAACATTTGCGCTTTTACACCACCTGAAAACAACACAAGAACAGAACTTGCAACAAGAACAAATTTCATTCCAACCTCCTAATTTCCGCCACTGATTAATCCTATACTGTTAAACAATAAATTTTCAACATCCAGTCCGGAACCATGTTCAAAAACATCCAACATTCCCGAAAACATTGTATCAAGAGGATTATTTTGACGCCCTATTCCGCTATATGCCTCGCTTAATTCTTTAGAATAGTCTTGTAAAAAGTTTTCAAACTTATTGTCGTAGCTTTCCGGAATTTTATAACCCATATTGCGCAGGTGTTGAATCATTATCTTTATATTGCCGGCGTTTACTTCAGGAGCTATCATTTCCTGCCCGTATGCAGTCCCGTAAGTTGTAGCTTCGCCGCTATAATTTAATTTCCCGTAATTACCGGAACCAATCCACGATTGGCTTTTGCCTACTGCGGCTGATTTTTGGGATGCAGCTTTTTTTACAACTTCGGAAGTTTCTGCCTTCGCCGGCGTTGCAACATTGCCTGTTTGGACTACAGCTTTAGACTTACCTGCAGAATCGATGGCCGGTTTATAAACCGGAGCTTCTTTTTCGGCATTTACCGGAGCATATTTAACAATTTTTGCCTTTGAAACCGGAACTTCTCTTTTGACATGAGCAACAGATTGAGCACTTTTATCCCAAGGGTTTGCCGGTAACTGCGCCTGAACAGAGGTTGTAAAAAATATTGTTCCAATCAATATACTGATATAATTAAGTGTTTTCATTCTAGGAATCTCCACCAAATTACCTGATATTTACATAATAACACAAATTATACGCAGATTGTATTACAAATTTGTTATATTTTACTTAATTTTTGATTTTTTTATTAAAGCAAGTTCTTTTTCAAGCTTAGAAAGACGCATTTCTATTGGGTCTTTATCTGCGGCACAAGCGCCATAAGCGGTAAAAACATCAGGCTTAACAGAACTCTTATCAACCAGATGACCGGGGACTCCAACAACTGTCTGATTATCTGATACATCTTTCAGAATAACTGCATTAGCACCGATTTTAACATTATTCCCTATGGTTATGGGACCTAAAATTTTTGCTCCGGCACCAACAATTATATTACTCTTTAAGGTTGGATGCCGCTTATTGCACTGCTTTCCATCTTTATCAAAAACAGTTGTTCCACCAAGAGTAACTCCATGATAAAGTGTTACATCGTTACCAATCTCCGATGTTTCACCGATAACAACCCCATGACCGTGATCAATAAAAAAACCTTTACCTATTTTAGCTGCCGGATGAATCTCTATTCCTGTAAAAAAGCGAACTATTTGCGAAAGGAATCGGGCTGTAAAACGCCATTTTTTTTGCCAAAGCCAGTGACAAAACCGATAAAAAATAATCGCATGAAGCCCCGGAGAAAGCAAAAAAGCCTGTGTTTTGCTTGAAGTGGCAGGATCCCGTTTAATGACAGCATCGACATCGTAAAAAATTGTCTTGAATTTCGATTTCATTTTATGCTAAGTTCCTCTTTAGTTTAGAAAAATTAACTTTTTATATAGATTAATTTAATATAATAGTCAAAACAACAATATTTTAGGTTAATAACAAAATGACTGAAGTTTTATTTAACGGTCACGCCGGAAGATTGGAAGGGCGTTACCACAAGAGTGAAAATCCGAACGCTCCAATTGCTTTGATTTTACACCCTCATCCGCAATATGGCGGAACTATGAACAACAAAGTTGTTTATACAATGTTTAGTGTCTTTCAAAATTTGGGATTTTCGGTCTTGCGTTTTAACTTCCGCAGTGTCGGTCGTTCACAAGGTGAATTTGAAGATGGACCAGGCGAGCTTTCCGATGCCACTGTTGCACTCGATTGGTTACAATCCGTTAATCCTGACGCTCGTCAATGTTGGGTCGTGGGTTATTCGTTCGGTGCATGGATTGGCTTGCAACTATTAATGCGCCGCCCTGACATAAATAATTTTATTGCGCTTTCTCCGCCGGCAAATGAAAAAGACTTTTCATTCCTTGCACCATGCCCGACTTGCGGTTTAATCACCCAAGGCGGAGCTGATGAAATTGTAACTCCGGCAAGTGTTACCGCTTTGGTTAAGCGTCTCAATACCCAGCGCAACATTTCAGTTGAGTATGCTTTAATTGATGATGCCGACCATATGTATAATAATCATTTGGTTGATTTGTATAAAATTGCCGGTCACTACATCATTGATGCCATGAAGAAAAAAGCACCTGCACGCAAACGCAGAGGAAGAAGAAAAAAATCGCAAATTGAAGAAGAAATGATGTTGTTAGAATCGGAAAACGAAATGGTTGATGATGAAAATGATGCCGTTTTAGCAGATGAAGATGACGATTTTGAAGATTAATTTGTGATATTTTTTATTATTAAAGCTCAAAAAAATGCGTAAAATGTATATTTTGAGCTTTTTTTATAAAAAAAATATTGACAAAATTGCGAAAAAAGCGTATTAAAAGCCTTACAAAAAAAAATTATTGGGAGATTATATTAGTTCGGCAACGCGGGTTTTGTCTTTCTTTTACTCGCAAGTTGCCTATAATGCAAAAGCATTATATCCAAGAACGGCGGAAACAAGATGGCTGGCGGCGATAGATTTGTTGTGTTTCCGTTTGTAGTCTTACCTCCTACGGCCATAGGGAGCTAGGACATGTTTTATTTCCCACCTCTTTGAGAAAAAGACCTCACGCGCTTTTTCTCAAAGAGTTTTTTTTGTGCCTTTTTGCCCACAAAAAAAACGCCAATTTTCAAATATCGGCGTTTTTTTTGATTGCTCGGGTTTGTCTATACAGCAACATCTCCTTTAATTACCGGATGGCATTGATAGTCAACGAGTTCAAAGTCTTCAAACTTGAAGTCGTCAATATTTTTCACTTCAGGGTTAAGTTTCATCTTCGGAAGAGGATATGGTTCTCTTGAAAGTTGAAGTTTTACCTGATCAAAGTGATTAGAGTAGATATGAGCATTGCCTAAGGTATGAACAAATTCACCGGCTTTCAGACCGCAAACTTGTGCAATCATCATTGTTAACAATGAATAGGAAGCAATGTTGAACGGAACTCCCAAAAACATATCGCAACTTCGTTGATAGAGCATGCAATTCAGTTTTCCGTCAGGGGTTACATCAAATTGGAAAAAGCAATGACATGGAGGCAGAGCCATTTCATCAATTTGTGCAGGATTCCATGCTGTGACAATCAAACGACGATCTTGCGGATTTTTTTTGATGCGTTCAATAACATCTTTAATTTGATCAATACCTTGCGAATTGAAATTGCGCCATTGGTGACCGTAAACAGGCCCCAAATCGCCGTTTTCGTCAGCCCATTCATCCCAGATAGTTACATTATTATCATGCAGATACTTAATGTTTGTATTGCCGGAAAGCAACCATATAAGTTCATGAATAATGCCTCGCAAGTAGGTTTTTTTGGTTGTTACCAAAGGGAAACCCTCGCTCAAATCAAAACGCATCTGACGACCGAAAACTTTTCTGGCATAAATACCTGTGCGATTGTCGGCATCTTGTCCGTTTTGCATAATGTCTTTAAGAATGTCTAAATACTGTTTCATAAAAACTCCTCATTTTTTTTAATTATTAATAATAGCTAAAGTAATTTTTTTCAAAACTTCTTGCGAGACAAATTCGCCTTTTTTTATCCAAATTGTGGTGGTAATGTTGTCTTCTTCATAGTTTGGCGAAATTTGTCGGTATTTTTGGTTCATAGTGTTGATGCACTCGCTAATATCTACAGGTTCTCCTTTGAGTTCCGAATTAAGTTCGCCATGATAGCATGAATCTACAATTATCTCAGGCGCCATTTTTTGCATAAACATTTTATATATACTGGCTCCGCCGCAGATAAACAAAGGTTCTTCAAAATCTTTCAGGGTTTTGGCATTGTTTATTACAAAATGATTTTTTTTGTCCGAAACTTCGTAATCTTCATCAAAAGTGAGAACATAAATCTTGCGGTTGGGCAAAGTGCGATTGGGAAAACTCTCATAGGTTGTCTGCCCGCAAGTTATGGCTGCGTTTTCGGTAATACGGCGAAAACGTTTGAAATCTGAGGAAACGTGCCAAGGAATATTGGGGCCGATTCCAATTATATTATCGCCTTCGTGGCGACACCAAACTGCAATTTTTGTCATTATCAGCGACTCCGTTTAATGAGTTTATTATAGGATAGCTAATTTTAAAAAGCTAAAAAGCTGTAGTTTTATCTACAACCTTTTGCAAACTTTAAATCGTGGCCGCATCTTAATAAAAATAAATTAAAAAACAATAATTTTTATGGCTTGAAAAATTTCTTTAATGGTATTATATTACTTTTTGTTGTGAGTTTTCTTGCAACTATGACACTAGAGGCTCTATGAAATAGGCTCTTTGGACCCGGGGGCAGTTCCCGGCGCCTCCACCAAATTTTTAACCTTACGGGGGCGATACAGGTTTGACAGGGTGCAGTAAAGATGGGTAAGCTGTGTTCGGTGAGATACCACCGTTATCGGTTCAAATTTAAATGAATGCTAACGATAATAACGTAGCTCCTGTTGCTTTGGCTGCCTAATTGGTAGTTGCAACAAACTAAATCCTCAAAGCCATGGAGTGCTTTGAGTGGGGTTTCGGGGCTTTCCTATCAACAGAAAAGCCCTTTTTTTCAATCTACGGTGTTGAGGCAATATGGAAAACGAAATTGATTATGACAAACTGATGGAAAAAGCTCTTAAATATGTGGTGATTGAGGCATTGAATTATGCCGCCGACGAGGGATTACCCGGAGAAAACCATTTTTATATATCGTTTAAGACCAATCATCCCGATGTCAGAATGTCGGCAAGTCTTTTAGACCAATATCCTACAGATATGACTATTGTTTTACAACATCAATTTGCCAATTTAATGATTGCCGATACCTATTTTGAAGTTGACTTGAGCTTCAGCAATGTTCCTCACACTTTGAGAATTCCTTATGATGCAATAACTTATTTTGCAGACCCGCATGCAAAATTTGCTTTGAGCTTTGCCAATGCCGAAGATATGGGATTTAACAGCAAAAAAGAAAATCAAGAATCTCGCAAAAAGGTTTCGGGGGAAACAGCCGAGATAGTTTCTATTGATGCTTTTAGGAAAAAATAGATGAAAAAAATTTCCGTAATTATAGCCGGTCGTCATTCCACAAGCATTTGTTTGGAAGAAGAGTTTTTGCACGAGCTTAAAAGAATTGCCCTAATTCAAAATAAAAGCATTAATGAATTGGTTACCGAGATTGACAAGGATAAGAAAACCGAAAATTTATCAAGCGCAATCAGGCTTTTTGTCTTAGATCAAGTTAAAAACCATTAGAATTTCAATTTTTCTTACTTTATAATTCCACAGGCTATACGCGCGCCACCACCACCGAGTGGTATAGGTGTGTCTTGGTAGTTATCTCCATTTTCGTGAATTATCAGTGAGCGATGACGAATTTCATTCACCGTCAAACCTTTGACATAGAATTTTGTTTTAACTTCACCATTCTCACAAGCAGAAAGCTCCGGTAAATCGCCTTTATGACCATGCTTATGCTCGGGTCCTAAATGTTTACCTGTTTGCTTCGGATCAAAGTGTCCTCCGGCCATAGATGCCGGTATAATTTTTCCTTGGGCATCAGTGGCTGCACGACAATCAGGATATTCATGCACATGAAAACCATGTTGTCCTTTAGGAATATTTTTTAAATCAACCTCAACCAACATTCCTTGACAGGTATTTTTAAACAAAACCTCGCCGACAGGTTTGTTCACTCCACTTTTGTCAACCGAATAAATTTCTGATACGGCATAATTTTGGTGGCTTGTGCAACCAAACAAAAACAAAATGACAGGCAATAATTTTTTCATGTTTTTTCTCCTTATGCTTTTATATATGAATATTTATTTAAAAAACAATCAGGGATTTGCAAGAAATATATTTTATGATGTATTTAATATTAATATGGAAGAAATACGATTCCCGACCTTACTTCCCTAAAAAAAAAGAACACACCCACCTGTGTGTTCTTTTTTTGATGGAGCAGGTAACGGGAATACGCTTTTTTAAAAAAGCTCGCAAGTTCTATTTGTAACATTCTCTCCTTTCGCTCTCGCTCATCGCTCGTTAACAAATTATCACCGCACAGGCAAAAAAGATTCACCGGATCTTTTTTGCACTATGCGCCCCAAGGGGTTCGATTCCCGACCTTACTTCCCTAAAAAAAAGAACACACCCTCCTGTGTGTTCTTTTTTTGATGGAGCAGGTAACGGGAAT
>JAZLEQ010000048.1:0-70288 GCA_045615365.1 Alphaproteobacteria bacterium
CTGTCAATTTGGTCGGAATTATTGAAATAGCCCAGAGGAGATTTGTGTTTGTTCCAGATGTCCATTGTGTTTTCCTTTCTTGTTTGGGTGGTTAGTTAAAAAAAAGAGCCTTGTTGAAAAACAAAGCTCTTTGGTGAGTAAGTGTTTTTTCTACTGAATTTTTATCAATTTCTCATGAATATTGCTCGCATATGCCGCCCATACCATAAGTGTAGGAATAAAAGTTGGTATGATGATATACTTAACTGTTTTTCTTGCAGATTTTAAATAATAAAAAATACTTTTTTTATATACAACTTTAAGAAAAATGGGATAAACTATAAAAATACATACAAAAAGCATAAAAACGACGGGAAAAAATGGAATTACCAAATATGCAGAATATTCAAAAAGGAATACTAATATACAACATTCATAAAATGCCAATAAAAAATTTATAATTTTGTATATTGAGAGTATTATTTTAGCCTTTTTTATATTCATCTTCTTTCCGTTTCTTATTTATTAAGTTTTCTGTTTACAAAATCAGAAATTGCGTTACCTAAAATATTTAATCCTGCTCTTGCGGCTTTATGTTCTCCCCTTCCCAACATCTTATTGCCTAAAAATCCGCCTGTAGCATTACCAATGGCAAACGATACTCCTTTTATTGGGATATCCAAAGGATCTGATGTGTCAGAATAGCCTAAAGTTGCAAGTCCGGTATCAGCAATTGTATTATAAACTCTATTTGAATGATGTCTAGATAAAGGTGCTGTTTTTGCAGATTTAAATACCTTTATAGGACTTGTTACAACTCCCAAAACTTCTGTTCCCTGATATACATACGGATGCCCTTGCCTTAAATCATTTTGCAGTTTGCAAACAACATCTCTCCCAAAATTATAATTAATTTCATTATTGGGAAATATTGTTGTAATATCCTAACGGGGATTTGCGGTTGTTCCATATGTCCATGATGTTTCCTTTCATTTTCTTAAAATTATTTACAAAGTTCTAATTGCAATCGTAGTTTGTTTATCCTTCCCATCCATTCCCAAAAATGTGGTGCATTTATTTCTTTCAACTCATCCCCAACCTTTGCCCCTGCAACGGGATATGCGGGGCAAAAGTTATAATCGGTTGTTGAGCATGAGGCTAAGAAGTTCGTGCTTATCAGCATTAGGATGAGATAAAATTTTGTTTTGTTGGGTTGTAACATATTTTATTACCTCTATTTCTTTAGTTATTGTGCGAGTTTGGCAATGGGATTGCCCTAAAAAATATGCTGATATAAGAAGAAGTGCCAAAATTATGATTCTAGTTAACATCCATTTGCTCCATCAACATAATAATCCCTTTTATCGATTGCTCGGTGTGTTGAGGATTTTTAATGATGACAAACAATATGGTGCCGATTGCCAATGAGCATATGAGAATTTTTATTGTTTTCATCTCTTGAATTCTCCCGTGGCCAGCAAATGTGCAATTCGCTCGGCTCTTTGACCAACCTCTTTGGCATAGCGTGAATTTAGGCATTCGTGAGAAGCTGTTTTATACTTTTTGTCAGACAGGGCTTGAAGCATACGCTTAAATTTTAGCAAACCGGAAACTCCCAAATTGAAGGCCATGTCGAGAAGTGCATATTGACGTTCGTCATCAAGTGTTTTATAAAATTTTATATTTTTTTTAAGTTCTTTTTCTATTCTTTTAATATCGTTTAGCAAAAGATAAACAGCCTCACCCTTAGTTATTCCATGCTCCCAATCTTTGATGACTTTTTTTTCTTCATCGGTTAGCGGATTGGTATCAAGACATCGCCCTATTCCTATTGTTCTTTTGCCTTTGCTACAAAAATAGGGCTGCAATCGCAGCCCTTCATGAAAAATAAGCCTTTGTGTGGCTTCATAAGTATCTATCATTTGTGTTTTCCTTTCTTCTTTTTTCTTTTGTTGGCAGACTTGAAAATGCTGCAATAGGCACTGTTTGCAACATATACTAGTGTGAAAAAACTTATCAGTAATGTTATCAGTTGATTAAAAACCTGAGCATAGTCAATTAAGATGGCAACAGTTGCCGAACCGACTACCTTGCTGTCTTCAAAAATTGTGCTATTCATCGGTTATCTCCTCGGGGTATGGATTTTCGGTTTGTATTTTTTCAACTAACCGACTTCGCTTTGTTTGTAGGGTAATAATTTTAGCTGAGATTTCTTCATTTTGCTCTTCATCCCTCAATCTGTTTATGTGAGCTGTGATAGGGTCAACTTGAGAGGCATATAAACCAGCACGAGTTTCTTCAACTGCTTTAGTCTTAACTTGAATAAGCTCTTCTTCAGATGTGTAAATAACACCGTTAAACATCTCGGCAAATTCAACTTCCTCAATCTTATCAAGAGTAACGCAAGGCATATTCTCAAGTTCTTCTCTTGTTTCAGCTATGAAAGCTATTTTGTCGTTTTGATAACCTAAAAACATCTTAGTTTTCTCCTTCTGCATAAATAAATCTAAAAAGAAAAGTGTCGCCAGTCATTGCATACGCAACCGCAAAAACATCATTTTTTCTAACAGGTATTGATGCGTAAGTATCAAAACCGGGTAATGTATCGAATCCTCCGCTGGAAAAGCTTGTTGTATTGTTTATTAAATACAAATATTGGTGGTCTGCTCCAGCTCTTTTTCCTATCACTACCCATCCATTTGCAGGGGCTGTATAACTTGAACCACTAGCACCCAAAGTTAAATCGATATACTTATTACTCGGCATAGCTTGAGCAGATATCCAAGAGTTGTCGGAGTAGTCAACTGCTCTGAATTGGAGCTTGGATGAGAATGAGGTTATTTTACCATCAGTTGCCATTGTGTGTGCAAGAGGCATAATAAGAGAATAACCGTGCGGTTGTCTTGTATCTATCCATATATTTTTGTCTTCGTCATACCGTATCTCTCCGGCTTCTAGTGGATACCACATGATTCTACCATTTTCATAAACAAAAATTGTTTGTCTTTGCCAGTTTGAATCTATGGTTGTTGTTGTAACAGAAGATAGTGTTAGCTCAATATTCTTCAAACTTCCATCAGAATTTCTACCATTCGGTATCAAGCCTTTAACCCCCGGCAGAGCAAATACAGTACTTCCGATATAACCGAAGCCGTTGAATACTTGGTCGCTGCTTGTAACTCCTGTTCCATTTGTTAATGTTGTAAGCGTAAATGGCAAAGAATACCCGTTTTCCCACGTTGTGCCAGAATTAGTTGTATATTTTATTATATTGTTTGTTGTGTCATAAAACATACAGTATTGTGCTCCATCATACGTTCCAGATTGACATTGATTATATACGTTGTTTCCACCTTGAATTTTATTTAATATTGGATTATAAAACCATAAATAATCCCCATTAGAATATGTGCTAGTAAGTGAAGAATCCAAAATCACGTCTGCTGCAACAGTTATTTCATCAAATACACCTACACCATTCGGCACATAAACCTTACTACCAGCTTTCAAAGTCAGAGTACCGTTGTTAAGCTCTAGTTTTATGTCTTGTGGTATCTCGGTTATGCAGTTGGTTATATTTTTTTTGAAATTGAATAATGCGGCTTCTTTTGCGGACAATGCGGCATTGTTTGCACTCGCTTGTGAATTTGCTGCATTTATTGAAGTTTCATGTGCATTTGTTGATGCTATTACAGCTTGCTCTGAGGCTAGTAGTGCTTGAGATGTTGCCGTAGCTGCTGCAGAATTAACTGTTTCAATTTTTTCGGCAGCATTTTCATTATACGCTTCAATACTTGCTGCATGGTTATTGTTAAAATCCGAAACCTTTTGCTCGTAATTGTCATTGAGAATCTTTGTTTTATCGGAAACATAAACGTCAACGGCCGGTTTTACGGTGTTTTCAATATATGTGTTTACAGAAGGTTCTGCAACTTGAACAACAACCTTAGAAACAATTGGTTCTGCCTCTTTAACAATATAGTTCTTCAGTTCAGGAATTGCTTTGTTATCCATATAGTCTCGGATTTCCTGTAGTCCGGATTTTATATACATCAAAGATAAATCCAAATTCAATGTTACTTCATCTTGCCAATATACGTCTATATATGAAACTTTACTGTTTTGTGAAAGACTGACATTTATTGTTTGCCCCTCACTTATTTCGCTTGTAATTATTCCATCTTCTAACATTGATCACCTCGTAACTTGTTCGGTTATTCTCAAAATGCCGATTTTATTTACATCAGACGGAAAAATTGTATTGATTAGACCGTCGTTAGTGCTTAATTGAATATCGGTTTTATAATCGCCCACGGGAATATCGGTGTGGCTCGGAGTTAAAATTATAGCAAAAATGCCTTGTGCAATGTTTATCGGTGAAGCAATTATATCGAACTTTACACTATCATCATCAAAGCTTCGGACCTGCATTTGAACAGATGAATTGCTTAAGTCTATTTCGGCATTGTTTTTGGTTATTTTTAATCTGATTGTGAAACTATCGCCTTGGCGAACTTCAATAACATTTCCGTTTGATAAAATTCTTCCGGTCATTTTATTTCTCCTCTTTTACCTTAATAAAATAGTTTATCGCATAGTTTTCTGGAGTCACATGAGATCCGGAATATATTGCGGAGGTTTTTGATGCATTTTCGGTATATTGCGGTGATCCTGAAGGTGCTTCACGCCAATATTTATATCCGGTATCGCTCATATCACTGCCTCCTGTCGGATGTCCGTAGTCTGACACTTCAACACTATGATTGTGATCAGGCAAACTTTCTTCCTGCAATGTATAAATATCCGGTGCTGAATTTCCCCCTAACCCTCTTAAAAATTTTCCGCGATAATCCGGTAAATTAAATGTTGTAGTTCCATCGCCGGAACCAAATTTTATGCCTATTAAGGAAAATAATTCCGGATAAGCAACACGGCTTATTTCTTGTCCGTTGCATAAAAACCAATTGTCGTGATTTTCCTCTTTAACCGATGCTTTAATATCACCTATTCTCCAAAGTTTATTTAATAATTCGGTAAGAGAAGTGTTTAATTCCGAAGAACTTTTATCCAATTGGTTCTTGTTTATGGCATCTGTTCCCGTTACTGCTTTAGCAACATTTTTAACTCTGAAATTTCCACAATCAACATCACCTCTCATAGTTGAATTACCGTTTTTTAAGAAACACATACTTAATCCGTCAGCAAAATTATCATCTTCTTCATCGTGGCGATCAGACACTATTTCAATATCATTAATACGATCGTCTTCCCAACAATGAATTCTGAAAAACATTCCTTCGCTATCAAATGGCATTTTTTTTCCTTTCTGTTTTTTAGATTGATATAAAAAAGCCACCTTTTATAAAAAAGGCGGCTTTGATTTTGTTTTTATTTATCTGTTACAAGCAAGCTTGTTTATAATCAACTCTTAAATATCCGTCATCACCTTCAATTACTGCATGAGGTTTTGTTTTTTGCACTTCCTGAGCAATTAATCCGATCTGTGAAACATTACTTCCTTTGAAATTGAAACAATATACGGTTAATCCGTTGTCCAATTTTCCAACTGGTTTTATGTTTTCTTTAAGACGAATGTCTGATGCAGCTGATGCAATAGCTGCTGTAAGTTGTGCCGTAGTGTTCATAAAATCATTTCCGGCTTTTATTTGGGCTGCAGTATTATATGCTCTGTTTTGGTCTATTCTGTTTTCGGCTTTATTTAATATTCCATATTTATCCATTGCGACATCATAACCGGAATAAGAATTTTGAAGCGCTTGAAGCAATTGATTGATGTAATTGCTTTGTGCATTATTTGTAAAATTACCGGCATTCACTTGGTCGCTGATACTGTTTGAAAATGCATTTTGACCAGCCAAAACAGACTGATAAGCAGCTTGATTCAAAGCATCGTTTTGGCTATCTTGCAAGTTGGACATTGCTCTGTTGTATGCTTCACTGCCGATACTTATTCCCTTGTTGGCCAAAGATGCGCTTAAATCAGATGTTTGATTGGCAAACTGCGGAGTCAGTTTGTCAAGATATTGGTTGTAGGTTGCTTCTTCCGCTCTTTTACGTGCAGCATCAGAACCGTCTACATTAAATGCATATTTTCCCATGTTTGCAAGTTCTTCTGATGCATTTGAGGCATATGAAGTAAGGTTGTTTAATGTGTTGTCATAATTTTTTGTGTTGTAATTATTCAAGAAATTAATGACATCGGTTTCAGAACCGAAAAGCGATGTTGATGCGCCACCGGCTCCAAGAACTTTTCCTATTGCTTTGCTCATTTATTTGCTCCATTTATTTTCTGATTTTAACATTCCGTAAAAATAGCAATCCGAACCATCATCACGATATTGACGAAGGCAACCTTCTTTTTTAAAACCAAGAGCTTCAACCAATTTAATACACTCGTGATTATCTGTGTTAACCAACAGACTGATACGCTCGACTTGCCAAAATTTAAATGCGAGATTGAAAATAATTTTTAATACTCGCTTGTTACACCACCTTTTATCTGCGGTGTAGATTGTCCACCACAAATCTCGTTTCGGGCGAATATTGTGGTAGATAAGTCCGCCGATAAGTTGATCATGAAGCCAAAAACCTATAGTGCGATATTGCTCCAAACTATCTTTGTCGTAGTCCAGTTTTTTACAAACCCAGTCGGTTATTTTGCCATCATAATCATATATCAGCTTACATGATACCATTTGCTGTTTCATAGCGAACTCCGGTATCATACCATTCCAAAAGATTGCCTTTAGTTTGGGTTTTAAAAACGATACTTGCCTTATAACCTGTTGCTGAACAAGCAATCCATTGTGAACGTATTTTTCCTTTTAATGTTTGCCAAACGGAACCGGCCTCACCTTTTGACGATGCCCATTTTGCTTCATTCCACTTATGGATACCTGATTGTCCGATTGTTTCAACAAACGTTACTTTATTGTCTTCATAGTCCATATTTAACCCTAGAGATAAATGGTATTCGGTTGATGATTTTGTGCGCGGATTTAGAAGTTGAATCTTTTTTAACCCGTCAAAACCAAAGTTATTATATGCTTGATGAATTTCTCCATAAATATAATTTCCGCAATCAGAATAACCTTCATCAAATTTAAAGACCCCATAGTTTGAACCGAAATATAATCTGTCGTTAAACAAACACCAACAATGTGAATTTATATTTGTAAAACGACACCATGCTCCGTTGTTTATATTGATTACATGTTGTTCAAAATTACGTGAAACCGGAACATTAAATATGGCATAACCACCGCGAGAATAAATTATTCCTTGCCAACCGTTTTTATCATAGTTGTTAGAAACACGATCTAAAACCAAACCTCTTATTTTATCGGAAAAAGCCAAAGATGATATTCCGGCCTGACTTAGAGGTAATACTTTAGAAAGAGGTAAATAACCGTCTTCGGTAATTATTACAATATCGCCTTGATATGCTAAGGTGCACTGATATCCTATGGGTTTGGATATTTTGTATGTTCCTTTAAGTTCCCAATTGTCTGCTGAATTAGGATTAAATCCGGAATATACTATAGCCTCACCTTCCGAGGTTAGAAATACGGTCAAATCGTCTATTCCCTGACCTCCGTCCATTGTCCAACAACATACCGCCAGTATATGCCCTCCGAAACGAGAAATTTGCGACAAGTCAAACTTATTTAACGTTCCTGAAATATTACCTGCTTCCGAAGTATGCCAAACGTTCATTGTGCCTTTTTCAATAAACCACAAAAACTGTTTAGAAACTGCTCCGGCTATAATGGAAGCATCTTGCAAGCCTTCGCTTGAAAAGCTCCAGTCTTCAAATATATCTTGTCCTTCATCATTAATATAAAAAACTTTCGGCTTTTCTATGCCATTCATAAAATACAAGTAGTCTTTATACTGAAATGTTTGACATCTGTTTTCAATAAATGAAACATTTTCATATACTCTTATGTTTTTTGATGAAGTCAGATTATATGCTTTGCCGTCAGAAATACCGATAAATCGTGACTTATTATACTTTTTGTAAGCAACCAAGGTTAAAAAAGGATTTTCGGATGAATAATATGTGTTATAACCTTTTCGTAAAACCAATTTAGTATCTTTGGGAATATAATTATCCAGAACTATTGCTTCGGTTTGTTTCATATTGTCTAAGCTGTCTCTTAAATTAAGACCTTCCGTCGGAGCAGGAATTATGTAGCTTACTGATTGAGATAGTCTATTTATACGGTTTGACATTGATTGTTACTCCCATGTTGACTGCATCATCAGATATGGCGCTTAAGTTGATATCCTTAAGTGCTAATGATGATGCAAATTTTTTCTTTATTTCACGTTCATATTCCGAAAATTCTTCAACATAATTCAAACCGTTACGCTTTAACCAACGCCATAACACACCCAATTTTACAAGGTATGCATCAAATATGGGAATATCATTATTTTTGCTTACGCAAGATTTTTCTTCAAATGTTTTGGCATCAATACAAACGGCATTTGAACGATATTGAAACACTATTTTTAAATCTGCCGGCGGCGGAGTTAAAAATTTTATCATTCCGTTTTGAAACTTAAATTTTATTCCGTTTTCTTCAGAAGAAAAATATTTTTCTCTCATCCAATCTTCAGGAGTTATGGCTCCGATAACTTTTTCGCCGCTGTCTTTTATGTATATGGTATTGTTTATGAGGGAATAAAAATCCGGACAAACTTCGTTCATAAAATATTTGTCTTTTTTGGCGAATGTGCGTATTTCCCCTTCTTTTGTAAGTTCAGGCCAATCACCATAACGTAAAAGACTATCTAATGAAGATTTTAGCACGCTTAAAAATATGTTGTTTTGCAGATTATTCTGATTAAACAAATCTTCCGGACGTTTGGTTGCTGCCAAATCGGCCACTTCCTTACATATATCTAAGATTGATTTCATTTGTTATTTCCTCCTGTTCTTGGCTTTTTTATATTGATTCAATTCAGCTTTAAGTGCTGATATTTCTTTTTTGTATTTTGTTTCAACATCCGCGAGATTGAATTTTTTGTTAATGTTTTGATTAAATTCAACAAATTTGCGGGCAAGACCTTGCTCATTTTGCAGATTAAGATTTTGAGCTTTTTCTTCGGTCATTTCAGCCAGCGCTTCTATAGTGAAAATACCGCGATATTTGCATGTTTCAATTTCGCTTGCGGTTAAAAAAGCAAACTTTTCCAGCGGAGTGCCTTCTTCAAGTTGTTTTTTTAATAATTGATAACGGGCATATTCAACGGGAAAGCGATTTATCTTTTCAGAATCTGCCGGTTGATCAAAAACTTCAGTCGTGTTATCTTTAATACGTATTTCGCAATAACAAACGTTTTTGAAGACAGGAATGCCATTGTTATCAAATTGAGTTGTTTTAATTGCACGATCATAAAAACGAGCAGTAATACTATCATCATTACGTTGTTTGTTTTGATTGATAAGATTTTGGTATGTTGCAAAATCCATGTCTGTTTCCTTTTTTTTATCAATTAATGCAAAAAGAGGGAAAAATCCCTCTTTTTGCACGTTAGTTTTGAATGTTAAATGATTTGATTATTCGGCAGATGAATTAATCAAAACACCTTGCAATGCGGCATTAGACATGGTCATATTGCCGGCCCAACCAATAATGCGATACATTGCATCTTGGTTAACCGACAATCTGTCTCCACCGATTACTTTCATATTGCGATCTTTGTGAGGACGCAAATATAAATAGTTTGTGTTCAAGAAATACATGTGATCTGCCGGACAATGACCATTTTGACCGCCATCAAATACAACATCGCATCCTTTGTATTTAAGGTTTACAAACCCTGCTTCCGCTAATTTGGGATCACTGTAACGAGCCATCGGTGTTAAAGCTTGTTCAAAAATAGAATACATTTTGTCATCAGTAACAATCAAATCAGGTTTATCATTACCGCGTGAACACTTCATATACATATTGTCCATTGCTTGGAGAATATTTTCTGATGTAAGACCGGAAACTGTTGCCGATTGGTTACGCCAAAATTCATTACCGCTTGTAGCGCGATTAATATTACCTACAGTTCCGGTGGTAGGATCGTCCGCAACCAACAGTTTCAGACCTCCGATTGCCTTACCGTTTGAAGAAGTTCCGTCTCCATACATTGCAGCGGAAAGCTGGTTTGCCATGGTTTTTTCGGCATTTTGAATGCGCTTTTCCATGAGTTCCATGACCTGTGCTTTTCCTGAGTTTTTTAACAAATCCTCACCGGATACGGCCACAGGAACAGCAGCCAATTTAATCGCATATTCAGCTGCTGTAAAAAGTTGTTTGGGAGTATAGCTTATGGTATCATAACCGGAATACCATACCATATCGCCTTCGCCATATTCCAATTCTTCCAAAATTTTGGAACCGCCATGTATCGGACGAACTTTGTCTTTTTCTTTAAGCTTTTTTAATAAGGCATTGTTTTTTGATATATTGTCAGCAAGCTTTGAAGTGCGAGATTCCAAAGTTAGTGTGAAGATATCATCATATGTTAAATTAGCCATTTTTTTTCCTTTCTGTAAAAAATTATTATTTATTCATCTGATCCGAATTCGGCAAATCGCATTTCAAGTTCTTCTCGCAAACTTAAATCTTTTTTGGAAGCTTGAGCTTTACCTTTTGGAGAAAAACCTGCTTCTTTTGATTTTTGAGCATTTTTGCTTTTAAGAGCGAGAGATTCTTGTGTGCGTTGAGCAATCAATTTGTTGCGAACGGAATCGTTGAACCAGATTGCCGTGTCGTAGGCATCTTTAATATTACTGACAACACCTTTATTGAGCAGATCATACATGTCTCTGACAACTTCTCCATAGAAAGGATGCTTTAAGTTTCCTTGCTCATCTTGTTCGTTGATAAAACTTGAAAGTTCAAGATTTATCATTTGGTTTCCGATTTGTTGTGACAATGATTGTTTATTTGCTTGATATTGCGGACTTGAAATATTTTGGCTGAGTTTAACTCCGTAGGAATCAGCCAAAAATTTTATGGTATCTTCAGGTGTTTGGCTTAGCATAGCATCTATCTTCACCATGTTTTTAAGCCAATCATCTGCTGATTTGACACCATGTTTTTGCAACTCTTCAACCCGTGAGGAATAAATGTCTTCAAGCCATTTATATGTCCCTGTCTTAGAGTGCAAATCACCAAAACCTTTTGCTATTTCGGCCTCTCTGGCGCATAGAAAACGACGCCATTCTAAAGGTAGGTCACTAAAAGTTTTGGTAATTTCGTCTCGGAAGCTTTCGGGGGCTTCCAAAAATTGTTCTGTATTGTCATCGGAAAATATTTTATCCGATGATGAAAAACCTTGTTCTTCAACATCTTTAAGGTTTGTCTGTTCTGCATCTGCCAAATTAGCAAAATGCTCTTCTAATTCTTCTCTTATTTCAGTCATTCCATATCCTTTTTTTGTATTGTTGAACAATCTCGGCAAAAATTTCTTTTTGCTGAGTTCTTTGATTATTGCGCTTTATATTTTCCATGTATGAAGCTGAATAATCTGATGATGAGGCCAAATTGTTGGCCTTTAAGAAACGGTCAATATCTCGTGAAGAGTTTGCAACCGTTCCGTCCGGCAAAATTATTTCTGCCGAAAATTGTTTATTGAAATATGTCATGGTTAAAAAAACCTTTTGGAGTTTGTTTTAAGTGCTTTTTATTCCGATGCCTGTATTTCGATTTTTTTGGCATCTAAAATATTTTTGCTTTCTTCGGATTGTTTTTTTAGTAACAATTCGGCTTTTTTAATTTCGTTTTGTTCTTTTTTAATCTCGTAATCCCAAAGGTTACGTTGTTTTTGGACTGCGATGGCCTCTGCTTGCAAATTCGGTTGAGGAACAACCTCTTCTTTGTCGGGAGCATTCAATTCTTGTGCAATTTTTTCAAAGCAATTATTCAAAACACTTTCATACTGGCGGGCGTTTGACAAGTTTGAAACTACACTGCTTATCATCTGACGATATAAATCCAACAATGCCGGTTGTTTGCTGACAATATCAAATGCCTGACTGATAATACCGTGAATGGTTGTTATGACCTCTAAATTTTGTTTATTGCGCTCACTTTCGGCAAAAATTCCGTCACTTTCTATTCCCATTATCATACCGCGCAAGTGTTCTTTCCTTAAAAGGTTAACAGCTGCCTGAGCTTCCGGTGTATATTGTTCTTCCGGAGAAAGAAATGATAAGAGTTTTTCGTCGTCAAAATATTCGCAAATATACTCAGCCTTAATTTTGAAAATGTCGGCAATAAACCTTTGCATATCATTCTGGCGATCTTGGTTGCGCAAGGTTCCAAAAGCTGTTTTTTTGTTTACTGCCGTTGCTGTTTCAATAATATTTGAAGAGCCACGCATTATATCGCTGACGCCGGTTATTTCATATATGGCATTAATTATGTCTTGTCTGCGTTGAGCCAAACTCTGAAGTGCCAAAATATATTGTTCAATCGGCATAAATTCTACAATATTTTTAATTCCTCCCGATGACTTTAATCTGTCAAAATCTGAAATACTCACCAAAGTTACTTCTTTGTTTAAGATTGATGCCAATTCCGGAAAAGAATTATCGTAACAACCCGAAACTTTTAGGGCTTTCATGGTTTTTTGCATGCGTGATGTAACTCCATCGAGTTCATCAAGAAGCGGTTTCATTTGAAGATAGTCAGGAACCGGTATTAATGAATCGTTGGTTGTGCCGGCAAACAAAGGTTTGGGGAGAGGATAAAAATTGTCGGGAAGAGAAAATTTTTCAATAACTTTCAAAAAACTGTCCGGACATGACTTGCTTAAATATAAAACCTTTTTACTTGTTTTATCCCATATTTCAAAGACTTCTATGGATTTTGTTCCGTCGGATGAATTTTGACTTAGGATGTCATAAAACTCACTTCCGAAAAAATTAACTGCCTCGTCTAAAGTCAGGTATTGTTTTATTGCAAACCAACTGCAATCTTCCCAAATTCCAACTTTTTCGGAATCGGCAATAAAATTTATCGGATCCAGATATTCGGTATTTACCTGTTCGTTTATTTTTATTTCAATTTCGTTGTTATTATCGTCTTTAATAATTCCGAAAAAGGGTTTATAGTGTTCGATTACCATTCCGCAACCGCTTAACAAGAAGTCGTTGCGAGCATACTTAATAACACTGTCAAAATCGAATTGTTCCAAGTCCCAACGAATAGCTTTTTCCAAAATTTTACAAGCCATATTATGGACTTTATTTGCTGATTTTTCACGACGTTCAATATATGGTTTGGGCTGTTTAAAGTATAAAAACGGTTTTAGTGTTTCAATTGACGACCAAAAAACATTTTGTTTGTCTTTGTTCGTTTCATTGCGATAATATTTTCTGATATCTTCAATGATCTTATGGTATTCGTGATAGTTTTTTTCGGCCTTTTCAATCTTTGAAAACCATGATTGAACATCGTCTTTTGAGTTTTTTATTATTTGTTTAGTCATTTTCAAATACTCCTAAAATTGAATTTTCTCTTACAACAACAATTTCCGGATCATAGGTAGGGAGTTCATCAAAAGGATGAAATAATACTTTTTCTCCCTTAAGAACGGATCGAACATCCGGTCCGATTTCTTCTATTGTTCCAATGTTGCGGTTTTTGTGGTAGTCATCAACAATAATAATTCCGCCTTCGGTTTTTTCCTTATCGGGTTCCAAGCGGATAAATATTCGGTCTTTTATCGGTTTTACCATGTTGTTTCTCCTTAGTTTTATTTATTTTTCATCCTTACCATTTTCCCTCCTTGGACTGATTGGTGAACATATCTTCAATTGCCACTTGTCCGTTTCCGAATGTTTTTGGTTTTCCGCAATCAAAAACAGGTTCAGCGAAGGTTAAAACAAAGGCGTCCGCCTTATCAGGTGAACGCCCCAGTCTTTTTTTTACTTCATCTTTACTTTCAAGTAATAATCTGCCTTTAGTGTCGTATTTTTTGTTTACGGAACATAGTTCATCAAACAATTCCTCATCAGGCGGAATTTGAACCGAAAGTTCCTGAGACAACCAAAAACGTGCATTATCCCACATTTCCGCCCGACGGTTGGCATATCTTTCTTCCAAAATTGCTTTAGACCCGAAATTAACTGCCCTGATAATATTTCTGAAACCGCGGGAATATAGAATATCGTATACTCCACCACCAACGCCACCGGCATCTAAAAAAATTCGGGCAGGAGAACGTGATTGAATTATTCCCTGACAATAGTTGGCAACACTCATGATATCTTGATTTTTTAAAACATCAAAACCCAAACAAAGGCGACCTTGACGATAACAAAAAACTGTTTTGTCATCGCCAAATCTTGCAATATCCAAACCTACAACTAACGGAGAATCGGAAGAAGAAATCTTCGGATCAAACGCTCGTCTGACATCTGTGGGAGAAATAAGTTTGGATGCTCCTTTATTCAAAGGATGACCCAACCATATATGCAGGTAGTCATCGGGATTTTCCTGTTTGCATTTTTGTGCCTGAATTTTAAGTTCTTCCGGACAAAACGGATTGTCATAATAATTAACCTGACACACAAGAGTTCGTTCATCAGGATTTGCTGCCAGCAAAACCCATAAGGCATCATTTTCTTCTTCTCGGTTCATTGAAATCCAAATTTCGGATCCGTCTTTACGTATTGTCGGAGAAAGAATATCCCATGATTTTTTGGAAATGTTTTGCCCTTCCTCAATCCATGCAATATCTACTCCTTCCAAAGATTTTATTTTTTGTATGTCTTGATCACGTAATCCCTTAAATATGAAACAAGTGCCCGTTATCATATTTTCAATTTTGTTTTCATATATTTTGTAGTCTTTAAGATGATAATATGAAATCCTTTCACATAATAAACGATATACGGAATCTTTGATACTGTCTTGTATTTCACGAAGGCAGGCTATAAGAAGTTTTTGCATTCGCCCTTTCAATAACAAGCTGTCGGCAAAAGCATATGATTTTCCGCCTCCTCGCCCGCCATAGTAAAATTTTATACGTTTTTTTTCCGTGAGAAGAGGTGCAAAAACCAAAGGTATTCGCGCAGTAATTGTTTGATTATTCATTTTTAATAAATCCTTATTTATTTACAAATTCCACCAAAACTTTTTTTAATTCTTCTCCGAATTGATTTTCTGCAGTATCTTGCCAAGTTGACGGAAAATTATTTTTTAAGATGAAGTCGGCTTTATGAAGTTTAACACATTGATCCACCAAATATGCTTCACACTTTTTTTTGGCTCTTCTTATTAATTCGTTAAATTCGGGTTTTTGTTGGTAGTCATCAAGTTCTCGGTTTGAAATACCCAAGTAGTCGCATAAGCCTGTCAAATGAAGCGGAGCCTGTTCGCATACTTCAATAACTTCGCCTTTTTTCGGACTATATATTTCGGTTTTGTGTTGTGCTCTTTCGGCAAAATACTTTTCAATTTTGCGTTCCATAGACGAAACAGTGGAATACTTTACTGATGTAGCAAGCCCCATGATTAAAAATCCTATGTTTGATGATGTTTTGTTTTGATGTAAAAAAATGGGCCGGTGTTCTACACACACTAACCCACATTACTTATCTTTATATCTCACCCCGTCGGCATTGTCAATTGCTTGAAAAAAAATTTTTTTACCAAAGCATAAAAATCCTTCCAAGTATTGGAATTTCAATAATTACACTAAAAAATACATGTGTGTATAAGTTGCCTTTTTTTATCTGATTTGTAATATTTAATATTAAAAAAAATGCGGTATACGCCTCAATAAAATCCATTTTGTTAGTCCTTAATTAAATTAGTTACGTTATATCATTATATTCAAAATCACATAATGTAAAGCATTAATTACATTGTTTATTAAGTTTCAATTTTCGGTTGTATACCTCAACTATTCGATCAAGTCCGCGACACAAATCGATTCGAAATTGATGATAAAAATATGATTTTTGACGCTCGCTATAATGTTTAGGAGGCTGCGGCTCAATTTCTTCTATACAAATCTTTCTTACGATAGGCCAAAATTCGGACGGAATATTTCTGATAGCCATGCGATATCTTTTAGCGGCATCCATAAACATTTCACGATTAAGGTGACTTACTTTGTCAATTTTTCCGGTTATGGAAACAGATGAATGGTTATTACTTTTAAATGTTTTGTAGCAGTCGGCCATAAACAAAAGACCATATTTTAATCTTTCGTCTTCGCTATATTTTGATTCTTCGTAAAACAACCATCCTTTTGCGTGAAATATCTCCAAAAGAGTTTGGCGATATATACTGTTTCCTTTTTTTATAAGTCCTTTTTTTTGCGTTGTCTCTTTATTTGTGTATTTCACCATGAAGATTCTCCATACATATAAAAAAGTAAAATCTATTGTATAAATACAATATGCAAATACTTTTTGTCAATCTCAATGCAAAAAAATTTTTAATTCCTGTTTACAAAGTTGTAAAAATGCAATATTATTTATTGGAAATTTAATGAATTGAAGGAGGGGGCAGCATGGATAAACAACAAAGAGTCAGAGATTTTCTTGAAGACAAAATTAAAGAAAAAGGATTGAGTCTTAATGCGTTGTCGTTAACCTTAGGGAAAAATTCTACTTATTTATTCCATTTTATAAAACGAAAATCGCCCAAAAGATTGGATGAAAACACACGCAGAAAATTGGCTTCAATATTAAATATTAACGAACAAATGCTGTGTGATTTTCCCCTACCTTCAACTCTTATCCCTGACAAACTTGAAACAATAAGCGATTTTTTCGGAATTAACAAGCAAAGGGATTGCAAACTTATAAGTATTGATGTTATTGATATAAGCACGGCCAAAAAGGGCAAGTTTGAAACAATAAAAAATAATATTACAGGACAAATTTTAATGGACGAGGCCGTGTTTAAAAATTATACATCGTCCAAACCGGAAAATATTAAAATTGTTAAAACAAACTCGGAATCCATGTCGCCGACAATTAATAACGGTGATTTGGTTTGGGTTGATACATCTTATTCCACCCCATCATCTGACGGAATTTATCTGATAAGCACTGCCGGCGACACCATGATTAAGCGCTTGGAAATAAACCCTTTTGATAATACAGTTGAAGTATTATCCGACAACAAAGCTTATAAATCATATAACATTAAGGACTATAAAACTCTGAACATTTGCGGAAAAATTGTATGTATTGATCATAAAATTATCTGACTTATCCACCGATATTGTAAAATAACAACATTTTATTGATTTTAATTTTTTTTCACAGTATGCATTGTATATTAACAATGGGGTGAGAAATGAACAAACAACAAATTTTCAATATTTTGGATTATCTGTTTTATCAGTTTGAAAACAACATTTTTGTAAATAATGGTGTTTGGCCGAGAAAAGCGAATCTGATTTTTGCCTTTTCCGATTATATTGAAGAAATGAAAGATGAAGAAATCGGAACTTATATTTTGTCGCAAAAAAAAGAAGATATTGACGAATTTCGCGATATTGCAAGGCAAGGAATTGAACACTGGCTTAAAGAAAATATGAAAACCTTGGTTATTTAAATTTTTAGATACGGATATATATTAATCATTATTGACAACAGGCTCTGATATATGTATTATGACAGCGTTTTTAATAATAAAGAGGTATATAAATTTTAATCTTATGACGCCCATGTATATATATGTTATCAACATTTGTTTGGTTGTTTTTCTTGTTTTTGCTAATGCATTCTTTGTAGTTTCGGAATTTTCAATTGTTAAAATACGCAGAACTCGCCTCGAGGAGCTTGCTCACAAAGGAAGCAAGCGTGCGAAAATTGCCCTGAAAATTAATGACAGGCTTAATACTTATTTGAGCGCAATTCAGCTCGGTATTACAATTGCATCACTCGGTCTGGGTTGGATTGGTGAACCGGCTGTTTCTAAGCTCTTGGAAAAATTATTCGGATTTTGGTTTGCCGATAATCCGGTGTTGTTGCATTCGGTCAGTTTTGGTGTGGCTTTCTCGTTTATTACACTTTTACACGTTGTATTGGGTGAATTGGTGCCAAAGTCGTTGGCTATTCAAAAAACAGAAAAATATGTTTTGTTGATTGCTCCTGCGCTTTATACATTTAACAGAATCTTTGCGCCGTTTATTTGGGTGTTTGATCATGTTTCAATTTGGATTTTGCGCCTTATGGGAACAAAAATGGCCGACGAAAATGAAAATGCTCACTCGGAAGAAGAAATTAAAATAATTATTGATGCTTCTCAAAGAGGTGGAATTATTGATGAAACCGAAGGCGAAATCATTCAGAACGCTATAGAGTTTTCGGAAATTTGCGCACATGAAATCATGGTCCCCAGACAAGATATGAAATGTATATATGAAGGAAGCAGTAATACGGAAGTTTGGGAGTTTATTAAAGAGCATCATCATACCCGTTTTCCTTTGTGCAACAAGGATAGAGACCATATTATCGGAATGATTCATATTCGTGATATTATTGAGCGCAACAGTGAAAAAGATGATAAGGATTTCTTGAAGAAAATATCTCGCAAGATTTTGTTTGTGCCTGAAAACAAATCTATTTCCGATATTTTGCACGAAATGATGAGCAAACGAATTCATATGGCTGTTGTGGTGGATGAGTATGGCGGAACCGCAGGTTTGCTTTCGATGGAAGATATTTTGGAAGAACTGGTGGGCGATATTTTGGATGAACACGATGCACCTGTCTGCGAACCGATTAAGAAGATTAATGAATGTTTGTGCGAATTTGACGGAACCGTTTTGATTGAAGATGCTTTTGATTGCATGGGGTTACCGGAAGTTGAGCATGAAGAAAGCACTGTCGGAGGATATGTTTTCGGCCTTTTGGGCAGAGCCCCGAAAGTCGGCGATAAAGTTGAAGATGAATTTTGTGTTTATGAGGTTATGGAAATTGACAATATGCGTATCACAAGAATTAAGATTCAGACAAAGCCGCGTTTTGAATATTTGGAAAATGAAGATGAAGACTAGGCTTTTAGCTTGAATAATATTCAGACAAGCAAAACGCGCTTTCCGAAATTGTTTCAGATAGCGCGTTTTTTTTTATTCTTGAATTCTGGCCTCCATTAATATTTTGGCCTCTTCAAGAGTGTAAGGCAAAATTATTTTTGCCTTACCTTGTGGTTTTGTGACCACAACGGTCGCGTCATCATATAAAATATATGTGACGCTGATACAACCCGTCCCGTTCCAAGCTGCTACAGCCTGTAAGGTGGCGGCTATTTCTTTATTATCCATAGCGTTTTGAACGACTATGGATTTTTCGTTTTGTTTATCACTCATAAATTCTTCATAAGCAAGATAACCGAATAGCCCTATAAGGACTGCTGCAAAGCAGCCAATTAGGAAAAAATCAAATTTTTTCATATTTTTTAAATTTTTTATTTGAATGTCGGCTCTACATTCATTTCTTTCTTTTGGAAATTATTCTGCTAAGCCGAATATCAAATAAAATAGATTCAAAAAATATGAACTTAATTTACAATGATACAGCAGAATAATTGAACAAAATCTATGTTACAGGTTTATTATACCACAGTTTTACCCCCCCCCGCAATATATTTATGTAACACATTGAAAAACAAACATATTTTAACGTTTTGCATCTCAAAAAAACATCTAATTCCGAGCACCTAATTGGTATTATAATACCATACATAAATCGATTCGAATTTTACTTGTCCCTTCCCTTAATTTTAAGGAAAGAATAATTTAAGCAGTCATCGCTTGAGCGCATGGTAAAACCCGAGCGAAATCAGCTGTCTTCGTTGTAGTCAAAACTAATTCGAAGATACCTGATTTTGTTCGCTCACGCTCTCTCATGGCATGACAGCTTAGGATTTTTTTATTTAAACTCATCCTGATTTTTAATGGCAAACAAGTTGCTGAAAGAAACTCAGCTTTCCCTTAAAATTAAAAGAGGGGCTTTCGCCCCTCCCTCATTCAAATGATAATACTTTACGGTTTTAAGGATGCTTTGCGTGGTGTTTCTTATTTTAACAACGAATTACCGTTAAAATATTCTATACCCATTGCAGTTTTAACTTCATGAAGGGTTTGAGCAGCTACTGCACGGGCTTTTTCGCTGCCTTTTTGAAGCATTTCAAAGATTGCACCAATATCTTTAGCCAACTCTTCCCTTCTCTCTCTAATCGGACCGAGCTCGTTTTGCAAAATTTCGTTCAAAAACTTCTTAACCGTTCCATCACCCAAACCACCTCGGCGATAATGAGCTTTGAGCTCGTCCAAATTATTATATGCGGGCAAAAAGCTTGCAAAATGCTCGTCATGGCAAAATGCATCAAGATAGGTGAAAACTGCATTATTTTCAGTGTGACCGGGATCTTCAACCCTTAGATGTTGCGGGTCGGTGAACATGCTTTGCACTTTCTTTTTGATGTCGTTTGACGAATCGGATAAGAAAATGCAATTACCCAACGACTTGCTCATCTTGGCGGCACCATCAAGACCGGGAAGACGTGCACATAAACTGTTTTCAGGCAAAATTGCTTTAGGTTCTACCAAAACTTCTTTGTATAATGAATTGAAAGAACGCACAATTTCGCGAGTTTGCTCAATCATTGGGAGTTGATCTTCACCAACGGGAACTAAATCTGCCTTAAATGCGGTTATGTCAGCAGCTTGGCTTATGGGATAGGTGAAAAAGCCTACCGGAATGCTTTGTTTGAAGCCACGAAGCTGAATTTCGTTTTTAACCGTGGGATTGCGTTGAAGACGCGATACCGTTACCAAATTCATGTAATAGAAAGACAGTTCGCACAATTCAGGAATTTGCGATTGAATGAAAATGGTTGATTTTTCAGGGCTCAGGCCACAAGAAAGATAGTCTAGTGCAACCTCCGAAATATTGTTTCTAACCTTGTTTACATCATCGGCATTGTCGGTTAGGGCTTGGGCATCGGCAATCATGATATACATATCGCCATATTTGCCGCTGTTTTGCATTTCTACTCGTCTTTTGAGCGAACCGACATAGTGACCCAAATGTAGTTTTCCGGTTGGACGGTCGCCGGTTAAGATAACTTCCATTTTATTTAATCCTTTCATATTTTCTTTTCTTGGGGATATGAATAGCTTATATGTTGTGCATTGTCAATTTTAATAATCCCCTTTGCAAATTAAAAATATTTGTTGCTTGATTGGCTTAGTTCTTTCATATCGGCCGTGCGCAAAACCCCCGAAAGAAACGCAAATCGCTTGGCATATTTCTTCAGGCGCTTAAAATTGGGAGCAGGAGAAAATATTTTGCTTGTGATATATGCCCAAAAATCGGGACGAAGATAGGCAAAAGGCAGATTCTTCTTAACATATTTCCAGTTTGCGGAAACAGCTTTTGTGTTTAGCTTGTTTCTGATGTCTTTATCCAGTGTTTCGCCCTCTTCTACCAAAAAATTGTAGTTGGCAAAAAAACGGTCGTTGTCAAGTTGGACGGTGTTTTTGCTCAAGTTGTTCGTTTCTTTGGGAACTAAGACAACATTGTTTTGCATTTTTATGGCGCCTTTGGCATAATGAGCCGCTCTCAGAGGGATTGATTCATCTTGGATGAAAACAAGTGGATCGGCTCCTTTGCCTTTTTTCAGGGCATCGGCTTTAATTAATTGTCCCATACGGGTGAAACCGCCTTGCAGAACACGACGAAGCGCATCAGGATGATATTTATAGTCAATCTCGCCTGAGACCAACTCAGCAGAAATATCCATGGGTTCTTTGCCGGTTTTGGTGAATTTGCCATAAACCATGTCGGCACCATGTTTGTCGGCCAGTGAAAGCATAATTTTGGTGGAATCCAGGGGAAGAATATCGTCTGAATCGAGCATCCTTATCCATTTGCCCTTGGCTAAGGAAATTCCGCGGTTGATACTTTTGCTTATCCCTTCGTTTTGTTCTTTTTCTACAATGGTTACGTTGGGAATTCCTTGGGATGCATCTTTGATTATTTGCACCGATTTATCTTTGGAAACATCGTCAACAAAAATAAATTCAGGATTTTTAAGCCCTTGTTGCCCAAACAATGCCTTTAGGACTGCGGGGAGATAATATTCCTTATTGTAAACAGTCATAACAAAAGAAACATCAATATCGTTTTCAGCCATAGATATACTCCTTGAAAAAACTTTATTTTCGTTGATTTTATTTGATTTGCGTAAATATACAAGCAAAAAAATCAGTATAGTTAAAAAATTGCTTGCAAAAAAATTTTTATGCGTTTATATTCCTGTTCAGGCATTGATATGGGTGCGTAGCTCAGTTGGTAGAGCAACTGACTCTTAATCAGTGGGTCTGGGGTTCGAACCCCCACGCGCCTACCAGTTTATAAGGGTTTCAGAGTTTTCTGAAATCCTTATTTTTTTGGTGCTACACAGGTGCTACATTTTTACACCCTCTTTTTTATGAAAAATCATAGAATCTTTCAAAATAATTACAAACTTTAATCACTTTTAGATAAATAGATTCAACAAGCATTTTAATTTTGCCTTTTGACGGTCAAGCATAGTAAAATGCTTTTGTGGTTGATAATGACAAGGGAAGTCCATTATCAGCCGACTTCCCTAATAAAATAAATTTTGAGCGATGGTGTAGCCATCCTCCCATCGCTTAAAATCTAAAAAAAACAAAGCCGAGAACATCGGCTATTATAAACTATTATCTAAAAGGATTAACGATGAAATTATTTATAACGTTTAACCCACATATCACCAATCTTTCACAAAACAATTTGCTAAACAATTTCAAGATGATTTTGAAAAAGTATTATCGTAAAGCATTAGGTCCAAGGTATTATAAACACAAAAACAAACAATACCAAATCGGAATCTTTCAAGAAATTGGCTCAAAAGACTTAAAACAACCTCATTTGCATATTATTGTTGATGTTCCTATTACTGTTATGAAGATATTTTATAACTTTTTGAAAAGCAATCTTACAAACATTTACCCTCACTTAACAGCAGATTTACAATTTATTCGTTCAGGCAAGTATGACGAGCAAAATGTTTATAATTATTGCCTTAAAGAGGGAAGTTCTATTATTACGAACAATGATTTGTATGAAAGAATTACAGACTTTAATTGATAAATACTCTCATAAAAAGGAGTAAAAATGGATTCTATTAAAAACGGTTTTAAGAGTCGTATAAAAGCATTGATGACAAGAAATAAGCAACTGGACTCACAAATTAAAGATGATGATTCTGTGGCTGAAAAAACAGCCTTAAAAGATGAGAAAGAAAATAATAATAACGAATTAAGACAAGTTCGCTCACAAAAATATGAATACGAACAAATGAATGAAGATGTTTGTTTCATAAAACAATGCTGTCAATATTTGCAAAAAATCGGATTAACTAAATCACAACACACATTCAGCAGAGAATTTTTACAGAAAAGCCCTCATTACTTATCAATGGTAATTTGTGAGAATAGAAAAGTTGCTCCAAATACCCTCTACAACCTGATACAGAATCTCAATCAAGTTTATGACATATACCTAAACTATGACAACAAGCAAGCCATTAACAGACAGCTTTTACATATGATTGATAAAGGCAATAATCTAATCACAAAACGCATTTTAGAGTGTTATAGGAATTATGAAAAATGGAACTAACCATCGCTTACCATAAATTGACATCATTTAATAAGAAATACACCTATATAATGAAAGACGGGCAAATTGTATTTAATAATGGGTGGAGTTGGATTGTTGTGTTTCAAGCCCTTAATAGAAGAAACTTCGCTATTGTTAAGTATTTTAATGGTAGTTATTCGGTGGTTGAAGTTTAGAAAACAACGATTTTCAGAAAATTAGACGTAAAACCATTTGATTTTTATAATAAAATAGATTATCATCTGCCCACTAATAAAAATTATGATGTTTAATTAAAAATGTATATATTATGGAAATAGTTGCTTACTGTTTAGGTGGTCTCACCATAGTGGTAGTTATCGCTTTCTGCATTGCTTGGGCTTGTATGCAAGAAGAACAATTTGCGGAAATAGATGAACAAATTAGAAAAATCAAAGAAAAAAAGTAAATAACCTTTAAAAACTTTGTGTTATGAACAAAAAAAACATTATTATTGCGCTACTTTTCTTTTGTATGTTGTTTGAATTTGGTGTAATTATTTCTCAACACCAGAGAATAGAACAAATGGATAGGGAGGCTGCAGATTATCAAGAAGGCGAAATTATTGCCTTGAAAAAATGGAAATCTGATATAATCAACCTTGTTGATTTTAAAGAACATCCAGAGGCTTATCGCAAGGTTGAAAAGTTAGAACAGGGGATACAGGGCTTTGAACGCCTTTTTGAAGAAATGCACGGACGAAAACCCAAAACTTATTAACATGCACAATTACCCCTCACAATTTTATTATTGTGAGGGGTAAACTTTATCTAAAACATTATGCTTTTAATACTTGATATAATAAACCTCTGCTAATTCCATATTCTTTTGCTAATGCTGTGGCGTTGGTTTTTCTATCATTCATTCTATTCTGTATTTCTTTTATTTGCTCTGCTGATAGTTTTTTCTTACGCTCTTTTGAATATTTGCCAGCAATTTTTGCACAACGGATACCCTCTCTTTGAATTTCTAATAGATTTTCTCTATAAAATTGATTGATAGCACCCAACATTGATAACATCAGATTTTGAAAAGGGTCTTTTTTATTAGGTGTAAATGTCATACTTTCTTTCTGAAATATAATTTTAGCACCCTTTGATGTTATTTCTTCAACTAATTTGATTAAATCAGCTAACGAACGACTTAATCTGTCCATAGATAAACAAGTAATTTCATCTCCCTCACGAATATTTGATAACATCGCTTGTAATTGCTCTCTATTAACATTCTTACCTGATTGTTTATCAAAATATAGTCTATCACATTTAACTTCTTGTATTTGTCTATCTAAATTTTGGTCGGTGGTGCTAACTCTCGCATAATGAAATAACATTTTCTTTTCCTTAAACTGTTTATTTAATATCTTAATGTTATCATGCGGTTGTTAAATGCCAAGGAAAATAATTTTAATTTTACACTTTTTATGCGTTTTTTATTGTTTAGATAAGTTATACCTAAAATGAACAATGATTTTTATATACTTTTACATACATATTGTGGATATTTCATATAAAACTATATTATTTTTTCATAAATTAGTGATAAAAAATATATTATATTTGATAACGCAAATATACTTTGTTCATATTTTTTTATAATGGAGGTATAAATGGTTAATAAAAATTCAAATAATTTTGATAATGAAATTGTTGATTTAGTATTGGAAGAATATAATCCAAATGTTAGAAAAGCAGAGGCTTTCAAGAATAAATTAGCAGAAGTTAAAAATAAAATCATTAGCAACATTAACAAAAATATAAATCATTATCGTGGAATTGAGATTTGTCCTACATCAATGTTAGTATTAAAAGATGGTGCTACACATAAAATCATAACATTACGTTGTGGTGCTCATAGAGTTTATGAAATAACAACACCCAAAAAAGAAGGAATGACAGAAATTCAGATATTAAATAGTTTACTGAAAATGATTGGCGATGGTAAATTTGATGATAAAATTGAGGCATACGCAAAAGGTTCGCCAATGGTTGAAAAAAGAAACAAAACAAAAAAAACAAATAAAACAACATCTACCAACAAGAAATGCAACAAAAGCAAAAAAAATGATGCCACATCAACACAATCAGTAGAAACAACAAATATTGTTCAATCTGCTGAATAATAAAATATATAAAAGGGAAGTAATTTTACTTCCCTTTTTTCTTACCTATTCGTTGCAATGTATTAACAGTCTCATTCAATTTATCTCTCAAATGTTCAACACCAAGATTGACATACACTTCTGTTGATTTTATTGTTTTATGAGTTAATGCTCTTTGAACAACAAATGGACTTGCCCCTTGCGCAATCATATATGTTGCTAATGTATGTCTTAAATCGTGAATGCGTAAATTAGTTATATTTGCTTTATTTTTAATTGTTGACCACACTCTTTTAATGTCAACAATATGTCCACTTGATGATGTTGAAGATGGAAATACATATTTTTCATCGGGGTTATTGCTCTTAATCTCTTTTAATAAATCAACAGCAGAATCTGCAAGTGCGATGGTAAGGTTTTTACCAGTTTTTGTTATTGGGATTAACCATATTTTGGAATCAAGGTCAACCTCGCTCCATTTCATACATAAAACATTTGACTTTCTAACACCAGTATAAAGCAACATAAGAATAGCATTGAGACTAACTGATTCACCAATTTCACCTAATGCCTTAAAAAATCTTTCAAGTTCTGCGTGCTCCAAATAACGAACACGTGCTTCTTCTTTATTTAATTTTACACCCAAAACAGGATTTATCCCCTTGTATGTTCCCTCTTTAATAAAGTGATTAAACATACCTTTTAAAAACACCACACAACGATTAGCATAATAAATTTTATCATCAAATCTTTTGTGAAAACGTTTGATAGTTTCAACATTGATTTGTGAAAGTTTCTTATTGCCAAAAACTGGCTTTATATTTTTTTTCCACATTCTTTGGTATTCATCATAGGTTTTTATTTTAAGATGTGTTTTTTTCTCTGCCATAAACTTTTGATACATCTGCTCCAATGTGTCTTCATCTCTCAAATCTTTTCTTGTCTTTTGAGGATTAACACCATTCATTACCATAGCGCGAATTTTTACAGCTTCTTCTCTTGCCCGTTTAACATTCATATCCATTGCTTTGCCTAACTTATATCTTACAGGCTGTCCATCCATTCTTTTGTAAATATAAAATGTCTTTGCTCCATTAGGTGTAACTTGTAACAATAAATCACTTTCCACGGTATCGTGATAATACTCCCTTTTGTTGGTTGGTTTAATATCTTTAATTGTCTTATCCGTGAATCTAAACGCTTGATTACTCATATTAACCCTCAAAAATGTCAATTTTCCATATTTTTGTAGCACAGGTGCTACATAGGTGCTACTTTTTAACCATATTCAACACCTTACACAGCCTTGATTTAAAAGTCAAGGATTTTCAATAACACTATATATAGCAAGGGTTACAGCATTTTTTAAGATTCCTGAAAGTGGCTGCTTTCCTATACGTCTATCTTTCTCTTAATCAGTGGGTCTGGGGTTCGAACCCCCACGCGCCTACCATAATAAAAAAACCTCTCCTTTTGGGAGAGGTTTTTCTTTTAATCTGATAAACAGGGGTTCGAACCCAAGGGTTCGGTCTGGCTCCATAAGTTTTGCTTGTCTAAGCAAAACTAAGTCGCTGCGGTCACTCGGTTTGTAACGTTTGCTTGGTTGGTTTTAGCAACCAAGTCGCAAACTAACAAGACTCTCGCCTGTCGTTAAAATCGCCAAGAGCAGTTGGCGATTTTGGCCTCCAGCCCCACGCGCCTACCATAATAAAAAAACCTCTTTATGAGGTCTTTTTTTTATAACTTTGTCAATATAATATTTTCCGGCATAAATGAACATTAATAAACAGACAAAATTTCACTGATTCCCAAAGCATCTCTATATAAAAAGACAACAGCAACAATGATGGCCAAAACCAAAAACACGACTATTGTGCTTGAAAATACGCTAACCTTCGGCAAAACGACAGAAATATTGTTTTCTTTCACATAGGCAGAATATATTCTGCAGGCTGATAAAATATACACCGGTCGGAAAAACACCTGAATAAAAAATAATGATACCAACAAAGGAAAACCAGCATACACATAAAACGTATACACATCATTTTCGCTTGACATATGCGAAAGAACGTATGGAACCATAAATATTCCTGCAACATATGCTCCAATTCCAAATACCCAACAAACAATTGAATAGGCAATTCTTAATTGACATATTTCCTTAAAATGCGTTTTTAATACCCCCAGCGAATCATTACAACCTTCCGATACTTTTCGCCCGATTATAAGCGCCGGCAAAAATCCCAATGATGCGACTTTCCATGCCTGATAAATTGCCTCATTGATAAATTTTTGTGCCAATGGAACACGGTCATCTTTTTGGGGTAATCTTTCCATAATTCTTTCAACCGTCCACCAACCGTCAATCCAACTGAAAATCCAAATCGGCCATGCATGAGGCAAAACAATTCGAAAGCATTTTGCAATTGTTGAGTCTTCGCCGCTGTTGTGCAAAAAATGAGTTGCCCCCATGCAAGCGGTTAGAATGCCAAGCGGATATGCCACCAATCCGACACAAGCAAAACTCCATAAAAACAATACAATATCCAGCGGAGAAACGCGTTTGGAGCTTTGAGCTTTTTCCCATACGCCTTCAGGAATCCAGTCTAATATTTGAACCCACAAATAATACCCCAGCGCAATACACACAAGTTGCAAAACAGCAAATGTTATAATCTCTTTTTCTTTGAAAATAAGTTTGTATGAGTATATGATGTTTTTAACAAATGATGAAAGAGCTTCAATTTTTCTCGGCTTGTTTTCATTTTTATATTTCTCATAGGCATCTTTTTTCAATTGTTTCAACAAGTTTTTTATTTCCTTCATCTGTTTGTCCTTTTAATTACAAATATGTGAGGTTTGATTTATTATATTTTGCATAAGATGAAAATTTTCTAAACATTGTAAAAAAAAAACCGCTCTGATGAGCGGTTTTTTGTGTCTTATCCGATTTCTCGGCAAAATTCTTTTAAGCGCTTAATTGATTTTTCAATTTGCTCTTCCGAACATGCATAGCTTAAACGAATGTATTCGGGAGCGCCTTAATGCAAGCATCTTTTATGGCTTGAGGAGTGTCAAAATCGGGTTCGCCGACAGACATTGAGCAAACATCCAAGCCTTGTTTTTTCAGTTCTTTAGCGCGGGCAGCCAAAGACAATGTTACCGAGGGCGAAAGAGTGCCTAACGGGCTGAAATTGTTTTGTAAATCGTTCATTTTTTTATACTCCTATTTATAAGGAAAAGTTTCAACAATGCCTTCGCCGCTTATGGTGCAGAGCATGCTTAATGCTTTGTCGGAATTTTCATCAGGCACCGAAACGGCATATTTCATCGGATTATTAAGCAGAACTAAGTCGCTGCAATTTTCTCTATATCTCCCGCGTTATTCTTTTTCGGCGATAATCAGAGGGACTTTCATTTCTGCTTCGCTGATACCGGCATGGTCGGCAACGAATACTTTTTGTTCTCGTTGATATGTTGTTTGGCGCAACTCCTTTTTACCCAAAGATATAGCCACAAAATCGCCGATAAAATCGTTTACTTTCTTATGCATTTGCCCCGGCCCCAGTAAACCTGATGATAAAAATTCTTCTTTGGTAAACAATTTAAAGTCGTTTGCAAAGGTTTGGTTGAATTTTTCGGCGAATTTGTTTTTAAACTCTTCTTTGATGAAAAATGTTACATAGCGAGCTTCCAAAGATAACGGATAAAGCATCATTTCGCATATTTCGGGATAGTCGTTTATCCAAACAGTTTCAACATCAACAAGCCCGTGGTCGGCAGTTATTATGATGAATGTGTCGGATATTTCTTTATATAATTGTTCAAGTTCGGTGTTTATTTCCTTGATTACACCTTGAGCCTCTTCGGAATTTACTCCATGATAATGAATAGTATGGTCGGGATCGTTCCAATAGGTGCTTATTATTTTTTTGCCTGAGCCTTCTTTGATGATTTGGCTGATACGAGAACACATTTCCGGAAAAGATTTAACTCCGTTTTTATCAAAAGGCGGAAATACACGATGATATTCAACATCCGGATTTTGCTCGATGATATGAGAATATATGGTTTTATAGCTAAGAATATCATCAACCGGTGAAGGTGATGAAAGATGTTCGCCGGTATAAAAATCGGTGTTTAGAAAATTTTCTATTATGCGGTTGTGTTCTTTGTAATAGCTTGTCCAGCCCAGCCAACCACTTTCAAACGGTGAACGTGCCGAATGAAGAGTTATGGTTGCGGCTGTGGTCGTGGGAGGAAAAACCGTGTATATGGGGGATATGATGTGAGATGAGATGAAACTTTCTTGAGACAGATGTCGATTGATTATATCTGTTCCAAGACCGTCTAAAATGAGAAAAAGTATGTTTTTATGCTTTTGCTTATCAAGCCTTTCATCCAATATTTTAAGAGTGGGATGAAATGGTTTGATGCCATAATACTTCAACAAAGAATTGCTGAGGGACAAAATACTGTTATTATAGTTGAAGTCAAAACAATTTTTCATCAGTGCAAGCCTTTTTTTAATTTATTTGTTTTTTAGCTTATAACCTATGCGCCAGCTTGTCAATCAGAAGAAATAAAAAAACTTGAATAAGCATGTGGAATTAGGCTGTTTACTGTTGACGATATACGCTTTGCCGTATGTCTTGTATTTTATTACGAGACCGGCAGCATATTGTGTTCGCAAAATAAAATACGGACATGGCTATTGGGATTAATAAAAAAAAGGGGGCTGCTATTTTGCAGCGCCCTTTTGTCTTTGGCGAAGATTGAAAAGAAATTTTCCCACCTCTTCCATTTTATTAATGGAACTCAGCCAAAGTTCTCTTTTTTCTTTCTTCAGACTGAGATAATAGCGTCTGAGGAAAGAAATGTATTTTTCTAACTCAGCTTTTTCTTCAAACATCGGAACGATTCCTTTGAAGCGTCCACGTAAGAAGAGGGCAAAAATGTAGTGGTCGGGAAAATACTCCTTTATCACTACTATTTTTGTTTTTTGGGTTTTGTTGTTGAGAAAACTCAACTTATGCTCGGTTATGTCAACCAGAACAAAATTAAGTTCTTCCCATTCAATTTCCCCGCCAACAATTTTTGTTACAATCTCGTCTCTGTTGGCAAGAGCGAGAAGGTCTTTTATTTTATGTTCCATAATAGTATTATTTTAATTTATTTTGAAGATGTTTTTAACACAAAATTGAGTTTAGCGCAAGAGTTTTTTGTCTAAATCGTCAAAAAAAATAATGCTTTATTTTTTTTATTATGGTGTTACTATCTTTCAAACTGTTAATTTTTGAAAGGTGAAAAAAAATGTCAAAAGTAATTACAATGATTCCCGTTCGTATGGCCTCCACTCGCCTGCCCAACAAGCCGTTATTGGATGTTAACGGAAAAAGTATTTTGCAAAGAGTTTACGAAAATGTAAAAGCTTGCGTGCCGGGAGATATTGTGATTGCCGCCGGCGATCAAATATTGGTTGATGAAGCTGAAAAATTCGGCGCTAAAGCTGTTTTGACCGATCCGAAGCTTCCTAGCGGAACAGATAGAATCGCCGCTGCTTTGCAAGAAATTGACCCTTATGGTTCAAAATATGATATTGTGGTTGATTTTCAGGGCGACGGACTAAATGTTGATCCGGCAATTAACTTGGATTTGATTAAAATGGTTGAAAAAACCGGTTGCGATATCGCAACATGCGGTATGTTGTTTAAAAACGAAAAAGATGTCAACGACCCAAGTATGGTTAAAATCTGTATGGGGCTGCGTGAAGGCGAAAAAGAAGGAAGATGCCTATATTTCACGCGTGCTGCAGCTCCTTATATAAGGAATCCGGAAAAATGCAAAAATCATGACTATTATCATCATATCGGTATATATGTTTTCAAAGCCGAAGCTTTGAAAAAAATTGTATCATTACCTGTTGGGGTCTTGGAGGAAAAAGAATCGTTAGAACAGTTGCGTGCACTTGAAAACGGCATGACAATCAGAGCAAAGATTGTGGAAAATATGAAGCTTATTGATGAAGCTCCGGCAGATATTAATACTCCGGAAGAATATGAAGAGGCTTGCAAGTGGATTAAATAAGATACATCTCGCGCGAGAGTTGTGTTTTTAAAAAATATCCACAGAAAAAATATTTTTATTTTGTGATGATTGACATTGCCGTCAGGGCGAAGTATAAAAGTATTCATAGTGAGAAAGTATGTGCCAACCGGCTGAGTTTCTCACTATTTTTTTAATTAACCGTCAAACGAAGTTGTTTTTTCAATAAAACAGCTTCGTTTTTTTGTAAACGAAAGGAAAAACACAAATGAAAGAAGATAAAAACGAATTATATCAAAGATTACAAGGTTTCAGGCCACTCAAACGAACATCAAAAAAACAAGGAGAAACAGATTGGTATTATTTTGATCCCAGAGGAACGGAAACTGTTTCGGATATGAAGAAAGTTAATGTTGAAAGTGAAAATAGCGCCAATCCGATGATTAAAGAGATATTAGCACATGATATGGCGGAAAATCCTGAAAATTATTACATTTGGCGCACCAAAGGCGACGATAAAGTCCGAAGCTCACATGCAAGCCGTGAAGGAAAAATATTTAATAAACATATTCCGCCCAAAGGTGGAAACCCCGGCGAAGATTACAATTGCCGTTGTTGGGCTGAAGCATATCGTCCAAACAAAAACAAACAATCCGACATTACAAAAGTTGACCTTTCAGGGCTTCCGCAATATGAGGGGAATCAAGAATTAAGTTCAAATGACTATTCAAATATACCTTATGTGTTTTCCGATAATATGCGTAACAAATTAGGATTTATTGAATCTGGTAATAACTATAATCAACTAAATAACGAAGGAGGAGGAATAGGAGCTCTTGGAAAATATCAAATACGTCGCGAAGGATTAATTGACACAGGATATTTAACAAAAGATAATAAATGGACAGGGAAAAATGGTGTTAAATCACTAGAAGATTTCTTAAACAATCATAATATACAAGAAAAAATTTTAGATGAATATATGAAAGTTCAATATAAATATTTATCTCATTTTGGACAAACAAACTACTTAGGAGCTAAATACAAAGGTTTAAAATCAAATTTTACAATAACCGATACAGGTTTATTAGCAGCAATACACAGAACAGGTGTTGGTTATATGAATAAATTTTTTCAAAATCTTGAAAAAGATGAAAACGGAATGTATTATATGGATTATGATAAAATAACAAATCCGGATCTGAAAACAAAATTTCTTTGGATAGAAACAAGGATGAGAGAATTTGAAAAGTAGTTTGTTCTTCTTATTGTTAATTCTTTCTTGCGGTAATGCATTTGCATTACCGCAAGACTGGCCGTGTTTTGGTTTAAATATAAAAAAATATAAAACAATCAGCAAAAAGGATGGCGTTTTTGAATATGCCTATAAAGGAGAAACAAAAGGATATAATCTAAATATCAATCTGTCCGGTATATCCGAAATCCCAACATCATTTGCCGATTGTGGTAATTCAGGATGTTGGGGAACTATTAGCAATAAAGCAACCGGAAGAACCGAAAACTTACGTTTTTTTTGTGACGAATATAATAATGATTATACAAAAGTAACTTGTTATGTCGGATTAGGAGAAGAAGCTGTATTTCACAATATCGGCAACGGAAATTATATTTTAAACTACTGTTCAGATAATAAGCAAAAAAGTTTACGATTTAATTTAAAAGATTGCAACAAATGCCATTGTAAAATGTATTGGTATAATGGTGAGACAAGAAACACCGGTGGTGAATATAATATGGCATGCAAAAAAGAAGGAAATAATGCACATTGCTACACTTACTATGGGTATGAAACTTGGCGTGATTTTAAAAATAAAGATGATGATTTTAAAAACTGCGTAGAGCTGGGTTTATAGTCTGATCGTCTTGAAAAATCTAAAAAAATATTTAAGCGGAATTGTTTGCAAAATTTTAATTCTCAAGGCATCACATCAAACTATCCCAAGCAAGGCACTTCTTTTTGGGGCAATAATTCAGAAAACAATTATGGCTATTAAATATTGTGAATGTGAATAATGGCTTGCTTTTTGAGTAAAACAGATAGGGCTGTTAGTTATAATTATAGCACTTATACTTATTCTCCTCGAGCGTATATGGAAAAAGTGGGTAGCGTGGGCTGAAGCTGAAGAATAGTAATAAACTAAAAAAAAGAGGGGCGCATTATATCCTCTCTTTTTTTTGAACGATGTAAAAATTTTTACTTAATCCAAGGGGATGTATTTTTTATTATTGCCGATATTATTTCTTCACGATTGAACCCGGGACTATCATAATTTATATCGGCACAAACTTCTATTGCAACTTCGGACTCAGCCAAAGAAAGAGTCTTGAGTGTTGAAACCCATATTATGGTTTCGGAGATATTTTTGGCTTTAATTGTTTGCAAAGGAAGTGATGAGTTTTGCCACTTAAACGTTATGGTGTTGGCAAAATAGTCGCGGCTTATATCCAGCCCCAAATAGTTGAGACTTTCCATATCCTTATAGCTTGTTCTGATATCTTCTTTTATCAGTCTTAAAGCATATTTTATTCCGATTGTTAAAGCTATATATGGTTTGTATGCTTCCATTGATGTTCTTATATCTTTAACCTTAAAAACAACATTATTTGTTTTATTGTCGTCTATACTTTCGATAAACAAAGCCAAGGCCAACTTATTTAGTGAAATGCTTTCATTGTTTATTTTTATAATTATATTTTCTTCACTCCGGTGCTTGGCCAAAATTTGTTGGGCCAATTTTCTGTATTCTTCGTGATTGTCTGCAATGGAAACTGAAACCTCTTCAACATTGTATTCTTTATTGTTGAATATGTTGTTATCGTTGCAATCTAATATAATATCTATCATTTTGAAACTCTTAAAACTATGTTTATTCCATTGTGGTATTGTCAGAAAGCCAGTTCTTTAGTTCTGTGATATCGCGGACTTCGGGTATCCAGCTTAATTCTTCCGGCAAATCGGTGGTAAATTCGCAACGCATACGCACCGGATGAGCGCCGACGTTTATAGCTGCATACTGATTGTAGATTCTGTCATCAACCAATATGGTTTCCTCCGCTTTGAGACCAAATTCTTCAAAGCATTGTTTAAGCATGTCTTCTTTAGCGGTATCGTGCATAAATTTGCCGTGTTGCACGCATTTGATGGTGAGAAAATCGGTTACAGGTGCCAAAAGTTTGTTTAGGAACTTAGTTTTGGTTTCAACATCGAATGTTGCCGACATAGTAAACTGGCGGTAGCCTTTTTCGTGTAATTCTCTTAAAACTTCAATAACATTAGGATATAATGGACGGTTAGTAAAAAATTCGGGGGAATGGCAAAAATCATAATCCATTTCCGTGCCTTGCGTCGGGTGAGTTTTGAGTTCTAATGCACCATACTTGGGGACTATGGGGAGAACCTTATCCAAATCTTGCCACCGAAGGTCGGCATATTGGGAAGCATATTTCGGATGCTTAGTTAAAAAATTGTAGTATGCATAGTTGAGGTTTGCCAAAACACCATCAACATCCCAAAATATGTTTTTTATTATCATTGCCCTCTCCTACTGCTGTTTAATATTACGGCACTTTAACAGATTCAGCCGCTGTTGACAAGCTTTTTCTTATTTTTTATGCCCTATAAGCCCATAGATACAAGCAATTATGGCATTTTCAGGGCGCAGGAATTTCAACACTTCTTCACTACAACCTTTAGACTTGGCAACTTTATATGGATTTTTGCAATCTATTTCAAGGTGTTCAGGACGCAAACCCAAAGTGTGTTTGGCTTTGGGCAAACATGAGAGACCTATTTTTTGCCCATAAAAAAGCGTCAGGTTGGCACTGACGCTGGAGAAGTTGAGGTGGCTGGCATGTGCAGGTATTCTGAACATGTCAACCATGTATTTATCTTTTATACAGATTGCGTTGAAATTGTTGTGAAACATATAAAGCGCCAAACTAGGAACTTTGAGTGATGTTTTAACTCCTTTATGTGTTCGCGGTAAATATTGATAGCGACTGACCATACCTTTATTAACAATGGCTGTTGTCACCACAACATCGTTCCAGTTAAGCCCTTTTTTCACACGTTCATCAATTTTGAGGGTTCCCTTTAAATGAATCAACCCATCGCTATGGCGATGGGGGTCTTTTAGAATTTCCTTATTTTTTATAAGGTGGGCGATGAATTCCTCTTTTGTTTCAAAAACACAAAGAGGCGTGTTTTCTTGTTTATTTTTGTCAATTTCGCAACAAGTCGAAATTTGATTTGTAATTGGCATATAAGCACCGTTTGTTGTTAACTCTGTGCTTATACTACCATATTTTTTGTCTAAATCAAGTGTTTTTTTGTAAATTTTCGCAAATCCTTGATTTTGCTTGGTCACGAGCCAATTTATCGACGCGCTCATTTTCCGGATGTCCGTTATGCCCTTTCACCCAAACCCATTTGATTCTGTGAATTTTAAGAAGCGACTCGAGAGATTGCCATAAATCAATGTTTTTTACCGGAGTTTTTTTATTTGAGGTGCGCCATCCGTTTTTAATCCAATTAGGCAGCCATTCATTAACACCATCCATTACATAACGGCTATCGGTGTATAGTGTTATGCTGCATGGCTTATTGAGAGCTTTCAAAGATTCTATAACCGCTGTAAGCTCCATACGATTATTGGTGGTTATTTCTTCACCTCCGGAAAGTTCTTTTTCAATTTCGCCATAACGCAAAAGTGCTCCCCATCCACCTGCTCCGGGATTCCCGGAACAAGCGCCGTCAGTATATATTTCAATATCAGGCATCAAAACTCACCCCTGAAATATTCGCAGAAAAATTCATTCATCATCATATTATAATCTTCATCCCCCCTGATTACCTTCGCTACAAAAGAGCGAAGCTGATTTTTGGGAATATAGATTCTAAAATCTCGCGGCATTGAGTTGTTGGCTCCTATAACACCTTCAAGGTGGAAATCGTCTTCAACAAAAGGTGATAATATGATATCAACATTACAAAACTTTATGCACCCTCTGGGAGGAAGGCGCAATTCCGGACGCGTGATGATGTTAAGTTGCCCTTCAATACCCGAAATTACTTCCATTTGATTATAGTTTGAAAATCGGACTTTGTTGTAGTCGCTACCGTCAGAATGAACTTCCGCCGACAAAAACATCTCTCTGGCAATGACATTGGATATGTTGGCACCTTGCAATTCAAAAGAAACTTTAACATATTGTTCCGGAGGGTTATCAATACTGTTGGGATATAACATGTCTTCGTCTTGGTTTTGTAAGGCTTCAATTTTTTTGTTTGCTACTTTTAATTCCAAATTAGGTTGAGGGTAACGCCCGAACATGCCTGCTATTACTGAATATGGAGCCGGTATATTGTTGGAGCCGGAACGTATATAGATGGCTGAATTACTGGAAGTCATAAGGGGGGCTACTTCGCATTTAGGAATATAGGTAGCGATAAAACCATCGCCGTTTTCGTCTACGGATACGATATGATTACGCACTTTATTGTGACTCGGAATAGTGCAACCGGATATGGCGTTTTCAAGCCAACTTAGAAAACGATGAACGTTTTTTACTTTTACTTTGGCTTTGGCTACATCGCCTATTTCATTATCGCGTGAACATTCAACACCCCATAATATCACGCCCCCTTCGGAATTACCGAAACCGGATATGGCTTTGGATAAATTTTTGCGATCGTCACGATGAAGCGTGTTGTAGTTTTTTGTGTCTGAGGCGGTTTGTTTAAAATCTAAAAACAATTCTTCGCTCTGACGATTCATAATAAATTCGTCGATAGCATCTTCACCAAAATACATTAATTTTTGAAATATGTCTTCTGCGCGCGACATTAGTATTTCTCCAAAAAAAAATAACGACATTCATATGCCGTTATTTTAATCACATAATATTTAAGATTTTATTTATGCGAGAGCTTTTTGCAATTCATCATATTCAACATATTGTTTAATATCGCCCAACAGTGTGTATGTAGGAGATGTTTGGAATATCTTACATGCAACATCTCGTAAATCTTCCCTACTCACACTATCTATTCTATTGACAACTTCATTAATACTCAATGTGCGATTATGAATAAGATTTTGACGAGCCAAAACTTCGGCGGTTGACGATGAACTCTCGATTCCCATTTTAATACTTGCTTTAAGTTGGGTTTTAGCTCGTTGATATTCTTTTTCCGTAACCAAATCGTTGCTCACCTTTTTTATTTCATCAACTATTACCGGAGCCAGAGTCGGTATATCTTTAGCATCTGTTCCGGCATATATACCAAAGATGCCTGTATCGGTATGTGCTGAAGAAAAAGAATATACAGAATAGGCCAATCCTCTCTTTTCCCGAATCTCTTGGAAAAGGCGTGAAGACATTCCTCCGCCTAAAATAGTTGAGAGTATGGCTGCTTTGTAGTAGTCGGGATTTTTATGAGGAAATGCTCCAAACCCTAAAAGAAGGTGCGATTGCTCAATCGGACGCTGAGTTAACGAAAAACCGCCGACATAATTTTGAGGATCTATTGTGAAGTCGGTTTTTTCTCTGAAATCAGACATACGGGCAGAAACCATATCCACAAATTGTTGGTGTTCAATATTACCTACGGCGCAAACAACCATATTTTCTGCAGCATAATTACTTTTTATATATTGCAAAAGGCTGTCCCGATTAAACGATAATACCGTTTGTTCGTCACCCAATATTGCTCTGCCCAAAGCCTGATTCGGAAATGCCGTTTCTTGAAAATAGTCAAAAACAATATCATCCGGCGTATCTAAGGTTTGTTTAATTTCTTGAACGACAACATCGCGTTCTTTAATTAATTCATCTTCAGGAAAAATTGAATTTTTTACAGAATCGGTTAAAACATCTACGGCTAATTCCGCATCTTCTTTCATCATTTTGGCGTAGTAAGCCGTAAATTCTCGAGATGTATAAGCATTTGACTGTCCGCCGACATCTTCAATTTCCTCAGTCATTTGAAGAGCTGTTCTTTTTTCAGTTCCTTTAAATGACATATGTTCCAAAAAATGAGAAATGCCGTTGTTTTCTTTATTCTCATAGGCCGATCCAGTTTTAACCCATAGCCCCAATGAAACAGTCTCAAGTTGCGGGCGTTCCGCAGTTATGACCCTTAATCCGTTTTTTAAAACCGTTGTTTGTGAATTCATATCGCTTTATCCATTCTTAAATTTTGCATTTTGTTTTAGTGCAGACTTAACAGCTCTGATTGCCGATTGTGCAGAAGTTTCGAAACTGCATTTTTTATCCTTCATAGTCCAATCGCCAGCTATAAACACATTTAAATACTTTGTTTTTGCATCGATCGGTCTTTTCTGATTATTTTCTTCCGTTGCTGCAATGGTTGCATCTTTGTATATATTAACCGAATGCGGCGGAAGAAATGCCGAATTTACTCCTCTTAACTTATCTATCTCCAACCATACTTTTATTGCTAAATCGTGTTCATTTATTTTTGTAGTATCATAATCGTATATTAAAGCAGTTATTATATTATCGTCAACAAAAATCCTATCGGAAATACTATCAATAAGTGTAAGATAAGATACACCTTTAGGCAAAAATATTGTCTGTGATGTTTGGTAATTAACAACCGCCATGGAGTTTGTTTGTAATTTCGGTATATTTAATATATCTGCACAATTTTTATTATCAATTGCTAAAATGACTACATCATCAGGACTAATGTCTATACTAAATTTTCCGAACAAAAGTGATTGAGCATTTCCCTGATGAAATTTAATGAATTTTAAGACGTGATTGTATTTAATTTCATCCACATAAGCACTCAGCACATTTACAAAACGATAATTTAAATTTTTAGCGGAAAACCATACTTTATCAGATAGAAATTTATCAAACAGACCTTTTTTCTTAAATTTTTCCGACAGCTTATCATATTCCGTATTATATAAGCATTTTAATTCTTTTTCACGATTAGTTTGCTTATTATTACTGATTTCGTCTTCTCTTACATTGATATAACAATGAAGTTTTTTCCATTCGTCTTTTTTGATGAATGATGAAACAATACGATCGCTTTTACGAATAAGATGTATGGGAGTGTTCAGACACTTGTTATTTTCTTGTGTATTTTCTACTCCGCAAAGCTTGCCACCAAGCTTTGAAGATGCTTCGTAAACAACCGTTTTTATATTATGATTAATTTTTTTTATATACCATGCACAAAACAAACCGCTTATACCGCCGCCGATTATATGACATGTAAAATTATTCTTTTTTTTATGCATTATTGTTCCATATATGCCTTAGATACAAGCAATATTTTTTTAATCATACTCATTTGCGGTTTAGGATATATAACTTCCCAACCGCGTTTTTCCATAAAATCAAAATTGTATTTTCCGATATTAAGTATTGCTTTGATATTTTTTCTTATTCTCTTGTCAACATTCGGAAGAAGAGAGATTATTTTGGCATAGTTTTCCGTTACTATTTTTGATAATTCTTCTCTGGCCATTGACAGATTTTTATTTGTCAATATATTTTCAATTTTGTCGTCTTTTATATCGGCTTTTTGTAAAAATTCAGCAGGAATGTATAAATGTCCGAAAAGTGCATCATCCTTAACATCGCGCAAAACAATCAGCGTTTGCAAAAACAAGCCTAATGATGATGAAAGTTCCGCAATTTGACTTTCATTATTGCATCCCAATATTCGCAAATACATTTTGCAGGGGGCTCCGGCAATACCTTCACAATATTTTTTAAATTCGGATATCGTGGGTGATTTCATAGGGGTTGGAAAATCCATCAATATTGCATTTAGAAAACTTTGCAGATCCTGCTTGGGAATGTGAAAGCGCATACAGTTTTTGTATATACTTCTTCCCAAGTCCGAAGCAGGTTGTTTTTTATCATATATATTATCAATTTCACTATACCATGCATTTAAAAGTTCTTTTTGTTCAGCAATGTTTGTAACCTGAAATGTTATATCGCTTATATGGCGACAAAATGCACACATGGTATAAACTGCCAGTTTTTCATTTCTTGGAAGAAAATGAGTTCCCCAAAAAACTGATGTTTCATATTTTTTTACAAATTTTCTTATCAGTTTATTCATATAACTTTTCCTTTTCCGGAGTTTTTGTAAAAAATTGCATAAAACAATCCCACTATCTCGGCTTTTATACGATTATAAAAGTTTAAACGTTGAGTATTTTGCAAAAAATCATTCCTACTATATTTATTTATAATAGATTTGGTTAAAGAAAGTATAACACCGATGCGCCACCGAATATTAAAATTTGCAACCACCTTAAACAGTGCCTTGGCATCCGACTGAAGTTGCGCTATTCGTGAAACTTGTTCCTTAAGCATGTTTTTTACATCATCTTTGGTATAGGACAAGCATAAATCCGTAATGTTTAGGTTGTGTTGTTTCAAACAATCTTCCGGAATATAACAACGATTATGGATGCTCAAATTATATTTTATAGTGTTAAGCATTGAAATATTTTTAAGAAGAATTGCTAAAATCTCGGCCGAGTAATAGGTTGAAATATCTTCATCGGCAACAGCCATTATAAAACGTCCTAACGGCGCAGCCGACTTCCGATAATATCCGACACATTCTTCGGTAATTTTCATTTTAGGTGAACTTATGTCTTGTTCGCAAGCTTCGATAATGTCAAAAAAAAGTGAAAAATCCAGATTTTCGTGTTTAAATTGCTCAGAAAGTTTGGATATTAGCGCATTTTCATTGGACGAAGATGGATCAGTGAATATTTGTCTTATTCGATCTATTTTAAATTTTTTTTCTGCATATGTTAATGTTTTTGAATCCGTAATTATGCGAAGTTCCTTTATGCTTTCGCAGTAAAGGTTGACAACCCTAGATGTTTTTTTTCCGAGTATTATCTTTGGAAATATCCATTCATCGTAGAAAAAAATGCTACTTTTCATTTGCAAATTTCCTCAATTCATTAACCCAAGCTGAAATATCGTGTTTTGCTCTCAGGCAATATTGTTGCTTACGCTCCATTCCTTTTATTTTATGAAACCTACCATTAATTGTCTTCTCTCCGGTAATGGTCGGGAAAAGCCCGAAATTGACATTCATCGGTTGATAGTTTTCAATATTGGTAACATCGGTCAGATGTGAATATATTGCTCCGAAAGCAGTTGTTGCCGGAGGAATATGTATTTGTTCCGATAATATTTCGGCAGCCTTAAAATAGCCCACCAACAAGCCGACTGCTGCACTTTCGACATATCCTTCACAGCCTGTGATTTGACCGGCAAACGCAATGTTTGTATTGTTTTTCAGGCGTAAATATTTATCTAAAACCTGCGGTGATTTAATAAAGGTATTTTTATGAATTCCGCCTAAACGGGCAAAAACAGCATTCTCCAATCCGGGAATAGTGCGGAAAATGCGCTCTTGTTCACCATGACGCATTTTGGTTTGAAAACCGACCATGTTACGAAGTGTATCTTCTTTGTTATCTTGTCGGAGTTGAACAACCGCATAAGGCTTTTCATCAGGAGCGTGAGGATTTGTAAGTCCAACAGGCTTCATCGGCCCAAAAAGCAATGTATCTTTTCCTCTTTCTGCCATAACCTCTATGGGCAAACATCCATCAAAATATGTCGGCTTTTCAAAATCATGAAAGTTAACTTTTTCGGAATTCATAAGATTGTCAACAAATTTGTAGTATTCATCTTTATTCAAAGGACAATTGATATAATCAAACTTTTCACCTTTGTCGTATCTTGATTGATACCAAGCTTTGTTAAAATCTATGCTATCTTTGTATATTACCGGAGCAATCGCGTCATAAAAATTAACGGTTTGACTACCTATTTCTTTTACTAATGACGTCATCAAATCCTGAGATGCCAAAGGCCCTGCCGCTATTATATAATGCTCGTTATTTGCAGGAATATCTTTTACTTCATCATTGATTATTTCGATCAGCGAATGATTTAATAATTTCTCATGAACATATTCGGAAAATTTTTCCCTATCAACGGCAAGCGCCCCTCCTGCCGGAACTTTCACCGCATCGGCCGCTTGCATTATAAGAGATGATAAAAGGCGCATTTCATGATGTAGTAAGCCGATTGCGCTATTAGTGTCATCATCAGAACGAAAAGAATTTGAACAAACCAATTCTGCTGCCTTCGGAGTTTTGTGGGCAGGCGAAAACTTGTGCGGACGCATTTCATGAAGAAAAACTTTCACACCTCTTTCTGCCAACTGCCATGCAGCTTCTGAGCCGGCAAGACCGGCCCCTACTATATGAATTTCTTTTATTTTTTTCATAATTGTGTCTTATAATCAATTTTGTTTTAAAAGTAAATAAAAACTTCCGTTTATAAGTTACGTATTGTATTTGCCATTATAAATTAAAAACAATATAATTGTGTGTAAATTTTAGATTGAGGGCATGATTTGATGAAATTGAAACTTGTTTGTTTCGCTGTTTTAGCTTTAACTTCTCTGTTGTCGTTGCCGGCAACAGCCGGTGAAGACATCGTTTTCGATGAGAATTTTGTTTTTGACGAGCCTGAAATTGTTGCTTCTATTGAAAACTCCGAACAAAAAAATGACGAAAATACAACCGAAAACACCCCTGAACAAACTTATAATGTTGAAGAAGTGAGCACAAAAAATACTGAACAAATACCTGCTCAACCTTTATTAAGCAATAAAAAGCCTCCTTTTACAAACCAAAATGCAAACATGTCCGTGAGCACGGGGCAATCGTTTACGGATACACTCAAGGCAAACCCTCAAACAAATCAAACCGATGAAACTTGGCTTGATCGCATTGTTTCATCAAATCCGTTATCCATGATTTTTCCAGGAGACACCGAAAATGATGCCGACAACAACCTGAAAAATCTGTTGCGTGATACTAGCAAAAAAAACAAATTTGGAAAAGCCAGTGTTGAAATCTTTGATGTTTCGGGAATTATGCTTAATATGAAAGTAAAAGATGTTGACAAAGCAATGAGAGTTAACGGATTTAAAAAAATTAATGCCCGTTTTCAAATTCCTAATTTTATAAAATGGCGAAATGAAGAAGCCTGCAGAAATTCAGGTGTGGTCGGATATGAGAGGCTGGAAGCTTGTGTGGCAAAAAAAGCTCAAGAAAAAAATCATCAATATCCGGAATACATAAGATATGTAAAGTTTGATTCCAAAGAAGAAATTGAAGTCTTTTTTACAAGCAACTACACAGAAAACTCCGTTTATAAAGTTGTATATTCTTCGGAAATACCAAATATTGCGGGAAATTCGGCAAAAGCGTTATATATAAGAAATATTAAGGTGTTTGATTTTTGGAAAAGAATAAACTCCAAATATGGCGTTCCGGACAACAAAACTACCGTTACTTGGGGATCGGGTGGCAATTCCCCGTTTATGAAGGTTTCAACCGGACATATAACTTTGGAAGATCCTCAGTTGCAGCAAAAAGACTATAATCGCATGGCAGAAGAGGATAAAAAATTTGTAACAGGCGGTTTTTACAATTTTTGATACATATAGAGATGGTGAATAGCGATGAATGATATTAATAATGAACTGTTAATTACACGATTAAGCCATGATCTGGCCGGAAGTATCGGTGCAGTGGCAAATGCCGTGGAACTTTTGGAAGAAGACAGCTCCGGTTTTATTGAAAGTATTACATCTATTCTAAAAACAAGCTCATCTTCTTTGGCTGCCAGATTAAAGTTTTTCAGAATGACTTTCGGAGTTAGAAATGCAAATCTGGAAAATATTGACACTGTTATTAAAACTGCAGAAGATTATATTAATTCACAAACAAATAAAAATTTTCCGGTGTGCTTGACATATAGTGTGAGCAACATTGATAACCGAAAAACAAGCCTTATAATGATTATGCTTTTAACAGATATAATCATCCGCGGAGGAAAAATAGTTGTTTGGGATGAAGAAAACAAGATTTTTGCAAAAGCAGAAACAGATAATAAATTTGCCGATGAAAAAATTATAAAAATTGAAAATATTATCAACAAAAATATCAACTCTGATGAACCGGAAAATGTTCATGCATTAATATTGAAAAACAAAAAAACAAATATTATCCGTAATGATAATGTCATTATGTTAACGGTGGAGTAAAAAATATGCCTTCTTGCGTTATTGCCGATAATTCAAAAATTATACGAATGCTTTTGGTGAAGATTATGGAAAACTTCGGGTATGACGTAGTCGAAGCAGAAGACGGTGAAGTGTTGCAAAGAATCTGTGATAAAGAAATGCCGGATATCATTATTTGCGACTGGCAGCTTCCGATTGTTGACGGAACAGATATTTTGTATAAACTGAGAAGTGATAAAAAAATTAAACAACCTATATTTATATTTTGCTCCTATATTAAAAATATCGATATTATGGCGCAAGCATTATCTTTAGGAGCTGATGATTATATTATGAGACCATTTGATGAAGATATTATCGCTTCAAAATTACAAATTATTAACATCAAAAAGAAAGCTTATGAATTATGAAACGACAAGATTTTGATTTTTTGGTGGGTTTACTTAAAGAACAAACCGGTTGGGAGTTTGATGAATCTCTGTATTTCATTATGGATAAAAAGATTACGGCATTTCTCAGAGAAAAAAATTTTGCAAGTGTGGAAGACTTGGTTGTGATACTGAAATCAGGAAACAAACCTCTTATTTCTCAAGTGGTGGAGGCTATTACTTTTTCAGAAACTTCTTTTTTTAAGAACTACGATGTCTTTAACAACTTTCAAAATGTATTACTGCCTATATTGCGTGAAAAGTGTCGTGCAACTAAAAAAATAAATATATGGAGTTTAGGGTGTTCAACCGGACAAGAAGTTTATTCCATTGCTATGTCTTTTGATAAAAATTCCAAAATGTTTGCAAATTGGGATGTTAACATTTTAGGGTCCGATATTTCTTCTTTGGCTATTAATAAAGCTCAAAAAGGAATATATAACAACTTCGAAATTCAAACAGGACTGAATGCTCAAGATATTATTGATTACTTCAATTATGAAGATGACCAATGGATCGCTAACGATAACTTGAAAGATATGGTGGAATTTCGTCGCTATAACTTGCTGGAAAAGCCCATTGTTAAAACAAAATTTGAAGTCGTTTTCTGCCGCAATGTTTTGCGTTATTTTGCAAAAGGGTATTTAGATAATATTTTACATAAAATACGACTTACTCAACACAAAGGAGCTTATTTATATTTAGGTAAAAGCGAAATCGTTCCTTTAATTGACAGATATTATGATTATGACAATAATACCGGAGCATATATTGCCAAGGGTGACTTCGGTGATGTTTCGGTTGAAAGAGTATCTGTGGAAAATAAAGGAATGCCATCTTTTATTAAGCCTAAAAATTTGTAGTTTTCATTTTACAAAACTCATATTTAAGGCAATATCTTCCAAAGCAGATATTGCTTCTGTGGCTTGGCCGGTAAGTTTAATTTTTATCTTGGATCCGATATAACATTCTTTATTCTGATATAAACAAAAAGGTGTGGTAAACCAACTGCTATATTTGATATTATCATCAATATGAAAATCTATATCGTTGCGTCGACAAAAACTTCCCTTTGCTTTATTCCATAACATATCCGGAACGACTATTTTGCCATCGGGAAGTTGTTTGCTTAAACCCAACGCCTGATAATAGTCGGAAATTGCAAAAATAAAATTATATGGAACTTTGTTATATTGAAGCTGTTGGCGTATTTTCGGTTGCGGACCTCCCGTTATGATAAAAATTTGGTGTCCGCGTGATATAGCTTCCGAACAAAACTTAGAAAAATATGAAAAATCTTTGTTTATGACACCGTGATAATCTAACCCTATCTTGAGTTTATAATTATTATTTATCATTTTCTCCAAAATTTTTTCTCCAAAACTCTTTAAGTGAATTAGGACTTAAGACCGAAAGGGGATTAATATTAATAATCGGGGACGCAATATTGCCTTTAACGTCGTAATTAACCGCAAAAACTGTTCCGTCAGAATCACTTAACAGCTTCCCTACTAAAGGTATTTTGCCGAGTATTGTATTCAGGCCGTATGCGGGAGCTATCAATCCGGAAAAATTAATTGCTTGGCTTTTGACGTTATATCCTCCGGACAATGATAACCCGATTACATTTCCAAATGCTTTCGCATCATTTAATATAAGATTTGAAGATGTATATTCAAACGGGGCATCAAAATGTGTAAATACAATTCCATCCCCCGAAAGCATATCTAAAATTCCGCTAAAAGATGTAAGGGACAATAATTTAGCCAAGATATTGGTTTTCACAAGATTAAAATTACGAGCTTTAGCATGACCTATAATTTTTTTATCTGCACCTCTTTTGGCTTCAACGGTTAAGGAACCTCCCCTCATATATTTGTAAAAATGTAAAAACTTTAATGTGGCACCGGCATCGTTACTATCTATTCTGAAAAAGTATTCATTGTTGGAGCGTGGAGAATAATCCAATTTCAGATAACTTTCTTTTTGGGAATTTTTGTTTGAAGGCTTGAAGTTTCCGACAACATGAATTTCCTCAATCCCTTTTTTATTAATAATTTTTGCACTTCCTGCAAAATTGTTGATAAATATATCTTCTCCCGTCCATAGTTTATCAACGGCTATGTTTATGTCAGTATTCGGCGTTTTACTCCATATATCATCATCTGTTTGTTTGGTATTTTTCTCTGCATCTTGGGGAACCTCCTTATCCTTATTATCATTGAAAAATGTTGAAAGGTCATAAGAAGAACCGGTTGCAATTACAGTAATTTTTTCTTTTGAAGTATAGTCCATTTTAATTTGAGCTTTAGCGTTTGTTTTAGGACCTTTTATGTTGTTTATATTGATTGATGATATTTTGCCTTTTTTATTAAAGGTTATGTTGCCTCCCAGTTTGAAATCGGATTTTTGCAAAGTGAATGATGGTAGTGAGTATGTATTTTTTTCAAGATTTATCTGAGCAGATATTTCTCCATTAATACCGGACTTTTTACTAAAACCGAGAAATCCGTAATTTATTTCGGTTTCACGCAAATTGCCATGAACATCGATGATAGTCTTATCATCCGGATATACGGTTACAATGGCTTTAGTCGGTATTGTTCCTTTTATGTAAGGTTCATTAAGTAATTCGGTATTCAAGTTATATTTCTTTTTAAATTCATCATCAAAACTAAAACTTATTTGATAACGACGTTGGTAAGATTTCTCTTCAAAATTTTCGTTCCATATAAAATTCAGCGGAGTTCCTGATATTGAAGCAACACCGGCTATGGTCATGTTGTGATTATTTAAATCAAGGTTTAGACTTTTAGCTTCAACGACCTTATCTTTTATAATATCTTTCATTATAATATCTCTAAGATTTGCCTCAACTTCAACCTGAACGTCTTTGGGTGAAAGATCTTGTCTCAATTCAAATGCCAACATCAGTTTTGCATCAGCAGTTCCTCTAATGTTGTCGGGATTTAGCCCCATTTCCGAAGGATAGTTCAGCGGTTCATGATCTATCAGCTTTAAGATATCGGTTATGGCTCCTATTCCGTTGAGCTCCAATTTAAGAAAATTATCTTCTTTATTGAGGTCGTATAACGAAACATATCCGCCGTTAACAACAACATCGTTAGATTTTGCTTTTTGCAAATTGATAAGTATTTCTTCTTGAGAAAATGTTGCTTTACCATAAATATTGGTTACTTTAGGCATTGTATTAAGGTAAATGATATTTCCGTTTTCAATATCGGCGATACCGTATAACTCTTTAAAAACTAATGATTTCTGTTTATTGTCATAACCAAAATCAAAATAGAAATCGCCATTTTTAATTTTACCGCCAAATAAGCTCTCTTTACACCATTTCCATGCTTTGTATCCAAAGTATTTGGGCCAAAAACGGCTTAATTTGTCTGTTTTAAGTTCCGGAACTTTTGCTTTTAAGCGAATTTGTAAATTTTTAGCGGAACCGTTAACTATTAAATCTTTCAAACCTTTAATATCGAGCCCTATTTCGGCTTTTTGATTATCCATATTAAGACCGGCATTGTTAATGGTGACCTTTTCCAAATCACCGTTTATCGCCCCTTTCAAAACAAGACCTGATATGTCGTAATCATATGTTGCATCTTGTGAAAATTTAATTTTTCCGTCTTTACCGACAAAATCAAATGTTATTTCATCAATTATTTTATTGCTGTTTTCTAATATATTATCGCGATGAGAATGCAGATTATTTAGGTTGAGTTTTGTTTCAATTTGTCCGCTTAAAGGAACTTGAATGTTATAAAAATCGTTATCTGATTTGGTCGAATTAATGAGATTTATAAGATTAGCCGGGATCAAATCAGAAAAAGAAAACTTGATTACAGAAAAGCTGTCTTTATAATTGTAGTCGAGGGAAAGGCCTAATGTTGCCATACTGTTTTCAAGCTGCATGGAGGCTTTTATTTCGTTTTTAAGTGTTGTAAATCCCCTGTCAAAATAGTAGTCAACATCGCTGAAAACCCATTTTTTACCTAAATCAACTTCCAGAAGTTCAAGATTTGCATCAGTTATAATAATAGAATTGATGTAGCTTTCGGGGTATATATTGTCTTCAGAATTAAAATGTTCCCAAAAGTCTGTTGCTTTATCAAAATAAAAGTTCAGTTTCTTTTGTTTTATTTCCGCAGTGCTCTTATTGTCTTTAACTCCATAATGACTGAAAATTGATATTTTAGGTTTATCAACCTCAATACTGCTTGGAGCAACGATACCTCTCAATAGGGCTTTTATGCTGAATGAAAGTGCCACTTTTGAAGCATTTACCGATATTGTTCCTTCTTTTTTATAAGAAACATTTTTAGCAATAATCCTTAAAGGTTGAATTGAACGCACCAACTCAAGACTTACTTCATCAAGAGTAACTTTATAATCAGTATCTTCATGATTTAGGGCGCTTATAATATATGGCTTTAAAAATGGTAAGGAAATGGATCCGCGATATAACTGCCAAATAAACAACAGAAAAACAACCAAAAATGCAGCTCCGGTAAATTCGGCTGCTTTGTGTAAGATATATCTGCGATTACTTAACTTTTTCATTACTGTTTTTCTTTTTTAAGAATTTTTGCTTCCCAATTTATCAGCTAGGGCTGCGCTCAAAAACAAATCAATATCTCCATCCAAAACTGCTTTGGTGTCAGATGTTTCAACCTCGGTTCGAAGATCTTTGACCATTTTATACGGTTGCAAAACATATGAACGAATTTGATATCCCCATCCGTTATCTCCTTGATTATTCCTTTGCTCATCAGCTTTTTCTTCTCGTTTCTTCATCTCCATTTCATATAGGCGCGCTTTAAGCATTTTCCATGCATTTTCTCTGTTTTGAAACTGAGAACGCTGATTTTGGCATTGCACAACAATACCTGTCGGAAAGTGGGTTATTCTGACCGCAGAATCGGTTTTATTAATATGCTGTCCCCCTGCACCAGATGCACGATATGTATCAACTCTGCAATCTGATTCATTAATATTAATTTCAATATTATCGTCAATTACGGGATACACCCCGACCGAAGCAAAACTGGTATGACGACGGGCATTGCTGTCAAATGGTGATATTCTGACCAAACGATGCACTCCGGTTTCTGACTTGAGCCATCCGAAAGCGTTGTGTCCGCTTATTTTTAATGTCGCAGATTTTATGCCGGCTACATCTCCTTCGGTTTCTTCCACATATTCAACTTTATATTTGTGATCTTCCGCCCAACGTGAATACATTCTGAGAAGCATTGCAGCCCAATCTTGCGCCTCCGTTCCGCCGGAACCGGAATGAACTTCCAAAAATGTATCATTAGAATCGACCTCGCCGGAAAGAAGTGCTTCAAGCTCTGAATGTTTCACACTTTTTTCCAATTCCTTTAATCCGGTCAGTATTTCATCTAGTGTTTTATCATCATCTTCTGACAATTCAGCCAATTCATAAAAGTCTGTGTATGATTGGACCATTGCGTTGTAATTGTTTATAGAATCTTCAAGATTATTTTTTTCTTGAGTGAGTTTTTGTGCCTGTTGCGGATTTGACCACAAACCGACATCGGAAGTCAAAGTATCAAGTTCTGACAAGCGAATACATGCATTGTCATAGTCAAAGAGACCTCCTCAGCAATTCTAACGACTGCTTAATTGATTGGCTTATTTCGTAAATATCTGCTCTCATAAAATTTCCTCTTTAAATATCAGTATTCACTACCTAGTAAAATTTCATCATCTGTATTTTCTTCATATATTGCAGCAGAAGAGTTATCTTCGGATTCAGTATTGAATGAGCCAACATTTTCACCAATTACTTTTTGAGTGTTTTTACGTTGGTTGATTTCAGGTTTTAATGCTTCCCAGATAACTACTTTGTCTGTTGGAACGGCTGGTTTTCCCGTTTGATGATTTATACGGACCAACTTTATGCCGTTGGGCATGCGGAATGGAATGTCCGGTTGATTTTCTAAGGCTTCCTGCATAAAGTCGCCAAAAATAGGCAGTGCCGCTGCAGCTCCGGTTTCAAATCGCCCAAGGGAGCGCGGTTCATCAAAACCTACATAAACAGCGACAACCAAATCAGGTGAAAACCCGACAAACCATGCATCCTGATTGCGATTTGTAGTTCCGGTTTTGCCGGCCAAATGCTTTCCTAAAGATCGTAAACGAGCTCCTGTTCCATACTGAACAACACCTTCTAAAATGCTTACCATTTGATATGCGCTCATCGGATCAACTATTTGTTCTCTGGTATCTTGCAACTGCGGAACAGGTTGATTTTCCCACCTCTCAACAGAACAGTTTGCACATTCTCTGGTGTCGTGACGATATATGGTTAAGCCATTTCGATTTTGTATGCGTTCAATAAGATACGGTTCAACTTTTTTGCCTCCGTTTACCATAATTCCATAGGCTGAAGCCATGTTTATAAGTTTGGTTTCACCGGCACCCAACGACATAGAAAGTAATTGCGGAAGATTGGAATTAACTCCCATTTTTTTTGACATTTGTGCAACTTTTTTCATTCCTACATCTTGAGCCAAACGAACTGTCATCAAGTTTCTTGATTTTTCAATTCCCTGACGTAAAGTCATTAAACCGTAAAACTTTTTGGAATAGTTAACAGGTTTCCAAACAGGTTGTCCTGCTCCCTGATTTAAGACAAATGGAGCATCCAAAATAAGATCTGTCGGCTCATATCCTTCTTCTAAGGCTGCCAAATAAACTATCGGCTTAAAGGATGATCCTGTTTGGCGCTTGGCTTGAGATGTGCGATTATATTGCGACTTTTGAAAAGAATAACCTCCAACCATCGCCAGAATTTTTCCGGTATGAGGATCCATAGCGATAAGTCCGCCTTCAACATTAGGAACCTGTCGCAAATAATAACTGTTCGGATTCAGCTTATATTTGACAATATCAGACGGAGATAAACTTTCAACCAGCACAATATCGCCAGCTTTCAAAACATCCTTGACCGACTGAGGTTGACCGCCGACAAGTTGATCCTTTAGTGTTTTACGAGCCCATGAAAGCACATTGATGGGTATTATTCCCGATGTTTCATCTTGGAGTTCAATTTCGGCTTTATCTTTTTCTACGGACTTTACTATTGCCAGTTGCCAATTTTCTTTTGCTCCTTTCGGCATTGCAATTTCGGAAAACTTGTCTTTCCAATTTTCATCAAAAGGCAGATTAGTTATAGCACCTCTCCATCCATGACGACGATCGTAGTCGTCAAGACCTTTAACAAACGCTTTAGTGGCGATTTCCTGCAAACGGGGATCTAAAGTTGTTCTGATTAACAATCCACCTTCGTAGAGAGCATCTTCGCCAAATTCCCGATTTACTTGTCTGCGAACATCTTCGCTGAAATATTGAGCATATTTTACCAATCTGTTGTTTGATTCTACGGTTGTGAGCGGCTTAGATTTTGCATCTTCCGCTTCATGCTCGCTGACATAACCGTCTTCTACCATACGGTCTATCACCCAGTTACGACGAGCAACCGCCGCGTCATATTTTGTTTTGGGATTATAGTTATTCGGCCCCTTGGGAAGTGCAGCCAGATAGGCAACTTCTTCCAATGTTAATTCTTCCAACGATTTGTTAAAATATCCTAAGGCGGCAGCAGCAACACCATAAGAGCGATTGCCTAAATAAATTTCGTTTAAGTATAATTCAAGAATATGCTCTTTCGTGAACGCGCTATCTATTCTGAGAGCCAGCAACGCTTCTTTAATTTTGCGTTTGTATGACAACTCAGATGAGAGCAAAAAGTTTTTTGCAACCTGTTGCGTTATTGTTGAAGCTCCGGTAGGACGACGCCCCTTGCCGATATTTTTAATATTAACAACAACCGCTCTTATAATACCTGTTAAATCAATTCCCAAATGTTTATAAAAATTTTGATCTTCTGCGGAAATAAATGCTTGTTTTACCAAGGCGGGAATTTTCGACTCAGGAACAAAAAAACGCTTTTCAGCGGCATATTCCATCATCGGCTGACCATCGCCGGCATATAATCTTGTTGTGACGGCAGGCTCATATTTTTCCAACTGACGATACTCCGGCAACTCTTGGGATATTTGCCAAACCGATGTGATTATGAGTATAAAGCCGATAAGCGCAAAGAAAAATATTGTGCTTAATAAAGAAGTCAGGGTTTTTAACATAGCTACTTTCAACCAAAATTTTTGTTTCAGTATATTGTTTTAGTAAAAAAATATTAAGCTGTCAAACTAATACTTGCGATTTTGAAAATATTTATCTATTGATTTTGCGACAATATCAGCAAGTTTTTTGCGATATGATTTTTGTTTCAGCAAGCGTTCTTCTTTAGGATTGGACAAATATCCCAACTCAAGCAAAACCGAAGGAACGTCCGGTGCTTTTAGAACAGCAAAGCCAGCTGAACGATGAGTGTTTGTTACGGTAGTTACTGATTTTGCCATTTCTTTACTTAAAATTGAGGCAAAATCTGCCGACGATCCATTCGTATAGTTTTGTGACAAATCGATTAAAATATCGGTTAGAACTTTTGAGTGTTCTGCAAAATTAACACCGGCTACAATGTCTGCTTTATTTTCTTTTTCAGCCAAAGCGGCAGCCTCTTTATCCGATGCGGTTTCAGATAATGTGTAAACAGACAACCCCACAGCCTTACGATTGCGAGCACTGTCCGCATGAATGGAAATAAACAATTCACCATCATGTTTCCGAGCTATTTTAACTCTTTCTCGCAAAGGTATGAACACATCACGACTACGTGTTAAATAAACTTTATAAATTCCTTTATCATCCAAAATTTCTTTCAGTTCTTTTGCCATTGACAGAGTTATTTGTTTTTCGTGCGTTCCGTTGTATCCGATAGCACCGGGGTCAACCCCGCCATGCCCCGCATCAATCACTATTATTCTTTTTTTACCTCTGTTTGCATTTCCTGTTGTTGCGCGATTATCTTTTTTTTCGGAATCGGAATTTTGTCTTTTTGAAACAAGATTGTTTGTAAATTCCCGTTCGCCGACGACTTCCAAGTCAACAGCAACACGCCAATCAAACGTGCTTTGAGGAGACAGTTTAAAATCTTTTTTTACTGCCAACGGCTGCGCCAAATCAAAAACTATTCTTACGCCATCAACATCAAAAGCCCCGAATCTGACATCTCTTATGTATGTATTTTCATTTGCAAAATTTTTGTTTCGCACGCTTTCCGCAATATCAACACCTTTAACATCAACAATAATTCTTTTCGGATTATCGAGTGTTGAAATTTTATACATGAAATCGGAATCGGCATCAAACACTATTCGAGAACTTCCCACTCCCTGCCCTATACGCAAATCTTTTATTCTTGCCGCATATGCATTCGGCAAAACAAAGCACGAAAACACGGCAAAAAACGCCATTAAAGCCGTTCTTGCACAAAACAAACGAAACATTTTTGTTATTTTAACATATTTCATCATCATTTTAACATTATACATATCACTCGTTTATAATATGTTAAAAAAAAATAATTCGAGGAAAAAATTTTGTTGTATTTTAAATTAAAATGTATATGCTCTAATTAAGTTTCTTGAAAATTATATATCAGCGGCAAGATATACGCACATAAAAACTTCATTTTATCTTGTTTTTTGATATTGCTCCCCTTCACTGCGATTGCGGATAAGCGCTCAGGAAATATAAAAAAAAGGTTTTGACCGAGAGTTTTTTTAGAAGTTTAAATGCGGATTGCCAATCAATAATAAAAAATTTTAATCCGCCGATATTGCTGCCAAAGCGCATAATACAGTAAGTCGCTTTTGAGGATAATATAAAAAACAGAGCCTATATCATGCTCTTATGTTTTTGCATTTAAAAAAATCTCCGGTATTGTTTAAATAGTAAATATCTCTTTTTTTGATTAAAGAGGTGTGTTTTTGGAGAATTTTTATGACTAAAAGAATGTTAATAGACGACACACAACCGGAAGAAACAAGGGTTGTGGTTGTTAATGGCAATAAACTTGAAGATGTTGAATTTGAAACATCAAGTCGCAAACAAATAAAAGGCAACATTTATTTGGGAAAAATTATGAGAGTTGAGCCGTCGTTGCAGGCTTGTTTCGTTGATTATGGCGGAAACAAGCATGGTTTTATGGCTTTCGGAGAAATTCATCCTGATTATTACAACATCAGTAATGAAGAAATTGAGGCTGTTGAAAAAGAAGTTGATGAAATAATTGAAAATAAAAAAAGAATCGCTCGCGAAAAAGAATTGGAAAGAGAACGCCGTGCAAAAGAACGAGCCAAAGCACGTGAGGAAGCTTTGAGGGCAAAAGAAGAAGCCGAAAAAGAAGAAACTCCCTCAGAAAATGAAGCAGATGAAAGCAATGATCCTCAAAATAATGAGCCGAATGAAACCGAACAAAACATTGCTTGTGAAATTGCCGAAAACAATGAAGCAAATGCAGAAGCCAAAGTTGACGAAGAAGTTGTAATTCCGGTTATAAGCGAAGATGAGTTTATTGCTGAAGAAGAGGCTAAAGCCGAAGAAGATGGAAAAAAACCGACCAAGCGCAGAATGCTTAAAAAGAAATATCGCAAAACAATAGCATCTGATGAAAAATCAAAAAAAACAACAAGCAAAAACAGTGATGTTAAAGTTATGGCTGAAAATTCCGGACTGACAAACGAATGTGTTTCACAAGATATTGATGAAGAAACTTATTCGTCGCCGGAGGAAGAAGAAAACAATTATGCGGTCAAAGGAGCCGATTATCAAAATGAAAAAGACACTGATGGTGAAGATGGTTTTGATAATGACGATGACGATGATGAAAATATGGATTTTGAATTGCAACGCAAGTTAATTAAGGCTCGTAAATTATATCATGCACACAAAATTCAAGATGTTATTAAAGAAGGACAAATTGTTCTTGTCCAAGTTGTTAAAGAAGAAAGAGGAAACAAAGGCGCTGCCTTAACAACTTATCTGTCTTTGGCAGGAAGATATTGCGTGCTGATGCCTAACAGAATTAAAAGCGGCGGTGTATCGCGAAAAATTACAAATGCAGCTGACAGAAATCGCTTGAAAGGTATTGTTAAAGAACTCCCCCTTAACCCCGATATGTCGATTATTGTAAGAACCGCAGGTGAAGAAAAAACAAAAGCTGATATTGTCAGAGATTACAATTATTTAATCCGCGCTTGGAATCAGATTCGAATTGATGCCTTGAAAAACAAAGCTCCTAAAATGATTTTTGAAGAAGGAAATTTGATTAAGAGAGCATTGCGTGACATTTACTCTAAAGAAATATCAGAAATTTTAGTAGCCGGCGAAAATGCATATAAACTGGCAAAAGGGTTCTTTAAAATACTGTCACCGCATAACTTGAAAAAAATAAAAGCATATAAAAATGCCGACATTCCTCTTTTCCAACGTTTTCAGGTGGAAGGTCAACTGGATAAGTTGCATGACACTAATGCACAACTGGAATCCGGTGGATATTTGGTTATTAATCCGACTGAAGCTCTTGTGTCAATAGATGTAAACTCGGGAAGAGCTACAAAAGAAAAAGATTTGGAAGAAACAGCACTAAAAACCAATTTGGAAGCATGTGATGAAATTGCACGGCAGCTGCGTTTACGTAATCTGGCAGGATTGGTTGTTATTGACTTTATTGATATGGATGAGCCTGCCAATAACCATGCTGTTGAAAAAAGAATGAAGGAAGCATTGAAAAAAGATCGTTCCAGAATTCAGGTTGGAAAAATGAGTATGTTCGGCTTACTGGAACTTTCTCGCCAACGCATGCATTCCGCATTTTGGGAAAGTAATTATCAAATCTGCCCGCATTGCCATGGAAAAGGTATTGTCAGAACTCACGAATCTGCAGCGATATATGTTTTGCGTTTGCTTGAAGAAGAAGCTATAAAGAATCGTTCTTCAAAAATAACAATATCAATACCTACTGATGTTGCAGTTTATTTACTCAATCAAAAACGTAAGAATTTAGTCGATTTGGAAAATAAATATAGAATTGAGATTGCTGTTTGTGCAGATAGCAGTATCTTTTGCATTACAGACTATAAGATGGATAAAGTGAAAGCTGTCGCAAAAGAAGAAAAAAATCTAACAATTAATGTTGAGCAAAACGACGCGGCTGAAGAAAAAGAGATAATCGTTGAAGAACCCAAAGAAATTCAACCTTCAGAAAACAATGAAGATGGCTGTGAATTTGAGGAAAAAGAAACTTCATCAAAAGAGCGGCGCACAAACTTCAGAGGGCGCAGAAACCGTTTCGACCGACGAAGAGATCGCAATAAATTTAACAGAAATCGCGATGAACAACAAAAAAACAATAAACAGGAAGCGGTTATCCTTTATGACAGCCATAATGATACTGGAAAAGATGAGCCTAAAAAAGACGAAAAGAAAGAAAAATCCGCTTGGTGGAAAAAACTTATAAAAGGATAATGACAAAGTTTATAAACATTTTATTAAAAGGACTGCTTGGCGGATTTTTTCTGTCAGCGCCCTTTTGGCCTTTAAATGCAAATGCAAGTGAATTAAAAATTATTTCCGATGAAGAAACCGAATCGTTTTTAGCGGAGATCATCAAACCTTTGTTTGATGCTGCAAAATTAAAATTTTATAGCAACAATGTCTATATTGTCGAAGACGAATCATTGAATGCTTTTATCAGTGAAGGAAACAAAATATTTATCAATACCGGAACTCTAATGAAAGCCGATTCTGCAAATGAATTAAGCGGGGTTTTAGCACATGAAACCGGTCATGTGATGGGTGGCCATATATTACGTCACAAAATTAAATCTCAGAAAATGCAAGAAATTTCTTTGTCATCTTTAATTTTGGCGGGTGCTGCCGCTGCATTAAGCGGAAACGGAGATGTTGCAATGGCTGTTTTGTTAGGAAGCAATTCTTCAATATTAAACAGCTATAGTAATTACAGAATAACAGAAGAAAGGGCTGCAGATGAAGCCGCAATTAAATTGCTTAATATGACGAATCAGTCAACTGAAGGAATGCTCAGTTTTATGAAAAAAATTAAGCGTGAAAATATGTTAAGCGGTTTGGAAGAATCTACTTATTTTCGTTCCCATCCGATTACCGAAGAACGTATAGCTTTTTTTGAAAATGCGCTAAAAAACAACAAAAAGGATAAAAAAATATCAAATTCAAAATTTTTAAGAATTAGGGCTAAATTGAAAGCTTTCCTGCAAAAACCTGAAACAACATTAAATGAATATCCGCTTACAAAAAACGATGTTAACGCATTATATGCTCAAGCAATAGCCTATTGGAAACAACTTAAATTTGCAAATGCAATTAAAAAAATTGATGAAGCCATAAATAAAGAAAATAAAAATCCGTTTTTATATGAAGTTAAAGGGCAGATTTTGTTTGATATGGGAAAAATCAGTTTGGCTGAAAAAGAATTTAAAACCGCCTACGAATTACTTCCGCAATCACATTTAATGCAGATTAATTATGCTCAAGCTATATTGGAAAATGAACCTAACGAGAAAAAAATTAAAAAAGCAATTACGCTTTTACAAAAATCAATAATAAAAAAAGAAAATGCTTTTTCATGGCAACTTTTGTCAAAAGCATATGCTAACATAAACGATATGGCAGGAGCCGGTTATGCTGCAGCTGAGTATTCATATAGAATCGGTAACTATAAAATTGCAAAAAAACACTTGAATGAGACCAAAAAGTTTAACCTTTCAAAACAACTTCAACTGAAAATTGATGACTTGGAAAAAAGGTTAGAGAGCTTGCCGGCAAACAATTAATCTATGCCTTTTGTATCCAAGCACCTTTTTCATCTTGTTGCCAATAAAAACAATCATTTCCGTTTGATTTAAGTTGCTTCCAAAAATCTCTTGCTTTTTGCAGGCTTATTTCGTTATTGCCGTCAAAAATTAAGAATATGCGCTCATATTTGCTTACATTTTCAATATCAGTATAAGCATCATCTATAAGAAAAAGCAACAAAGCACCGTTTGGGTTATCATCATCTGAAGTAAGCCATATGGGTTGATGTTCGGCGTTGCCGTCTTTTTTACTTCCATGAGGTAAAAAAGATGTTTCATCATATGTCCATAGAGAATTATTTATGAAATCAATTCGTTCTTCGCTGCCGATTTTCAATACAATTTTCTTTCCTGTGGCATAGCCCTTTTCAAGCAGCTTTGGCAATATATTTTCGATTGATGATTTTTGTAAATGGTAAAAATCTATTCTACTCATCGGCATTTACCTTCAGTAAGAGCGTTTGCTCAATGTTGTCACGTAAAATTTGCATTTCAAGTTGTGAAATCTGCTTTTGTTGAGATATGGCAATATATGATTGTATGTCTGCAAGTGATTTTACCTGTTGGGAATTTATGTTTTTGATAATATCTCCTGACATAATGCCTTTTGCAAAAGCATCACTGTTGCGGTCAACTTCTTTGATTATTATATTTCCATCCGTTATATCAACTGATATTCCCAAACCATCAATTCGTTTTTTATGATCTTCCGTTATGGTGGATGTGGCATTGTTCTTAGAGGGAGCGGGCATTTCTTGTATTTTAACATTCACATCCCAGACCTGATGATTACGCCATATGCGCAAATATACTTCTGTTCCTATTTCTGTTTCGGCTATGCTGCGAGAAAATAATTTAACATCACTAATCGGATTGCCATTATAAGCTATTATGATATCTCCCGTTTTAATTCCTGATGTGGCTGCGGGCGATTTTTCATTGACAGAACTCACAACAACACCATTTTTTATTGTTTCGTTGTCGCTTATAATTATTTCTTGGCTGTTATCCGTGATTTTCACTCCGATCCATCCTCGTTTAACCTTTCCTTCCGACATCAGTTGAGCAATAACAAACTTAGCCAGATTTGCCGGAGTTGCAAAGCCGATGCCGACACTATTACCGGTTGAGGAATAAAGAGCTGTGTTAATACCTACAACATCACCATTCATATTGAACATGGGGCCACCTGACGAACCGCGATTGATTGAAGCATCTGTTTGAATGAAATCGTCATACGAACCTGCATCTATATCACGAGATTTGGCACTTACTATTCCGGCGCTAACACTTCCCCCTAAACCGAAGGGATTACCTATTGCCAACACCCAATCGCCAACTCTGACATTATCAGAATCGCCTATTTTTACAAAAGGAAGAGGACTTTCGGTGTCTATTTTAATAAGAGCCAAATCGGTCATCTTATCTCTGCCGATTATTTGTGCAGTCCGCTCACTATTATCATTCAATTTTACAACTACTTTATCTGCATTACTGATTACGTGTTCATTTGTGACTATATATCCCTTAGAATCAATAATAAATCCAGAACCTAATGATGTGCTTCCTTCTTCGGCATTTTCAAAATATTCGTTCAGGATATTATTCGGGCTTATGATATCGGAATAGCCTTTAATTTCTGCCTGATGTGTGCTTGAAATATTTACAACTGCGGGAAGAAGTTTTTCAACCAGAGGAGCAAACGACCCTCCTATCATCTGCGAATGGTTTTGAGCCCATGCAGATGATGAAAAAAACAGTGAAAAACAGATTAAAGAAAAAAGTTTCTTCAAGAATTAGCGTCCTTTTTTGGTTGTTTGTTTGAAATATTCAAAAAATTCGCTTTCGGGAGACAAAACCAAAGAAGTGTTTTTTGCGTTAGAAAGGGAATTTTTATATGCTTCCAAAGAACGATAAAAAGCGAAGAATTGCGGATCTGTTCCGGCTGCTTGGTTCCATATTTCTATAGCCTGCTTGTCGCCTGTTCCGCGAATGATTTGAGCTTGTTTTTCGGCATCGGCAATTATTACTGCTTGTTCTTTTTCGGCCGTTGCTCGAATCTTTTGCGCTTCTTGTTGACCTGTTGCTCGAAATTCTTTGGCTTCGCGTTCACGTTCGGTTTTCATGCGGGCATTAATTGCTTGCAATACTTCAACCGGCAAATCGGCTCGACGAATACGAACATCGGCTACACTTACACCGATTTGTTCGGCATCAATCTTTACTGCTTTGGAAATATCTGCCATAATTTGAGTGCGTTGTCCCGACAATAATTCAGGAAGAGTTATTCGTCCCAAAACTTTACGAACCGACGAATTAACAATTTCCTCGAGTTTGGAACGAGCCTGATATTCGGTGCGAACTGTTTGATAAAATTTCAGCGGATCAACTATGCGATAACGGGTAAAGTTGTCGACATCCAAGCGTTTTTTATCATTCAACACCACTTCCTGTGCCGGAGGATCTAAATTCAATAAACGATTATCGTATATTACAACTTTTTGTATAAAGGGAATTTTCAACTTTAATCCGGGGTTTTTAATTTCACGCACAGGCTCGCCAAATTGCAAAACTATGGCCTGTTCGGTTTGATTTAAAATGAAAAGACTTTCAAATGCAACCAATAACACTGCTGCAACGGAACCTCCAATGATTAGTTTTAATTTATCAGACATCAGTTTGCTCCTTTGTTCAATTTATCAAGCGGTAAGTAGGGTATTGGGCTGTTACCTTTGCTTCCTGAATCGATAATAACTTTATCGGAATTACCCAAAACTTTTTCCATAGTTTCTATATACAAACGTTTAACTGTTACATCTTTACCGTTTTTATATGCATTATATACGGATAAAAATCTTTCTGCCTCACCTTTTGCTTTGCTTACAACCGATTGTTTGTAGGCTTCGGCATTTTGAATCCTTTGAGCCGCCTCGCCTCGTGATTTGGGCAAAATTTCATTGCGATAGGCTTCTGCCTCATTTTTGAAGCGTTCCATATCTGCTTTAGCTCGTTGGACTTCGTTGAAAGCATCAACAACTTGTTTTGGGGGATCTGCTTTTTGTAGTTTTACACGCACAATTTTGATACCGGCACCAAATTCATCCAAAACTTTTTGGAGTTCTTCTTTGGTTTCATCTTCAACCTTACCGCGATCACCGGAAATAATCGGCATCATTTGTGATTGCCCCACAATTTCACGCAAAACCGATTGGGCGGCAACTCTGACTGTTTGATCAGGACTTTGCATGTTAAATACGTAGTCTTTGGCATTCTCAACTCGCCACACAATGGTCAAATTTATGTCAACAATATTTTCATCACCGGTAAGCATGTGGCTTTCGGTAAAGGTATTGGTTCCGACTTCCCTATGTTCTTGAATGCCCAAGTTAATACTGCGTTCTTGAGTAATATTTACTTTTTTTATTGTTTCAATCGGGTATGGTAAATGATAGTGCAAGCCGGGGGTTGTAACTTGATTGAATGCGCCAAAACGCAAAACAATTGCTTCTTCATTAGGTTGAACCTGATAGAAACCTGAAGCGATCCAAACCAAAATCACCAAAGCAATAAGCCACCACCACTTCACTTCCAAATGATATTCTTTGCGAGGCTTGAAGGGCTTTATTTTGCTCTCTTTCGGATCGTTGTTTTCCCAAGGGCCTTTTTCGTCTTCATTATCGTCCCACGGACTTGGTATTTTTGCCATTATGATATTATCTCCACTTTTTTAGTTGCATCATTGCAATTATATAATATAAATAAGGCAAGAAAACAATAATCATTCATCTATCAACAGGGGAATATTATGGAAGATAAAATAAGAGAAATCGTATTGAAAAGCTTTAATGCGGAAAATATTTCGTCAATAATTTTTAAGGACGGGCGCGCAATTATAACATTACAAAATACAAACGAAAACAACCAAATAACAGAGAAAATTAAAGCAGAACTTGCAAATTTTGAAGAGATAAAAAAAGTAAATATAATTTATACTGCAGCAAAAGCCGCACCGTCATTACAAGATAAACCGGATATGTGGAATGTGAAAAATGTAAAAAAAATATATGCGGTTGCTTCCGGTAAAGGAGGGGTCGGAAAGTCAACAACATCCGTAAATTTAGCCTTAGCCATTGCTGCGTTGGGAAAAAAAGTGGCTTTGTTTGATGCGGATATTTACGGGCCGTCAATTCCTACAATGCTGGGTTACGAAAACCAACCGGCAGTTTCTTTAGATGGTAAAACATTTGAACCTTTTGAGGCATTCGGTATACAATCGATGTCTATAGGCACTCTTATTGACAGAGATACTCCGCTTATTTGGCGCGGTTCAAAAGCATGCGGAGCTATTGAACAACTTTTAACAGAAGTTAATTGGAGTGAAACCGATGTTATGGTTATTGATATGCCGCCGGGAACCGGTGATATTCAAATTACATTGTCTCAAAGGCTTAAAATAGATGGAGCAATCATTGTTTCAACCCCGCAAGATATTGCTTTGATTGATGCCGTTAAAGGAGTGAATATGTTTGCAAAAGTTGATGTTCCGATTTTGGGAATCGTAGAAAACATGAGCTATTATATTTGCCCGAAATGCGGTAATCGTGATAATATTTTCGGATATGAAGGCGCAAAAAAAACAGCAGAACGATTAGGAGTTAAGTTCTTGGGGGAAATACCTCTCAACTATACAATTCGCTCTCATGCTGATGAAGGTCAGCCTATTGTTATAGCTGAACCTGACAGTCCTTATGCCAAAGCATATTTGGATATTGCCAAAAAAATTATTGATTAATTTTTTAAGACTTACAATATTCTTTAAGTTCGCCGACAAAATTTATATCCTTAAGTTTGTCGGCGTCTTTTATGTTGATTGTTTTTATGTAGTCGTAGTGCTCTGCCAAAGTAATTCTGGTGTGAGAATTTTCCGGAACTATGTCTGCTTTGGAATATAGCGAACGACTCCATAATATGGGATTGCTGCGCATTCCTTTATGTGCAAACAGACATATTTGTTTTTCTTGTGTTTTATCAAAAGAAGAAATCATCTTATTGATGTCATCACCGGTAATATTAGGCATATCGGCAGGAAGCAAAATAGCTCCGTCACATGATGAGGGAACTGACTTTAATCCCATATCAATTGATGTGCGTATTCCTGATGAATATGAAGGATTATACAAAACATTTATATCGTATCGGCTCAAATATTCTTCCATTTCTTCCGCACGATGCCCTATTACCACAAATACCGGACGTGCATTGGAGGCAATGGCTGCTTTAACCGCGTGAATAAATAGCGGTTCATCTTTTGTATTAACAGACAATAGTTTTCCTCCTCCGGAACGGGATCCTTGACCGGCTGCCAAGATAACAACGGCAACTCGTCCTTTTGATGCACTTCTGCTTTTGTTACCTGATGTTATGAGCTTGTTTTTGTGTTTTTTATTGAGCTTTTCGCCTAAACCTAAAATTGATGAATATTTGTGAGAAAAAATCGACGATGTGAGATGTTCGGTAAAAACGGCCTGCTTGATAACCTTGTTGATATCATAAGTATCAGCTTTGTCGTAATTATATGGTAAAACAATAATTTTCAATTTACCTTTTTGAGCTATTAACAAATCGCTCGCTTTCACATAGGGTAACGAATAATTGACAATTTCGTCGCAAAATGCTTCTATTCCTCTACTTATCTCATCAGAAGACTGCGAAGATTTCAACGGACGCAATATGAAAACAATATCGCTATTCTGTTTAGCTATATCAAACAAAATATCGGAAATTTCGCCTTCATCATAATTGCTGTCAATTTCTTTATCTAAGGTTATGCCATATGGTGAAAAATCGTCAAGAACCTTCATTAAAACAGATGTAAACAACATATTTTCATCGTCATCATGATAGTGGTGCGGAAATATAAATGTTGCATTTTTTTCTTCTATGCTTATGAGATTCAAAATCTGTGAATTACCGGAAAGACGAAAAATTAAATTATCTACATCATCTTGTGATATAAGAGTAAGCGGTGTATTCAGTTCGGCAATTATATCACCCTCTTTTATAATGCTGTAGGGATAAACGGCATTTAGGATAAAATAGGAATTGAATGAATTAAATTTATCGATGCGACGTTCGTCACAATTTAAAACTCCGTCTTTAGAAGCAACTATTTTACATATACCGTCACTATCTACAAAATATCCCAATCCCTCGCCGCATAATTGGGCTGCAATTTGTTTAAGGGCTATATCAAAACTTATGTCTCCCTCGTCAAAATACACACCATATATATAATTTATACCGTTTAATTTAAAAACATCAATATCTTCAGCTGTTACAATATGTCCTTTAGAGTAGTTTTTTGAGGCTATGTTTATATCGTTGCATAATACAATACCCAACGCCCCGTTAACCTTAACTTTTTCGTAACGCATGAAAACCTGCTTTCAATAAAACATCAATCCAAATAGTTTAATAATGACAAGTTTAAGACATTGGATAAAACACTATAAGATGCCTCCAAGGAATTTTGGGCTTCCAAAAGCTTTACGGTTGCCTCGGTTTTGTCAACATTCTTTATATCATAGATACTTTCTTCCAGATTTGATTGTAAAGATTCAAGTGTTTTTTGAACATTATCCAATGTTACGTAATTAGCTGAAACCTTAGCAATAACCAATGATATTGTTTCATTTTTGCCGTTGGTGGATTTGCCGTTATTGTCAATTGCTGACTGTAAAAACGACATTGCTTCATTGACAAGTTTGGTAACATCATCAGCATTTGTTACATTGCCTTCGCCATCAACTTGTATCATATTACCTTGAGCTATCGCCCCCAACGAACGGAACAATTTTTCAAAAACACTATCATTGGCATTGATATCAAAAGTAACTGTTTGACTATCGGAAACTCTGAAAGTTTCTTCAGCTGAACCACCGACATAGTAGCTTTCCGAAGAAAGCTCCCATTTTTTGTTGGCTGCTATGTTCATCGGGGCGAGAGAATCGTTTGCACTGACAACAAGTGAGCCGTCATCATTAAGTTTGATGACCTGCATCGGCGAAAGTGTTGTGCCATCTACGTCCGAATAATTCAAAATTGTTCCTTGAGCAAATGAAGTGCTTATTGTTACACTACCTGTTGCAGATTGTCCGTCGGTATATGTTTTCACTCCATCAACAACATCAGGGTCTGCAGGATCAAAAGTGATGTCATCGGCAAAAGTTATGGTTTTACCATCTGATGATACACTTTCTACAACATAGGCTTTTGTGGCAGTGCCGTCATTAATCATCAATGTATCACCGGCGCTGATTGTATTAAACGCACCATAAACTTCGGCGTGCAATGTGTCGTCGTCAGCAGACAGTGTCAGGGTTCCTGTTGTGTTTTCGTTGCCCACCACTGCGGTTGTTAAAAAACCGTTTTGTGATTCTAAAGTAAATATATTGGCTGAAGAAGCGCTTATAACCACATTTTCTGTGCCGGACATGCCGTCAGTATATGTTTTAACTCCACCAACAACATCAGGATCTGTCGGATCAAATTCAACATTGTTTTTAAATGTTACTGTTTTTCCGTCAGCTGATACACTTTTTACTTCATACGATTGTGTTGAATTACCATCATTTATCTTCAATACATCACCGGCTTTAACACTGTCAAATGTTCCTTCAATATCAGATTGTAATGTATTATCATTGGACGATAATGTCAGATTTCCGGTTGTATCGGCTCCTCCTACAACAACAGTATTAAAAAAACTGTTGAGAGCTTCTGAATTGTAGGTGCTTAAATTTTCACTGATAGTCAGGTTGCCGGAATTTTTCCAACTTGCATCGCGACTTGAGAGGTTAGCATTTGTTGTAGACGGATATTTAATATTTATGCCGTCGTAATAATTTTGAAATTCCTCCAGTGTGGTAAAATTAAATTCGGTAGGAGCTGATGAAGAACCTGCGCCGAAAATATATTTACCGCCGATTGATTGGTTAAGAGCATCGGATAATAACGACATGGTGGAAAATGCGACCATTTGCAATTCGGAAATTGAAGAAGAAATTTCTGCGGTTACCGGCTCGCCTTGCTTCAGATTTGATAATGCGGAAATTGATGCATTTAATTGGCTTTTAAAAGAGCTGGCTGCGTTTTCTATTGTATCCATTACCGTGCTCATAGCGGTTATTGAAGTGTTCAAAACAGTGTTATTATCGTAAAAATTTTGAGTTACAGACAACGAAGCTTCCATATTCACGATATTTGAAGCGGTCATGCCATAGCCCGAATAGTTGGCATATTTGATACCGCTGGTTGCCTGATAGCTATATTGATTTACAAGCGATTTGTTTATCATTGCCTGATTTAATAATGTCATATAACTTGCATATGTAGGAACTCTAACCATTTTCTTTCTCCTATACTATTCCCATCAACACATCTAAAATTTCTCGCGATGCGGTAAATACTTGAGCGCAAGCTGCATAAGATTGCTGATAGATTATCATTTGCGAAAGTTCTTCATCAATATCAATTCCGGAAATTTGAGCTTCTTTAAGCGAAATTGATGATGTTAACGCGTTTTGATAGTCGTATGAACTTTGTGCCGTATTAGTCGAACTGGCAACATTGCCCACAAAATTTGATGAATAATTTGACAAGGTTGTTACTGTTTGAGCTATGTTACCAGCTTGATTAAATGTTTGTGTTGTAGTGAAAACATCTGCCAATTTATTCGCTATTTTGTTGCTTGCGGCGCTGATGGTATATGTTCCCTTATTTCCTTCAAAATCAGGTGAACCGCATGCTATTTTGTTCGCATTTTCAACAATATCTGAACGAACGGCTATAACTGCGGCATAACCGCAAGAAGACGGCGATATATTCAATTTTTCCAAAACTCCTCCACCTACTGTTTCAGCTATTTCGAGTTGGCGACCTTCGGTGCTTTCAATTCTGAGCATATAGCCGTCACCATTTTGTATAATTGAAGCTCTGATACGGTCGTTGATGTCTTCATTTGAATTTATTTCATTGGCGATATCTCTGATTGTCATATTCTTATTGATATTGATTGATCCGATGTCCATGCTGGCAGGTGCCAATGAAAAAGACCATGTGGTATCTGAAACATTGCCGAGCAATGCCCTGTCATTAACTACTTTAGAATCATATATATAATCATTTGTGGGTTTTACAAAAAAATCGTTTAAGCCGAAAAAGTCAGAAAAACCGTTGAATGTTTTTTCATAGTTTCCTTGTCCGTCAACATCAAAAGCAATAACTGCGTTGGTTTGTTCAGAACCGGGGTTGGATGATGCTTCATCAACTATGGATACGGTATAGCTGCTGTCTGCTGTATTAATAACCAGATTGCCGGAACCATTGAATGAAACTTCGGCTCCGTTTAATCCTCCCTTACCATTCATCCAATTTTCAATTTTTTCTGCCATTGAAGCAAGAGTTTCGCCGTCAGGATTAAAATTAAGATCTCCTTTCAATGATGCAGTTGAAACCTGCTGGCCGCTTTCATTAAAAATGATAAAACGAACGTCGCCTTCCTGAATTTTTATTCTTTGACTGTAAACACCATTTGCATCACTGATGAATGATTTTGAACCAACCATTTCAGACGGCATATTCGGATATGCGGTTCCTTGGTTGTGGACACTATTGATTTGGTCGTATAATACTTTAGCAAGTTCGTCCAATTGACCTTGGAGTGATGGTAATGTTTCATCTCTTATTTCTATTAAACCGCCGATTGTTCCGCTTCTTATGTTTTTGGTGATATCTACTCCGTCAACATATATACCTTTGATATTGCCTCCGTCGTAGCTGTTATCGGCCCCAACCTGAGCTAATGCAACGTGTGACATCTCGTGAACTTCATTATCCAAAAGCATTGTGCCACCTGTGGTTTGAATTACCACCGCTCCGGTATCTCTGGTGTAGTATGTGATATCAATAAGCGAGCTTAACTCCCTTAAGGCTTCATCGCGTTGATCTTGAAGATTGGCTACACCATCACGATTTAGAACCGAATATTTAACGATGTCGGTATTCAATTCGGCAATACTGTTTATTAAAGCATTGGCTTGGTCAACAGCATCTTTAATTTCCATATCGGCATTGCCACGAAGAGTTTGGATGTTGGTGGAAAGACTGTTCAGTTTAGATGTAAGAGCTTGTGCATTAGTCAAAAGCTGATAACGAGATGCGGCAGATGAAACGTTGGTTGCCAAAGTTTCAAAAGAACTTTGCAAATTTGATAAATTTGAAGCTATTGAATTTCCTCCTTCGGTTGTTCCCATTACACTATCTAACCTACTCAGATAACTGAATTGCGAATTCATAGAATATGAATTGGAATTTGATGTTAGAAAACTTTTCAATAATCCTTCATCAACAGTGCGTTGGGTTTTGCCTAAGGTTACACCCATGGTGTTGCCGGCAGCAACAACTGCAGACTGAACCGCGTGTTTGCGAGTATAGCCTTGTGTATCAACATTGGCTATATTGTTACTGATAATTTCTAATTGCGCTTGGGCGACTTTCATTCCCGACAAGGAGCTTGAGATACTACTTAATAATGCCATGATATTTCTCCTTACAGTGTCCTGTTAAATGCCAATGCATTATGATTATTGTTGAGCGGAGTGTATGTTCCTCTTGCGCCATATGAAGTAGCGTTGGAGTTATTGGTGGTTTTGGCTATGTTAATAAATGTGTCCATAACCCTTTTGCCTGCTTCCATAGATGCTTTCAGCAACATTTCGTTAGTCTTTAAAGCTTTATCAAGTTCCACAGACAAAACTTTAAGGTCTTCTTTATCAGGACCGTTGAAATTGGCTATGGTAGCACGATTTTTAATGAAAAATGCGCTGATTGAACGGTAAGCTGCAACAGTTTTTAGCTTTTGCTCGTATAATGATTTTATGGTTTTTGTATCATTAATACGGAGTGCTTCATTTTCTTTTGATATCACATTAGTAAAACCGA